>MVQO01000214.1 GCA_002067585.1 Syntrophorhabdus sp. PtaB.Bin027
AACCAACACATTCTATCTGCTCATCTTACCTGCGCTGCATCTGGTGGGGTACCTGTGGCAACAGAAAATGTGGAGAAAGGGCGTTTAACTGAATGAGAATAACTAACTCACAGGCTCTGTACGTGTCCATTGTGCGAATATGGAGTACGTAGGCAACATATGGTTACATGATGCAGGTTTTGTTTGTAAATATAAGCTCATTGTCTATTTTTTGTATGGAATATGTCAATATTTGTCTTATTTCTGGAAATTATGCCTGTAAATCAGGGTCTGGCTACAGTAAAAGAAAAGACAAAAAAGGGAATACTCATATATGTAAAGAATAAACATCCCCTCCTGGTGTTGTAAGCTTTGTTCTATTTGCGTAAATTCAAAGAATCATATAAAATTATTTGTAAATAATAGACTTTAGTCCATGGGAGGGAACATGAAGAAGGGTTTGGCCATACCTTTTTCAGTGACCATTGGTATTTTCTTCTGTCTCGTCTCTCTGCATGTACATGGAGACGTTGCTTCGTGTCAAACGCATGATCAGGGGACAATTATATCGTGCATGGAGTTCGCCAGTAGCAAATCGATTCCTGCCTCTATGGAAAAAGAATGTACCTCGAGAGGCTTAGGGAATAACAAGTGGGTCAAGAGTTCCTGTCCAAGGATTGGATCGATTGGATACTGTGCTATCTTCAGGAATGACACAATTAGCCAGGTTGTCTATTGCTATAAAAGGCAGAGCATACCCGACAAACTGAACCTTGGATTCTGTAAGCAAGCCTGCAAAGGGAGTTTTACTGCCTTCTAAGAGGAAATCTTTTATAGGAGATTGTTAATAACGGTTTAAAAAGGATCAAAGAAATAATATCTTTTTACCCGTGCTAGGAACCATCTGTAATGCACTGAATCTTTTAAATCTTTAGCTCGAGATTGATCATATCGCCTCGTTTGAACCCCATTTTGTCAAAAAATTGCAGAAGATCCCAGTCCTTCCAGTTCACAAAGACATAGATTGTATCTACCCCAACCTTTTTAAACATGTTAAACATTTCTTTGAAAAGGATCCGCGCAATCCCCCTTTTCTGATATTCTTTTATCACGCCGAGAGTATCTATCCAAGCCACATTTTCAGGGATACCATACTCCCAGCCACTAGCCCTACCAAGAATGAAACCGATGACCTTCCTATCAACTTCAGCAATTAGAGAGGGAACCCCAGATGTCTCAAGACTTTCAAGTCTTGCTTCCCAGTACCCCCTTCTCTTCGTTCCAAGCAGTCCATAGTCAATTTCAGTCACAGCATCTAAATCTTTCATTGTTAACACTCGTAGCTTGACAGGTTCCGTTTGGGCCATGACAATCCTCTTGTATGTTTTATTTTCTAACATTTGAGTATAGCAAAGAAACAGGGGTTGTCAAGAAAAGGAAATCTTATGTAACAGGATGGTGTTAACGAATTCCTCACTGCAAGCGATGGGCATCAGAGAAATGAATATATGTATCAAATATCATGTGTCTCGAGGGATGGAAACCTAGCCCCTAAGCGATTAATTGGTTAGGGGCTATGGAATAACTTTTCTCGCAGGGCGACCGTGAAGGGGGGGATGACAGACAATCGATTGAGTTGAGCAGGCGGATTATTACAAAATCCACTCAATTATGTTACAGATAATCTTTTATTTGATTCTATTTTGAGTAGGTATGTAGTAATCAGTGAGTCTATTAATCAGCCGGTCACACTGTACAATAAATAAAGTTGGAGGGCAACCTCAAGCAGAAATACAAGGACAGGTTACCATGAGTCTCAGCAATAGAAACCCCATATTATGCTTGAATATTCAATGAAAATTGCTATAATAGCACATGCGCGTACTCGGTCTCGATGTAGGCAACAAGAAGATAGGTATATCTTTGTCTGACACAACCCGAAGCATTGCGCAAGGGCTGAAGGTCTATCGCAGAACAACCTTGGAAAAAGACTTGGAGGAGTTAAAACTCGTTGTTGAGGAACATGGCATTGGGAAGATAGTCATCGGTCTTCCAAAAGATTTGAACGGAGCTATAGGCAAAAAAGCTGCTGAAGTTATGGCTTTTGCAGAGGCAGTACAAAAATATACTTCGATTGGTATTGTTCTCTGGGACGAACGTTTTACCACCAATGAGGCAAATAGGGTTTTTGAGATGGCCCAGATAAGCCATAAAAAGAGAAAACCTTATATTGACGTGATGGCCGCTCAGATAATACTCCAGGGATATCTTGATGCCCAAATGCGTAAATAGAAACATTATTGTTACCATAGTTTTCCTTTT
The DNA here is from genome assembly GCA_002067585.1 of Syntrophorhabdus sp. PtaB.Bin027. Taxonomy (GTDB): domain Bacteria; phylum Desulfobacterota; class Syntrophorhabdia; order Syntrophorhabdales; family Syntrophorhabdaceae; genus Syntrophorhabdus. The sequence continues at coordinate 2,302 of MVQO01000214.1, forward strand.
TGTGATAACACAAACGATTATATTTGCAGGTATCCCACAGGAGAATAACAGAGCGCAAATTAATTTAGTTATAAAAAGTGGTACGGGCCTCTGGAATATTGCGGAAAAATTGAAGAATGATGGCGTCATTTATTCTTCCATACTCTTTGTCCTTTGCACACTGCCTTATCGGGGCAGGCTTATTGCGGGAGAATATACGCTGCGAAAAGATATGTCTATTATAGACGTGGTACAAAGATTGGGCAGAGGAGAACGTAATATTTATGCTTTAAAGATCATTGAAGGGTACAACCTTTACAACGTTGCTGCTTCAATAGGAAAGACTGCGATCATGGGGGGAGGAGATTTCCTTGCCCTGGCCAGTAACAAGGATTTTCTTCAAAAGATTGGAATTGACGCCGACTCGCTTGAAGGTTATCTTACCCCTGACACCTATTACTATAGTAAGGAAGTAGAGGCTGATGTTTTCATTGAGGCAATCGTGAAAAAAACCTTCAGAAATTTGGAAAAAGAGAGTATAAAAAAAAGGATGCAGGAGCTCAAGTTCGACATCCATAAAACTCTTACCCTTGCCTCGATCATTGAAAGGGAGGCAAAGCTCAAAGAGGAGAAACCAATTATATCAGCAGTTTTTCATAACCGTTTACAAAGGGGAATGTCCCTTGATGCAGACCCCACAGTTATTTACGGAACAAAGGCATTCAATGAGCCTATAAAGAAAACTGATCTTACCACCTATACCCCGTATAACACCTATGCATTTGCGGGGCTTCCCAAGGGCCCTATATGTAATCCTGACTGGAATTCTATAACAGCTGCACTGTATCCGGCTTCTGTGGATTACCTTTATTTTGTATCAAAAAACGACGGTACCCATGTCTTCTCGCGGGATATGGATCAACATAACCGATTTGTAACATTGTATCAGCGGAGCAAAAACGCAAAAAAACAATAAACGAAGGAGGAGTTATGGCAAAAGATGTTGCAGTTATTGGTGTAGGCCAAACTTACTTTGTAAGGGGCTATGAGGGCTCCATCAGAGAGTTGGCCTTCGAGGCCTTTAAAGAGGCTATGCAGGATGCAGGCATAACGCAGAAAGATGTCGCTGCATCCATTTTCTGTTCTGCGCCTGAATATGACAAACAGAGATCGCCTGCAGGTGTGCTTGCAGAGTATCTGGGTCTCATTCCACAGCCAACGTTCTATATCGAGACCGTCTGTTCTTCCAGCAGTAGCGGGGTAAAGGTAGCATACAGCATGATTAAGGCAGGACTACATGATGTTGTCGTGGTTCTTGGCTTCCAGAAGATGTCAGAAATTACCTCAGCCGAATCCCAGGAGAGAATGGGGCGTGGCGCTGACATCCAGTGGGAGGCTCCCTTTGGAACCATGATGCCAGCTTATTATGCCCTTTATGCCCAGGCTTACATGGCGAAAAATGGGTTAACCCATGATGACCTCATGAATGTGAGAGTAAAATCAGGAACCTATGGCCAGACTAACGAAAGGGCGGTTTACAGGAAAGGTGTAAAACCCGCAGACTTCGATCCAAACAACCCCGATGCGAGAATGGCTGGAGCAGTAGCGTGGCCACTCAGAGTAGGTGATGCCTGTGCAAATGCCGATGGAGCATCCTGCGTTATCCTTGCAAACGCAGAGAAAGCAAAAGCATTTTCCAAGAAACCTGTCTGGATTCTCGGTATAGGTGCTGCCTCTGAAGCAGTGAACATGGCAGCAAGGCCTGATTTTTCGAAAGGCCTCAGTGTTGGTTATGGCGCGGCTGCGGAAGCATACAAGATGGCAGGCATAACTGCAAAAGATGTGAAAGTAGCAGAGGTTCACGACTGTTTCACCATTGCTGAGATTATGGCATATGAGGGTCTTGGTTTTGCCCCTATGGGTGAAGGGAAACAGCTCATTAGGGAAAAAGCTACATACAAGGAAGGGAAGATCCCTGTAAATGTTGATGGTGGCCTTCTTTCCAAAGGACATCCAATCGGTGCAACAGGTGGTTCACAGATAAGGACCATTGTTCTGCAACTTCGTGACGAAGCAGGCCCTATGCAGGTACCAGGCAGCCCTGAAATTGGTCTGGTTCATAATGTTGGTGGCGTTGGCTTGTATGGCAACGTGACAATCTTCGGGAGGTGATATTATGGGATTCGAAAAATTCGGAAGAAGAAGTTTTACAGCTATGACAAAAACCGCAAAGTTTGTCGATTTGCTATCTGAGGGAAAGGTTGCAGGTACCGTTTGCAAACAATGTGGGGCCAAGTTCTTTCCACCACGGGCTGATTGTGCTTCGTGTTTCTCTAATGATATGGACTGGTTCGAGATGCCAGGAAAAGGCAAACTTGAGACCTTCACCATTGCTTACTACGCACCTTTTGGTTTTGAAAAAGATTGTCCCTACACAATGGGAGTTGTGGATTTTGGGGATATGAAGCTTTTCGCTCGCCTTGCGAGCGACATAAAACCTGAAGATGCAAAAGTCGGCATGGACGTCTCCGTCAAACCCCTGAAGTACGAAGACGGCCAAATGTCTTTCGAAATCATCAAAGCATAGGAAAATGTTAAGAAAGAAGGCTGTCAAGTTGGCAGTCTTCTTTCTTTATCACTGTTGGCGCAGCAAATTTGTGTTGACAGGTGAACCTTTCTGCATTAGTTTGGTGTATCAAACATGAGAAAGTAAGGAGGAAACATGAAGGAAAGAGTGGCAGCAGCATTAGAAAAAGTCAAACCTGCGCTTAAAGCTGATGGAGGAGATGTTGAATTGGTTGATGTGACACCTGACGGTGTAGTAAAAGTTGTTTTGAAGGGTGCCTGTGGCGGTTGCCCTATGAGCCAAATGACCCTGAAGATGGGAATTGAGAGAGTGGTTAAGCAGGAAGTTCCTGAGGTTAAAGAGGTTGTAGCGCTCTAAACAGCAGAATAGAATTATCTATGTAGTGAGACTGTCTTGGGCGAAAAAAATTAAGATTTCTCTACATCCTGTTCTAACACAACAACATTCGGGAGTTCATCTGTATCAGCATCACTTATAGGGAAATATTCCCAGAGGAGCTCGCCTACACCAATAATTGCTTCACATAAGGCGTCTGAGGCCCGTTTTTCCCTTATGCCTTTTGAAACCATACCTGCAAATTTGTTCAATGTCTGCGGTTGTATTTTGTCATGAATTCCCTTGTCGGCAAGAACCCACACCTTACGTTCCAATAAAGACAGGAAGAAAAGTACACCTGTGTGTTTTTTTGTTTTATAGAGTCCCCGTTCATAAAATGCTCTGAGGGCCCTTTCTTTTACCGCTTTTTCTTTTCTTTTTTTGCCTATAAAAACTGCCTTCAGTGCGGGAATCCACCGAAAGATCATGGAGCCTGGGAAAAAAAGGATAAAGGCAAGGGGTATAAATGCCCAGACAGATCCATTAAAGAATATTGAAGATGCAAGAAGTGATGCAAGGCCTCCAATGAATACCCCGCCCAGAACATCTGCCTCTTTGTAATCACTGCTTTGATCGATCACCACTGTAACAATCTCTCCGATGGTCCTCGCCTCAACACCTATGGTAGTGACTTTTATCCTTTCCTTTTCATCTTCAGTAAAAAAAGAGTCTGCTTTTGCCTGATACATCGTTACCAGTCCCCCGAGGCTCCCCCGCCGCCAAAGTCTCCGCCGCCGCCAAATCCGCCTCGTGAATCGAAATCATCATTGCCCCTACCGCGTGAACCAAAGGACCCTCCTCTGGGAAAGAACATGCCGCCTCTGCCCTGGCCAGCCCCTGAAAAAAGAAAGGGTAAAAAAATGCCCATGATTAGACCAAGAATGCACAAAAGAATAAGGGTAAAGACAGAAGGTTCCAAAACAAAGTATGCGGTAACAGGGAGACCAATCGCCCCTGCGACACCTCCAAGAACAGGAGAGATATTTCCCAATATTAAAAGGCCTACTGCACCAAAGAGTAAAATGGTAAAAAAGGGTGAAAATGACTCTATTGTTCTGGAAGGTCTATCATCGTCTGTCTTGAATTCTCCTTTTGTTGCATCGATCAGTGCTGCTATTCCTGCTACAAGACCGCCACTGAAATCCCCCCTCTTGAATCTTGGCTTCACCACAAGATCAATAATCCTTCCTGCCATGAGGTCTGTCAACTTCCCTTCCAAGCCCCTGCCAACCTCGATGCGTATCTTTCTTTCCTGGTTTGCAATAATCAGGATGATCCCATTGTCTCTTCCTTTTTTACCAATCTTCCATGCCTCTGCAACCTTAATTGAGTAGTCTTCTATAGTCAACCCTTCGAGGGATGGGATAGTTAGAATAACAATCTGTGTTGAGTCAGTTCGTTCAAACTCCCTGAGCTCATTTGTCAGCTTTGTTCGAATAGTGGGAGGAATCATGTTTGCATAATCATTGATGTAACCCTTAAGGGGCGGGATCTCAGTGGCATAGGCCCTGGAAAGAAAATCTATTTCGAAGTTGAAAAGACGAAAAGAGCAAGGCCACAAGGCTACAAAAAAAATAAAAATGAGAAACGAATATGGAATTGCACTGAAAATTCTATTACTTTTCTTTTTGATACTGCAGTGGTGTCTCTGAACCCCGAAATCCAAACTCATAAGCAGCCTTAAGCCTAGAACTTCACCTTTGGTGCTTTTTCTGCGCCTGCCTCAGCTTTGAAAGCCTCCTTGGGCTTCAGGTGGAGGAGAATGCTGTTTGTCACACTGTTCGGAAAAATCCTAATAGAAGTGTTAAACTCCTGTACTGCCTTATTATACCTTGTTCTTGCCACATTAATCCTGTTTTCAGTACCTTCCAACTGAACCTGAAGATCTCTGAAGTTCTGGTTTGCCTTAAGGTCCGGGTACTGCTCAACAACAACAAGCAGTCTGGATAAGGCGTTGCCTATTGACGCCTGCGCCTCCTGAAACTGGCTGAATGCTTTGGGGTCATTTACTATGTCAGCACCTGCCTGTATACTCCCCACCTTCCCCCGTGCCTCTGTTACTGCCTGGAGCGTTTCTTTCTCATGTTTTGCATAGGACTTCACAACCTCCACAAGGTTGGGGATAAGGTCATTTCTTCTTTGATAAGTAGCCTCAACATCACCCCATGCTGCCTTAACTGCCTCTTCATTAATCTGCATTGTATTGTAACCACAACCTGATAGACTCATTATTACAAATATTCCAAGTGCATAGACCAAAAACCTTTTCATTCAACCCTCCAAACAAAATCGTTTTTCAGATTCCAAAACAGTATAGACAAATACTATCATCTCATCAACCTGAAATAAAGGTTATAGATCAAGCGATTTCACTGTTTGACCTTTAATCAATCCATATCTAATTTATTGACGACAGAGAAAGATGCATGATACAAATTCCTGAACCATTATACAAGGAGGATGATTATGGATGAAAATACATTGAAGAAAAGAACGCAGGAAACAGCAAAAAAGTTGTGGACCGGTGGTATTAAACTGGACCCGCCCTATCTTATGTGGAAGGAATTTGACAGAGACCTTGCCAATGATCTTTCCATGTTCATTACAGGCAATCTATACTCTCGAACAGTCTTAACCCTACCTGAAAGGCAGATGATAGCATGTGCTATACTCGCAGCATTGGGCGCTGCAGATGAGTTGCGGCTGCATGTGAATGCGGCACTTAATGTTGGTTGTGATCCTAAAAAGCTTGCCGAGACCTTTTTTCAGTTAGCACCTTACGGAGGAATGCCTTTAGTCAATAAAGCCCTTGAAGTCTTCAAAGAGGTGCTGAAAGGCCGGGGTGAATGGGAAAGCTTTCATACAGAATAACGAGTAATCTGTCTACAAACGTCCGATGCGCCTCTGAACGTCATCGTCAAAGCGTGTCATCCGGGTGACAAACTCCTGGTTCTTTTCGGTCTGTTTTTCATCGCTAAGACGTATTGATTGCACCATATTCTTGTTTATGGCTATGAAGCCGACTTTGATATCAACAGCCTTCGTCTCTTCCACGCTATTCACAAGAATAATAAAGGGCTTCTTATCGTTGACAACATCACTTACGCGGCTCATATAGTCAGGCACAAATAAATCTCCGGCATAGGTCTTATCTCCTGTCTTGACCCTGACCCTTATGAACTGGCCTTCTTTTTCCTTCTCAATCTCTTGAAAGTCTGTAAAGCAATACCTGCAAACACGCGCTTCATTCCTTATTGTTTCTGCGCAATAAGGACATTGTTTCATGTTATCCATATATCCTCCTCATCCCCACATTTTATAAATTCTATCTCACTTGATTTCATCAAGTTGATATGTTTATCGGACATTTTCTTGAGAACAAAAGTCCCCCGATGCTTTGCAGTAGATTTTTTATTTTCTTTTTGAAAAGAGGGTATTACCGATTTTTAAGCCTTTCCCTGAGCATGGTATAGCGATTTTGAGGGGTATTGTTTTTAATGGCAATGGCAAGTGCCTTCCAGGTTCCAATCAATATTACAAGCTTCTTTCCTCGTGTAATCCCTGTGTAAAGGAGGTTTCTCTGAAGAAGTACAAAATGTTGCGTCAAAATAGGTATGATAACCACAGGATATTCACTTCCCTGGGATTTATGTACTGATATGGCATAGGCCAGGCTTATCTCGTCAAGTTCCTGAAATTCGTAATGAACTTTCTTTCCATCGAAATTAATGGTTACTTCCTGAATTTCTTTGTCAATAGCAACAATCCTTCCGATATCGCCATTGAAAACATCCTTGTCATAGTTGTTTCTCAGCTGAATCACCTTGTCGCCCACCCTGTAAATCCTTCCTCCCCGAACTAATTCATCACCCACAGCGTTCAACGCTGATTGGAGGACAGTATTTAGGTTAGTAACTCCAACAGTACCTTTATGCATTGGGGTTAACACTTGGATATCATTCATTGGATCATACCCAAACCTCAAATTGATCTTATCTCTGCAAAGGCTTACAATCTCCTCCAACACCTTTTCGGGGTCATCTATATTAAAAAAATAGAAATCTTTTTTATGTTTTGAGTCATAGAAGGTTGTCGGCATGTGGCCACTATTTATTCTGTGGGCATTTACAATGATCATGCTCTCCTTAGATTGTCGGAATATTTCTTTCAGACGGATTGTGGGAAGATACTCTGAATCAATAATGTCTTTGAGAATATTGCCAGGCCCCACGGATGGCAGTTGATCAACGTCCCCTACGAGGATGATAGTTGCTCTCATTGACACTGCTTTCAGGAGATGATACATGAGAACTGCGTCCACCATGGACACCTCATCAATAATAATAAGGTCAGCCTCAAGAGGGTTTGACTCGTTTTTTTTGAATGAAGCTCCTCCAGGACTATACTCAAGAAGGCGGTGGAGAGTCTTTGCTTCATGGCCTGTTGCCTCGGTCATCCTCTTTGCCGCCCTTCCAGTGGGGGCGGCAAGAAGCACCTTCTGGCCCATCCTACTGTAGATCTTTATGATTGCATTTATTATTGTTGTTTTTCCCGTACCCGGTCCCCCGGTAATTACCATGGCCTTTGCATGAACCGAAGCTTTCACCGCTTCAACCTGCCTCTCGGAGAGTGTCATCCTCAAGGTCTTTTGCGACCACACGATTGATTCATCTATGTTTATCAATCTCATCTGCTTAGGGTGACTAAAAAGGGCTTTTAGCCTGTTCACTATCCCAAGCTCAGCTATATGAAGGGGGGTAAGATAAACAGCTCGTGTTTCGCTAGTTCTGAGTTCGGTATTCAGGGTTCCGAGCTTTTCAATGATGGCTTTTTTTTGGTTTGCGATGCTTTCTACCGCATAAGTTATGCCAGACTCTTCCACCTGCAAAACATTAGAACACTTTTTGATCAACGAGTCGTAGGGGTAATAGATGTGGCCATCATCGGAAAGCTGGTGAAGCACGTAGAGAACTCCCGCTTGAGCACGCACCGGCGAGTCCTTGGGGATGCCAAGCTTTTCTGCTATCTTGTCGGCAGTGATAAAGCCTATCCCGAAGATATCCATGGCAAGCCTGTACGGGTTTTCCTTTACCACATTGATTGCATCATTACCATAATGTCTGTAGATTCTGACAGCATATGCAGGGCTAACCCCCTGTCCCTGGAGAAAAATCATCACGTCCCGTATCTCCTTCTGCTCCTCCCAGGCATGCCTGATCATCTCCACCCTCTTCTCTCCTATGCCAGGTACCTCCAAGATTTTTTCTATACTATTTTCAATAACATCAAGAGTCTTCTCGGCAAATGAAGATACGAGACGTCTTGCCATAACCGGGCCTATCCCCTTGATCATCCCTGAGCCAAGATATCGCTCTATCCCTTTCACTGTTGCAGGAAGTACTGACTCATAGCCATATACTCTAAACTGTTCCCCGTACTTTGGGTGCTGATTCCATAGGCCAGTGAGACGAAGCAACTCACCCGGAGTGACAGAGAACAGATTTCCTGTTACAGTGACCAGGTCCTGTCTACCGGGCACTCTTACTTTTGCAATTACATAACCATTTTCCTCATTAGCGTAAGTAATTCTTTCCACCTGGCCTTTTATCTCTACGAGTTCTTTCTTGCTCTTAAGCATGTACTTATAGTAGCCCACTCGATAACTTAAAAAAAGTATAATTTTCCTATTCTCTGCTGCTCAACTCCAACTGGTTGTTAAGTCTATTTTTCATTGTCATTTTTTCATCCTTGTACTATGATTAAAAGGTAGGCTTGCTATTTATGGATTTAAGTATCCTTGTAATAGATGATGAGGATGGTATAAGAAGGTCCCTTACCAGGATACTTCGGGAAGATGGATACTCCGTTTCGGTTGCGTCCAGGGGCGAAGAAGCTCTCGAGCTCATTCTCAACAATCCGACCAAATACGATATTGTAATCTGTGACCTCCTCATGCCCGGCATAGGTGGGATTGCAACCATAGAAGAGATCAACAGACTCAATAGCGAAATAACAAAAATTATTCTTACCGGGTATGGTACATTGGAATCATCAATCAAGGCCATTGAGGCAGGTGTTGATGGGTTCATCACAAAACCATTCGAAAACAAGGAACTTACGTGGAAAGTAAGAGAGTGTTACCTAAAGCGAAAAACGAAGCAATTTATATCAGACGATATATACAAGGAACTACTCAAAGAGCCCAACCATCTTCTACCGCGTTTATCATTCATAACAATCCTCTTTTCTGATATACGCGGCTTTACCCAGCTTTCATCCCAAGTTCCTCCAGACGAGCTTGCGTCGCTTCTCAATAATGACTACTTCCACCCCATGTGCGACATCATTATCAAACATAAGGGAATGATCGATAAGTACATTGGAGACAGTATCATGGCACTCTTTGGAGCACCTGTAGCCAATGAATCTCATGCTGAAAATGCAGTTAACTGTGCTATTGAGATGGTGAAACGCATAAAGGATAACAATGGAAGGTTCGGCATGGGAATCGGCATAAGCACCGGTCGGGTAATAACAGGCATATTCGGGTCTGTAAGCAAGAAAGAATATACTGCCCTCGGTATGCCGGTCAACCTGGCAGCGCGTTTACAAAAACTTGCAGGCCCCGGGGATATCATTATTTCGGACATTACAAAATCGAGACTCAATGGGTCAACCCCCTTTCAGAGGGCAGGCACAATCACTTTTACAACTTTGTCAGGACCAACTACATACTTTAAATGGATCTGTGATGGTTAGAATCAACGACATTGTTGAGGAAGTTCTGAAATACAACCCCCAGGCTGATGTGGAGTTGCTTCAGAAAGCATATATTTTCTCTGCTCAAGCCCACAAGGGACAGGTTAGGTTGTCTGGGGAGCCTTACCTGATCCATCCTTTGGAAGTTGCATACACACTTACAAAGATGAACCTCGATGTACCAAGTATCATTTCAGGTCTTCTTCATGACACTGTCGAAGACTCTTATGTAAGTAAGGAAGAAATAGAAGACTATTTTGGGAAAGAGATCGCTGATTTAGTGGATGGCGTCACAAAGATCAGCAAGATTGAGCTAAAACCGTCTGAAGATTCAAAGGTTGAGAATTTCAGAAAAATGATTCTTGCTATGAGCAAGGACATACGCGTTATTCTTATTAAGCTCGCAGACAGGTATCATAATATGTTAACCCTCAACTTCCTTACATCCGACAAACAGATTGAGATAGCTCGGGAAACACTGGAGATTTATGCCCCTCTTGCTCACAGGCTGGGAATTGAGTGGCTCAAAGGGGAACTCGAGGATATTGCCTTTAAATATCTCAACCCATATGAATACAGAAAAATAACCGAGAAACTTGCAAAAACGAAAAAAGAACGTGAGTCTTACATCAATGAAGTAAAAGACCTGATAAAAGAGAAATTCGAGCAGTTTCATCTAAAGATGGAGGTATCAGGCAGGGCAAAAAGAATCTTTAGTATCTACAAAAAAATGGTCCAAGAAGAACTCAATATTGATGACATCTATGATCTTATCGCATTTAGGGTAATCGTAGATAGCGTCAAAAGTTGTTATCTTGCCCTTGGTATTATCCACGCTTCATTCAAACCCATACCTGGAAAATTCACTGATTACATTGCCCTTCCCAAGGCTAACATGTACAAATCTCTCCACACCAAAGTAATAGGACCGCATGGGGAAAAAATAGAAATTCAGATTCGAACCCACGAAATGCACAGATTAGCTGAGGAGGGTATTGCCGCACATTGGAAATACAAAGAAGGCAAGGTATTTGATCCCAAAGAAGACAGGGTCTTTGGCTGGCTCAGAAGGATAATCGAGTCTCAGCAGGAATTAAAGGATAATAAAGAATTCATGGAAGTGTTCAAAATTGACCTCTTCCCTGATGATATCTACGTGTTCACTCCAAGGGGAGATATCAAAGAGCTCCCGAAAGGCGCAACACCCGTTGATTTTGCTTATGCCATTCATTCTGATCTTGGTCATAAATGTATCGGAGCCAAGGTTAATGGCAAGCTAGTTCCTCTGAAGCATATCTTAAAAAGCGGGGATGCCGTAGAGATTCAGACAAGTCCAACCCACAAACCAAGTAAAGACTGGCTCAGTTTTGTTGTAACATCAAAAGCAAAAACAAAGATTCGACAATGGATTAAATCTGAACAGAGAGAGCGCAGTATCGAACTTGGTAAGGCCCTCATCGAAAAAGAGCTCTCAAAGCATGACCTGAGTTTTTCGAAGATGTTGAAGACTGGGGATCTTCTCACTATTGCCAAAGAGTTCAGCTTTGAAACGGCAGATGATCTTTTTGCAGGTGTAGGGTATGGATTATACACGCCTCTCCATGTCTTGGGTAAGTATATACCGGAAGCTGAAAAACCTACTAAGCTTCAAAAAATAATCAGTACTATCAGGAAAGGCAAAGACACTTCCATACACATAGAAGGAGTTGATGGTGTTGTTGTTAGATTTGCAAAATGCTGCAATCCAATCCCGGGGGATAAGATTCTCGGCTTTATAACGCGAGGGCGTGGACTTACGGTTCATACCATTGACTGCCCAAATATCCTGGCCTACGACGACCAGAGGAAAGTGCCTGTTTCATGGGATCTCAACAAACAATACGCATATCCCGTGCGCATCAAGGTCCTCGGGGACGACAAGAAAGGTCTTTTATCAGAGATTAGCACAGTCATGTCGACTCACAAAGCCAATATTTTGAGTGCTCAGGCCATGACTTATCCTGACAAATCTGCTGCTGGAATCTATGAAATTGAGATAGGACACATGTCTCAGTTACAGAAGATTATCAAATCACTTCAGAAAATAAAGGGGATTCGCTCAGTAGAACGGGTAAAGGGGAACGCATAAATTCTAGTTGTGACCCAAAGGTTTTGCGTTTGCTGAAAAACCAACAAAAAAGTGAGGCGGAAACCTTAAACAGCTTTCTTGAAATCGCCTTTCTTGATGCATTTTGAGCAAAGCCGTGTTCTTTTCACTGTTCCGTTCTTGACGATCTTTACAGTTTGCAAGTTCGGAAGCCATTCTCTTTTGGTCTTGTTATTTGCATGGCTTACACCGTAGCCAATCTGTTTTCCTTTTCCGCACATCTCGCATACCCGTGCCATTGATGCCTCCTGTACCATCTACTGAAAGTCTGAATTTTAAAACATACAAGCCCAAATGTCAATCAAATTCACCACATGAAAATATTGACATGAAATAGGTTTTTCTACTATCTTGTTTCATGCATTCTTACTTTCTCATTGTGTTTGCCTATCTTTTAGGTTCTGTGCCTGTAGGTCTACTTCTTTCGAAAATAAAGGGTGCGGACCCCCGTGCGGTAGGTAGTGGAAATATTGGTGCGACCAATGTAATGAGGGCTGCGGGCAAAATCACCGGAGCCCTGACCCTCATCGGGGATGTTCTTAAGGGACTTATTCCAGTAATGATCGCTTTTATGCTGGGAGAGACAAAAATAATAGTGACCGCAGCGGGCCTAGCAGCCTTTCTGGGACATCTTTTCCCTGTATTCTTAAGGTTTAAGGGCGGTAAGGGAGTGGCCACTGCCCTGGGGGTTTATCTTGGGCTTGATCCTTTCGCTGTTTTGATTGCAATAATCATTTTTGTTCTTACGATAAGCAAATGGGGCTTTGTGTCCCTTGGCTCGCTTGTCGGGGTAGCAGCCATGCCACTTTTGCTGTATTTTCTCAGCGCACCTGTTCAGTATATCTATCTCGTTCTGATCATCGGTGCCCTGATTTTCATCAAACACAAGGATAATATCCGAAGGCTTGTTGCAGGGACGGAAAACAAGATAGGGAAATCATAAAGCAGCTGAACACTGACGTCAATTCTCTCCTATGTTACACAAACAATGGCATAAGCTGTTTATTCTTTATATCTACCAGCCCCTTATCGGTTATCCTCAGAAAGGGGAGTCCAGTGAATGAGATGGTCTGTATGGTTAGAAAAGGCTTCTCAAGGTTTGTCCCTATAGATATCATTTTTTCGTCAAACTCCAGGGTCTTGTTCATAGATTCTTTCATGGTCATAAGCGGAATCAGTCCATAAACCGGCATAGGGAATTCATAAATGACTTTACCGTTCCTGATGATAACAATGCCTCCCTGAATATCGATAAGCCTGTTCACTGCATCACGCATCTCTTTCTCGCTGCTTCCGATCGTTAAAATATTACACGTATCCCAGATAAGTGTTGTAGCAACAGCCCCGCTCTTAATGCCCGTACCTTTAATAAAACCTTTCCCCATGCCTTTTCCCTGCCTGCGGTTAATCACGGCAATTGGAACAACATCGTTCTCCAGGTCTTTTTCTAGGTACCCGTTTTTTACTCTAGCATCCATGACCAGTTCTCTTGTGATAGTTGGATTGGCTATATGGAGGACTCGAATCTGCTTGACTCCTGCGCGGGCTTCTACCCTGAAATCATTCTCTGAAAGCTTATTAATCGTAACGGTGCGGGTCATCTCCTCAGGAAAAATAAAAGGCTTTATGTTCTTCAAAAAAGTTTTTCCTGTTACAACAACCTCTCCATCGAACATCACTTTTTCAATTATAATATCTTCTATACTCCGGAGAAAAAGAATGTCGGCAAACCTCAAAGGGGCTATAGCGCCTAAATATCTTAAATGATGGTAATCTGCTGGGTTTATGGTAGCCATCTTGATCGCCTCCATGGGTGTAAATCCGTATTTAATAGCTTTTTTGACAAGGGAATCCATGTATCCTTCATTCCAGAGCATGGCGGCATCAAAAACATCAGAAACTACCATGATCCTCCGTTTATCAACCTTCATGTCCTTTAATTTTGAAAGTTCAGGGAGTTCTTTTCGAACAAACCCTTCGCGGATCATAACATATATCCCAAGCCTCAGCTTCTCCATGGCTTCTTCCAGGCTGACCGATTCATGACATGATGTTATTCCGGTGAGTGCATACTCGGTAAGGCGCTTGCCCCGTGCACCTGAAGCGTGGCCATCGAGGCGCTTGTTCAAAGATTGTGCAAGGGCGGCCTGGGCGAGGATTCTGTTGTCACCCTCCACAGCTCTGGTCCAGTAAGCTTCGCCAATACCAAGGAAGTCGTCTCTTTTCAGGAGGGTAGAGAATTCTCTTAATGTGAATGATGCTGCGCTTTCTATTCTTGGAAATGGCGGTGTCATGGGTGGGGCGACGAAAAAACATCTCACCGGGTACCCTTTGGTGCTTTCTATGAAAGATTCGATACCTTTTATACCACAGGCGCCGGCAGTCATGGCACATTCGGTTATGACTGTTGTGGTACCTCCTCTGAGGGAAAAAGGGGCAAACTCGTGGAATGGAAACATGTTGTCGATATGGGTGTGGGCATCGATAAAACCGGGGCAGAGGTATGACCCCTCAGCATCAATTTCGGTATTACTCAAAAACGAAGCCTTGCCGTTATCTTGCTCAACGGAGACGATACGGCCATTCTTTATAACGACAGCAATGTTATCCTCAATGTTCTCGGTAAAAACATTGATGAGTTTCCCGTTTCGTATTACCGTATCTGCTGGTGCTGATCCCTGCGCAACATCAAGAAGTTGTCTCATCGTTTCTTTGTCCATTCTTATCTCCTCTGTGTTTTGTTTTTTTATTTTACATATTGCCTCTCCGTTTGTAAAATCCTTAAGGAATGAATACCTCTCAATCCTTTGTCCGTTACCGATGGCTAATCTTCTGGATTCTAGCGGCCCAATATCTCGTTGTTTATTTCCACAGGGTTTCTCCTGCTGTCCTCGCGCCTGAACTCGTCATCGCTTTCAAGATGTCCGGCACTAATCTCGGTTTACTTGCCTCGGCATATTTCTATCCGTATGGAATCATGCAGGCTCCTGTCGGTTTACTTTCAGACTCATGGGGGTCCAGGAAAACTATAACCCTTTTCGCCTTACTTGCTGCCATTGGTACTCTCTTGTTTGGCCTTTCGCCATGGTTCAGTTTTGCTGTGGGCTCCAGGGTACTCGTTGGCCTCGGTGTCTCAGCGATCTTTATACCCACCATGCGACTTTTTTCAGTCTGGTTCAAACCTGCGGAATACGCTAGAATTTCAGGCGCTTTTATGGCCATTGGCGGCTTGGGGTGGTTTACTGCAACAATCCCTCTTGCCTTTTTAACTGAGATTTTCGGTTGGAGGATATCGGTCATTATACCGGGCCTTGCCACAATCATCCTTTCTATTCTCACATGGTTTATCGTTGCAGACAACCCTGCTCAAAAAAGGTTTTCCTCAGAAACAAAAGAAAGAGATATCCCTGAAGAGCGCCACAATAACCTGCTGGTCAACCTCTCTGTTGTTCTCAAAGAAAAATATTTTTGGCCCATTGCCATCTGGTTCATCTTCCGAGGCGGTGCCCTTTTTGGTTTCTTCGGTCTTTGGGCTGGTCCCTATTTAATCGATATCTATGGATTTTCAAAGCAAATTGCTGGTAATATTCTTTCCATGGTTGCTTTTGCCATGATTTTTGTTAGCCCTGTAATGGGCCACTTATCTGATAAAACTTTTATGAGCAGGAAGAAGATTCTTGTTAGCACCTCCTTGCTCAACTGCGTCTGCTGGCTCATTTTTGTTTTGTATCAGGAGCACCTCACCTTAATTGTCATTTACATTAATTTCTTCTTGATGGGAATCACCGTAAGTTCTGTTGGCACTATTGCAATCGTTGCAACGAGAGAACTGTTTCCCCTCCGTATTGCCGGTACTGCAATGGGTATGATGAATGTTTTCCCATTTATAGGCGGTGTTTTATTCCAACCTCTGCTTGGGTATATCCTTGACAGAGCAGGTAAAATCCATGGTACCTATACGCCCTCCGCGTATAGGCTAATAATCTGGATTCTTTTTATAACGAGTGTTTTAGCCCTTATAAGCATAATGTTCTCAAAAGAAACGTATAAAAAGGCTCGATAACCATCATGTTAGTTGTATGAGAAATTTGGGAGGATCTGAATGCGCAGAATAAAAAAAGAGATAAGGGATAACAAAAGAATAGGTGATCTTCTGGATACATGCCATGTCGGGAGACTTGGCACGATCGGGAATGACGGTTACCCTCGCATTAAACCACTTAATTTTGTTTACCTCAACGGGATGATTTATTTTCATTCAGCAAGGGAGGGTGAAAAAATCGATGATATTAGTCGGGATAACAGGGTCGTGTTTGAGGTTGATGAGCCTGCTGGTTATGTGAAAAGCAGTATTAGCCCCTGTTCAGCCAAGTATCTGTATAGGAGTGTAATAGTAAGAGGAAAAGCAGTAATAGTTGAGAATGACAGAGAAAAACTTCTGGCCTTGCAATCACTCATGGAGAAGTATCAACCAGAAGGCGGCTATGGAGAATTTCAGCCTGAAAAACTTGAGATCATTGCTGTGGTCCGTATCGATATCGAAGAAATTACTGGCAAAGAAGATGCGGGTTAGATTTATTTATGGTCAGTTGATTGTATAGCCCTCAGGCGCTGCTAACAAAAAAATGCAATTACACCCCACACACCTTTACCATAAACCCCTCAAAGCTTTCCCTCGTTTCCTTTCACAGTAAATGCTGCTCATACAGTTTTTAACCCACCTCCACATTTTCT
Source organism: Syntrophorhabdus sp. PtaB.Bin027 (assembly GCA_002067585.1). Lineage (GTDB taxonomy): Bacteria > Desulfobacterota > Syntrophorhabdia > Syntrophorhabdales > Syntrophorhabdaceae > Syntrophorhabdus. Next base: position 18,882 of record MVQO01000214.1, read on the forward strand.
GTTGCCACAGGTACCCCACCAGATGCAGCACAGGTAAGATGAGCAGATAGAATGTGTTGGTTGATATAAAAAAAACAGATAGGTGAGCTTTGCCTGCACCTTCCTGTTTTCGTCCAAATTCGAAGAACATCAGCTCTCCCATTCCTGCCTATACGAGTATAAAGCATTTATACCGGTTCTCTTGCTCCCAAGGGATCCATGCCTGAAGAGTAAAAAAAGACAGAAAACCTTCTGAAAATAAAGCTTCCATAGGCAGCCATCTTCTTTATCATAAAGGTTATTTTGAATCTGTTTATTTTCATTGCTCCAATAAATTTATCTGCATTATTTTCTTCACTATCTTGCCGGATCGATTGTTCAGGAGATAATCGATTCTACTGCAAGGGGGGTCAGGGGATTCCTGAGGGTAAACGGAATATTTGGGATAGGCAGTAAAGCATATTATTTTGACCCGAGGTGGGTAGCCCCTTCATTGCTCCTTTGCATAGACTTTTTGCGAGAGGTGATCGAGAAGGCGCATATCGGAATCTGTCAGGTTTACACCACCCAGAGGAATATTGTCCTGTACTTGTTGCGCTGAGCGGGCACCTACAATTACAGAGGTTACTGCCGGCTGCTGGAGTAACCAGACGAGGGCAATCACCCCTGGTTTGACTCCCCTGGATAGAGCCATCTCTTTCATAGCATCAACGAGCTGACAGACCCGTGGCCAGTACCGTGGTTTGAAGAAACGATAAAAAAAAGATCGGGCATCCCCTGAGGGGAAGCGTTTACATTCCACATACTTACCGGTAAGTATCCCGGCGCCGAGTGAACCGTATGAAAGAAACCTAACATCGTTCTTTCTGCACCATGGTAGTACATCAGACTCAACGGTTCTCTCAAGTAAGGAGTAATGAGACTGGAGCGAAAAAAGGGACGTGCAGCGCATTACAGCCTCAAGCTCTGCCAATGTGTAATTTGATACACCGATGTACCGTATCTTTCCCTGCTTATGAAAATGCATAAGCGCTGACATGGTTTCTTCAATGGGCGTCTGTGGGTCTGGCCAATGGCACTGGTACAGATCGATATAATCTGTTCCGAGCCGTTTCAGCGATTCGGCAAGATCACGCTCGATATAGGATGGAGAGAGGTTTCGTTGGTACTTGTTGGTATAGATATCGAGTCCACATTTAGTTGCAAGAAATATCTTTTCCCGCTTACCCCGGATAGCCTTACCCACAAGCTCTTCGGCGTGACCATCACCGTAAACCGGGGCAGTGTCAATGGTGTTTATCCCGTTATCAATGGCTGTTTCGATTGCCCGGAGAGCATCTGCATCGTCACATGTGCCCCAGTGGTTTCCACCCATAGCCCATGTGCCGAGTATTATGTGCGAGATGCTGCTGTGAAGGTTTTGTTCTTTCATGCCCCCTGTCCTTTTTATATGCGATAGATTGTTCATTATACTATAGAAATATATTCCGTACCTCCACAAAATGAATATCGAACATTACCGGATCATTATATTCTGGTAGGAAATCGAAAATGAAGTTGAAAAAACAGTGTTTTTGAGGCAGTATTAAATACAACTGCAAGCAACAATAATATGACATTACCTGAATCATCAACCCTATGAAGGAGCTACAATGAATAGTAGAAAAGAGTCCATCACAGCTCAAGGAGTTTATGATATTATGCACTTTGAGGCTTTGGGTCCGGAGGCGCAACATCTTGAAGAAGAAATAGGAAAGGCGAAAGAGCAAAAACAGCTTCCATTAGGCCACACGTATCTTATAACACCAAGTAATCTCCAGGAGTTTCTCAAGGAAAACCCAGGTCATCCTCTTCCAGACATAATAACAACAAAGACCCACTCAATTCTTCCACACGATTATCTTGAAGGACCAAAAAAGAGTATTATAACCCGAAGCGCTGGTTACGACCACTTTGAGCACCTTGCAGAAACGGCAAACATTGCTTCTCTCAGGGAATACTGTGTAAATGCTGTGGCGCAGACTGCGATGAAATTTCTCTATGCGACAGCAGGTGAATTGAACCATTACACAAAAAATATCGAGACCTTCGAAAGAAAGAACTCAAACGCCTTCATGGAACTCGACAAGCACAGAATTATCACCGTTTATGGCGTTGGTAAGATCGGTAGAAAAATTTATGAGCTTGCAGAAGCAAATGGTTTAACCGTCCAGGGGGTGGATATACGAGAGGAAGAACTGAATGATGTCTATGAGAGGTCTGTCAGGTTTGTCACAAAAGAAGAGGCTGTCATATCGAGCGATATTATGGTAAACGCAATGAACCTTACAAAAAAAAAGGAGAGCAAGTTTTTCAATGTGGGCTATTTTTCCCGGGAATATCTTTCCATGGCAAAGGACGGGATTATTTTCATAAATGTAACTCGAGGGGAGATTGCACCAGAATCGGTTTTATTGGAGTTATACCAGTCCGGGAAGATAGCAGGCCTTGGCTTAGATGTTTTCACCAACGAGGCTGAGTTGGCAAAAGTCTTGCTTGGTGATTCACTGATGGAAAAAGAATTTCTTGCGGCTAAAACCCTTGTCAACATGGCATTGGAAAGAAGAGGGAATGTATATGTTCAACCACACCAGGGATTTAATTCTGATATTGCTGCGAAGGCTAAGGCAGTTGAAGCGATAAAACATGTTGTTGCGTGGTATAAGAACAAGGGAAAATGTTTCGATGAGCAATTACCGTATTATTAATCCTGTTTTCTATGGGAGAGCGCATCTGTGTCGGATATTCTCATCAAACACTCTCATTCGTTCCAGTAGCGCAATGCTTGGGGTTCACGTCACTCCTTCAGCAAACAAAGCTTTACAGAGCCTCCCCTCTCGCCCGATAAGGGGGCTGATTTCAGTAGAATTGGTCATGTAAAAGACCAAACTTTCAGCGTGCTGCAAAATTTTTATATGAAACACCCGGCATTCTTGTTCTCATGAGTTAGGTGGGAGTTGTAGATAGGTTTGAGGTAAAATAATGATAAAGGCCCTTATTTTTGATATTGATGGTACCTTGATTGACAGTTTTGAGGCGTACTACAAGGTTTTTAACGAAGGCATCGCTGATTACAATGTGGAAAAAGTATCCCGCCGCGACCTGCGCGATCTCCTTGCAAAGGGTTTGAGTCTTCGTCAAATTCTGGAAAATGTATTTACCTCACCCATCGATAACGTCACATACAGCATGTGCAGGGAAAAGATCCTCACTCTTTTCAGGGTGGCTCAGTTGGAAAAGATAAAACCTTTTCCGGGGACAGAGGAATTATTCAGGTATCTTATGACGGCGGGGATCAAGATTGGGATTGCTACAGGCAGGACATCATCAGCTGAAGATGAAACGTTACGATTCAAAAAGCTTGGCCTCTACAGATACATCAGCGCGATTGTGACATCGCAGGAGATTGAACATCGCAAACCTGCACCTGATGCGATTATAGAATGTGCAAAAAGAATGGGTATACCGATAGATAAATGCATTGTTGTTGGGGATACAGAATCTGATATCATTGCAGCGAAGAGTGCTGGAGCCATCGCCATAGCTGTCACAACCGGGCATGAAGATGAGCAAACGCTTTTAAAGGCCAGACCGGAGATTGTCCTTAAGAGCATGGTTGAGCTTTTAAGTTACTTGAAGAAAAGGGGATTATAACAAAAAAAAAATTCCTAAAACAGAGCTATGATCTAACTATATATCTGGTTTTATGTTAAAGAAGCTCTAACAAACTGACAGTCTGTGTATACCTGATTGAGCCCCTACTCTCACTGCACAGATAATTGGAGTGGAACGTCTTCCCCGAGTGGCTCAGCGGATTATGTACAATGCCACAATTAAACACGTATTGTGACTTGAAACAGATCACGTATTATGGGACAATGTCAAAAAATATAGTTAATTGTTTCAAAATAATGTCGGTCTTCTTATTCTGTAATTGAAAATGCCATCGAAGGAGTTCTTGATGCCTTTCAAAAAAATTAATGGTTTCAATATTTATTTCGAAGTACATGGAGAAGGGGATACTATCATTTTTCTTCACCATGGTTTTGGCTGCAGCAAAATCTGGAACCAGATTTATCCTTCATTCGTGGCCGAAGGCTTCAAGATAGTCATGTATGATCGGCGTGGATTTGGTCAATCAGAGAAAGGGGATGGTTTTTACGGGTTTTACGACAGCGACCGATACAGACCTGAAAGCGTGGAGGAACTCCGGCTTATCAAAGAATGGCTGGGGATAAACTCCTGTTATCTTATTGGACAGTGTGAGGGAGGGGTGATCGGGGTCGATTATGCCGTCAAGTACCCTGAGGAAGTCAAGGCACTTACCATAGCGAGCACTCAGTGTTACAGTGAGGTACCTATGACAGAGCTTAATGTGAAAACACTAGTGAATACCTTTGCCGAGCTCAGTCCCGAACTACAGGCCAAGATGGTCGAATGGCACGGGGAGCCAGCTGAAAAAATGTATAACCAGTTCGCAAAACAGGGAGGAGCTTATGGAAAAGACTACTTTGATCTGAGGCCCATCCTACACATGGTTTTGTGCCCCACACTTGTACTATACCCGGACAGGAGTTCAATTTTTGATGTTGAACAGTCCATTGCATTCTACCGTCACTTGACTAAGGGCGAACTTGCTGTTTTCCCAAGATGCGGTCACAACACGTATGAACAGCGTACCGAGGACTACATAAATACAATCCTTGCATTCCTGAAGCGAATTCGAGATGGCCTAGGGGCAGTGAAGCCGGCTGTGTCTTGTCTAGCATAAAACAAGAAGAACCTGGAGTATTTGGTTTTTCCTCCAGGTTCTTTCTTATAATCTCACTGCTTAGGCGGGCGTTGACCTTTAGGTATTTTCTTCATCATCTCTTCAATATTCCCCATACCGCCAAAGCCCATAACCTCCTGGACGCTGTTGACCTTCTTGTATCCCGGTGGTACTTCAAACATCGATGCAGTGGCAGCGCCTAACTTAACATCCTTATACTTCATGATCATCTTTCCGCCTGATCCGGGATATTTAGGATTGGCTGGTACAGTAACTTCCATTTGGATGGGGAATTCCTTCAGGTCCTGAGCTTCCCAGATTATGGCTTTATGCTTTTCATTAGGCTTACTCTTTCTATAATAAACAGTGTCATACTTAACACATGGATGACCATCGATTGTTTCGTTCCCCACTTTCTTTTTTTCGAAAACCACATCAGGATCGTACATGTTAGTCATCTGATCCTGCTCCTGAGTGACTTGTTCGCTATATATCTTTGCATTGGTATTCATCATGATCGTTTTTTTTGCATCAGCAATGACGATGGTTACAACACCTTTTATAGCAGGGTTCTCCACACGGCTTTTATTTCCCATCTTTGCCATGGGCATCTCCATTCCCTGAGAAACTATTGTAGCAGTGAAATTATCTGGTGGGGCGGCGAAAGCCAGGATGCCACTCAAAACAAAACCTACAATACAAGAAACAATGATGGAATACTTCACTTTAAAAAATCTCATTACGACCTCCTTAACTTTTTATTGCTTAATTTTCCTGCCATCACTTAAAATTGTCAAGGGGTTTTATATTGCCCGACCATGTAATTCAGGGCAATAAGGGTGATTCGCCTCACTGCGGTGAAAGGGGTGCAGATGGTAGAGTGTTTGAATATTCGTATAGAACTGGTTCGCAAAAGATTATGACAGGTAATCCTTGTTGAAAATTGTGTTTTATAAAAAGGAGACAAAGGAATGATACGCGCTGCTTTGGGTTTAATTTTTTTTATAACCTTATTGATCATGCAAGTATGGGGTTCTGGAATGGTTGATGCTTCAGTAAGCGCACCGGTTCTCAAGTGGCAACATGGGGGGTGCTTTTCCTCCTGGTGCGAAACCGGATGGTACTCATCACCTGCCGTCGCTGACCTTGACGGGGATGGAAGGATGGAAGTCATAGCATCAGCATATTCAATTGTTGTTCTTAATGGTGAAACAGGAGCCCTAAAGTGGCGCGTCAAGTCCGGTCACGATAGAAATGAACCAAACGCAGAAAACGTGGGGCGTACATGGCCCGGAATTATTGTCGCAGATATTGATCATGATGGTGAACTGGAAATTGTAACTGCCCACGGAGGCGGGTGGGTATCGGTCCTGAGCAGGGATGGATATTTCAAGTCTCGCGGATGGCCGTGGAAAAACCCAGGAGGGCAGGAGTTTCGGAGTCTGTCAGTGGGAGACCTCGATGGCAATGGTTTTTTGGAGATAATCGTGGGTCGTGCTGCGGGAAGCAAAACAAACACATGGGTACTTGAGCACACGGGGGAAATACGCCAGGGTTGGCCGAGACTGAAGGCTGGTGACGAAAGCTCTGCCTGGGGTATATACAACGCAAACATCGGCCTCGGTGATCTTGACGGGGATGGGCTGCCGGAAATTGTTATACCCTCTGACACAATTACGGTGAGCGCATACAAGTCTGACGGCACGCAGCTTTCCACCAACCCCATGTATCATGGCAATCCTGGTCACGATATGGATGCCTGGGGAGAAGTTCCAGCCTATGTGGACCTCGAGTATGAAGCTCGTGGCTGGGGGCCATGTTACGATGGGTTTACAGCACGTGCCAACTTTGCCCAGGGGCCGGCAAATGTTGTAGACATGAATGGTGATGGCGTGAAAGAGGTCGTTGTTGTGGGTTACGTTCACAACTGCAATACCGATCCCTATACAAACCTGTACAACACCCCTTTCATCTTCAACGCTGACCGAAGCCGGTTCAACAAAGACGGGTTCAACTGGACCACTATACCTATCAATACAGGGGCGCCCCTGAGCGATGATTACAATGTGATCGAGAGCGTGCAACCAAACCCGGTGACAGTCGATCTGGATGGGGATGGCCGGGCAGAGATTCTCTATCCATCATCAGATGGAAGAATGCACTGCTTTTGGCTTGATAAGACAGAGCGAGGTAACTGGCCGTATTCAGTTTACAATCTGGTGGAGGGATTCTACCGTTTTGCATCTGAGCCGGTTGTGGCTGACCTCGATAACGATGGACATGCAGAGGTAATATTCGCATCATGGGCCCAGAAAGGCAGCAATGCCACTGGTAAATTGCATATTCTTGATTATATGGGTTATGTTCTCCACGAGGTTGATCTGCCGTATGCTTTCGGAGGGGTAGACTGGAATGGGGCCCTGGCTGCTCCAACTCTTGCAGATATTGATGGAGATGGCGAGTTGGAGGTGGTTTTGAACACCGTCCATTCGGGTTTTGTAGCCTATGATCTTCCAGGAACAGCCAGCGCCCGTGTACTATGGGGGACAGGTAGAGGATCACATCTAAGGGAAGGGAGCAACGGTGAGGTGCCCCCTGTGTTGCTGGGACCTGACCTCGTTGGTGAATGGAATCAGATCACCCTTACTGGCCCAAATAAAAAAGGCCTATATAAAGTAAAGGGCTCGGTTACTGTGAGCAACCGGGGGAATATGCCTTCCGACGCATGCCTTATGGGTGTTTATCATACCGATGCTCTCCACATGATGTTGAAGAAGCCACTCAAGGTTAAAAAGCTAAAACCAGGTTTTAACATAATAAAAAAGTTTGTTACACGGGGTATCGCGCTGAATGCTGGTGATAACCTTTTTACAGTATCTGTTGACCTGGAGAACAGAGTGGCAGAGACAAATGAAGAAAACAATAAGGCCTCCCGTATCGTGACGATTCCATAACCTGTTGCAATCCATTGCTAGTTTCAGTTCATCAAATATAAGCAAGCAATGGAGGCTTGGTTTCCGGCTATCCCCGCAGAAACGCATCTCTCTTTATCTCTTTTGGTTTGCCAGGAATAACGTGATATTTCTCGCTGAAATCCAATAATCAGTGTGATAACACATTTGGTGAGGTCTCAAAGCTATGTGTGATCGGGAACACTTTCTGGATGTCCTTGGATTAAAACCAAGCGCGTCTCATGAAGAAATTGTGAATGCATACAGGGTATTGATGGAATACTGGAATCCTGATCGAGTCCCGGATTTCTATAAACAGAAAGCAATGGAAGGGCGGGATAAAGTAGAGGTGGCTTACCAGGAATTGATGGGCCTCCGAAAAAAAGATCAGAAAGGAGCCCCTCCATTAACTCAAAAATTGCCTGAACAAAAAAAAGCAGACCAATCTATAACTGAAAAAGAAGGAATACTCCTCAAGAAAGACAAGGATGGAACATTAGTTTATTTAGACAAGAAATCAATTGCTTTTAATAAGGATAAAATAGAAATCAGTGTAAACATCTACCCTCCTGAGGGAAGTACACGATTCAACACTGCACATGGGTATATAAGAAGAGCAGGATATGGAAGTCTTGAATGTATTGCCGAAAAGTGGGGTATTGGCCTTTCAAATAAGGTGTTTATCCGATACGGGCAATTTTATAAAAGCACATGTGGTCGGTTTGTTGAGGCAACAGCAGATATTCGCAAGGTTTGGAAGCCCATCACACCAGGGACCCTTGAAGAAATAGCTTGGAAAGTGGTGGATGGAATCTTGAACCGAGAAAAAATGGCTTAACAGGAGACCAGCATAGAATAATAAACCCCATAGAAAACCAGTTACTTGGTTGTTTGAATACATAACCGCATCCATCAAGTATCATGAAGCGACGGAAAGATTTGCATTGTTGTGTTTGTTCAGTGAATATTTTTCTACTGTAGCATGAGAAATATTGAGAAAACGATGACTGAAAAAGAATATACACACAATGTGTGAAAACAGCCTGATTAAGAAAGCATACGAGTATTTGAGCATGAAGTGCCTGTAACGCCAAAGAACTTTGCAGTTTGGTATACGTATAGTTTCAGGGGCAGATAGTAAATTGAGAAACAGCATAGACTCCATACTTGAATAGAAGAAGCCTTTTTCAGAAGAAACTAATGAATCCCCCTTATAGGTGATATTGTACTGAGACATGAAAATCAATTGAAGAATCTACGAGATAATCTCCAACAGGTTTTAACCGTTATATTGCAGGAAGTTACTAAATTGATTGGCAAACAAAAAAGTATGTGTCGTTTATCTCAGACTCAACCAGGATATTGTCTGATAATTCATCTCAAAAAGAGGTTAAATAGATTGTCAGGGCAATCATTGATGAGATGAAGATATTGGAAAATTATGGAAAATCAGTGCAGATGAAGTTAATAGAAACGACCGATATCCTGAAAAACCTTCAAAAAGATTCCGAGCTTGTCAAGTCTGAAGCGTTGGTTGATTTTCTGACAGATATGCCTAACAGGAAGGCTTTTGCTGAGGCATTAACTGCTGCATGAACAGACTGGGCTGCGGGAGGCGAGAAAAAAAGCCCTTTGTTGTTAATAGACATGAACCACCTTAAAAATTTCAATGATGAACACGATCATCTTCTTATCAGTGGCTATGTTCTGAAGTTTGTGCCGAAAAAGATTAGGGAACCGGCAAAAAATGGACTTTTGACTCGCTTTGAAGGTGAAAAATTTGCGGTGATTTTCCCTGTAACCTCTTTGTAGGCCTCTAAGGTTGAAGGAAAAATATGAGAAAGTATTTTAGTCAAGCAACTCTGAAAGAGATAGCAACCTTACGAAATATTGGGAAAATAACCGCCTCAACAGGAGTAGCGTACTATTGCTTGAACGAATCTCCAAAGGCATTCTCGTTGTGGTCTGACCCGGCCCTCTATTTTGTGAAGAATGGAGGAAGAAACAGTATGGCTACAGAGCCTGATATATTTTCAATGCTTCCTTAATACTTCTTATTTTCAGGACCACCTGACGGTTATAAAGATACCTGACTTGAAGCCAGTCGTGCTTGCAGAGGACTCATGCTTGTGAGTCTATCCATAAGAACTTTGATGAAAAATGAAACGTTGTAACAATCTGTGAAAAAGTTGAGGGTATTTTTATGCTATTATGTTACGGCAAAACCACACAGTCTTTTACAGGAGCTGATCATGAAACCTCGATACTATCTCTGTCTTGGCCCTAACAGAAAAGAGTTTTTCTCCCTTTCGAACAGGTGGAACGTCGTGCATTTTGTTGAAAAAGAAAAGAAAGTCTTTATGCCCACCATTGAGGAGATGACAGAAAGAGCACTTCTACAGCCCATTGGCAGTCCGTCGCTGGACGAACTTACCGGAAGAGTTTGTCGTGTCGCAATTATCATTGATGATGCAACAAGGCCAACGCCTGTGAAAAGGATTCTCAATGTGTTGCTCCCTCTTCTTGCCAAGAAAGGAGTCACAAAAGAAAAGATTACCCTCGTTATTGCCCTTGGAACCCACATGCCCGTAAAGCATGAAGACCTGGAATTACGAATTGGCAGTGATTTGATGTCAGGGTACAGGATTGTTCAACATAATGCCTGGCAGGATAATCTCATACCTTTTGTTCTCGATGGCAACCAAATTGTGAAGATCAATCCCCACGTTGTCCAGGCAGACCTGAAAATAGGTATCAGTTCTATCTTGCCCCACCCTATGGCAGGGTATGGTGGAGGACCAAAGATTGTCATGCCTGGCATAGCTGACTTTGACTATACACGGGATCACCACATGAGATACACTATCCATCCACAGGCGCGTGCAGGATTGATAAAAGGAAACCCTTTTCATGAGAAAGTTTTGGAAGTGGCACGAACTGTAGGGCTCTCCCTTACCATTAACTGCGTGTACAATCAACAGGGGGAACCAGTTCAGATTATCGCAGGAAGCCCAGAGGCCGCATTTTTTAAAGCCGTTGAGCTATGCTACGAGGAGCTTGGCCACAGATTTCAGGAAAAAGTTGATATAACAATTAGTTCCACTTATCCCCACACTCATGGCCACCAGTTTGCCAAGGGTTTTAGTGCCCCTGATGCTGTCACCAAAGACACTGGTGCTATACTTCTAATGGCACCCCTTGTAACACCGGTACCCGATGAGTTTCGGGACTCCTTCAATGTGGTTCGGGAAAAATCAGAAAATCAACCAGAACGATTTGTAAGGAATGCTATGGCACAGGGTTTGCCTTTTCTGCCGGAAAAGCCTTTGGAGTTCAATATGGCAATGTCTTGTATGATTCTACGCCGCCCCATACGGACCATCTCTGTATCACCAATGATCTCGAGGGAAGATGCCAGTACAATGGGTATGGAATATGCCAGCTCCCTGAAACAAGGATTGCGAGTTCTAGAGAAGGCATATCCAGAGGCAACAGTTGCAATATTTCCGTCTGGCGGACTTGTTGTGCCAGTTACGGATTAACAATTACATGATCATCTACATGATCATCGGGATTGAAGCCTTTCGTGGGATATAAGGCAATAATGATCAACAAAAAAGACAATGTCACAACAGCCCTGACTTCGCGTGCCAGGGGAATACAAATTTTAAAAGAGATACAGGAGCGATAGTACTCCATAACGCCGCTTTCAGGTGTCCCAGGGATTACAAATTTATCCTTCAGAACAGGGAAACAAGAGATTCAGAATATCCGCATTGTGGTCAGTCAGTTAAAAGCTCAGGATAATGAATAGTTTCCAGGGCTATTTAATAGCTTAGAGGAAAGCAGGAACAGGCAATCACGTATCCATCATCCCCAATGTTATGTGTTGCTGCATGGGTTATTGTCACGGTATCGAAGGGGGTTTTTCTGCCCAATATTTTGGGTGGAACGGACTATGCTTCAGGCATTGTAGCAAATCCGGCAGTCGGGGTCATGTGACTTGATGTTGGTTGCTGAGGGCTGAACAGTGATCCTTTCCGAGATATCAGAGTTAATCGGGGCAGAACATCTTGTTGTAAAAGGGCGCAGAGTCCTGAGATAGCTAGGCGGATCTTCAGTACAATAAAATGGTGGGAGTGTCAGTCGGTTGTTGCAGTCCAGGACATTCGGGAAGGAAACCCATCTCCTAACAGCATAGCAGGTAGGGCCCACAACCCTTGGAGAGAAATCACGAGACTGTGTCAACAAAGGAGGAACAAGCCCATAGAAGTAGTTATGTCAATGGGCAAGAACAACGAAGAGGGTTTGGTCAACATGAATATCCCGGCCCATGACATTGAGTAACTCACGAGTGTGGCAGCAGGAGACTTACAGATTGTCGTGTTTACCACATGATGAAGCACCACCCATAGAAAACCCTAAATCGCCTGTTCGTAAGTTTACTGCAAATAGAGATACCGTACCATGTTAGATAATATGGATATAAATATGAGCTTTGTGATTCGATAAAGCGAAAGAATCCGAGATGCAGGCAACCGAATTTTAAGGAAATAATTTCCGTTGCCTCAGGTGAGATTGTCAAAGCAGAGAATTTTGGTGGTTAAAGAGGCTTCTGAATATTCATGCTGAACAACAATAATTAGCGGTCTTGTCTTATGGGCGCTGGACAGTGCGTTCGGTGAAAGAGATGCTTTTTTTGTTAGTCCCTATAAAGATTACTTGACCACCTTGATTCTGGCGTCACAAATTTGTACGCCAGAACCGAGAGAAGATATGAACAATGGATTAATATCTATTTCTTTAACCTCAGGATGAAGAACAATAAATCTTGAAAACTGAAGCAGAAAATCTTCAATTGCCGGGAGATCAATCGGGCCACTTCGGGACCTCCTAAGTATGTCATAACCCTTCAGTTCTTCCATCATATCTTTTGCATCAGAAGCGTTAATAGGGATCAATCGAAAAGAAACATCTTTCATGGCTTCTACGAATACGCCCCCCAATCCGAACATGAGGACAGGCCCAAACTGTAGATCTTTCAACATTCCAACGATTACCTCGATCCCACTACCCTGTTTCTGCACGATTATGCCATCGAGCCATTTTTCCGGATAAGACGAACTAAAAGAATCAACAAGCTCTCTGAACGCGTGTCGCACTTCTATTTCATCTTTAAGTGATACCCTGATGCCTCTAGCCTCGGTCTTATGAATCATATCTGGTGAAGAGATTTTGAGGGTCACAGGATAACCGATCTCTAATGAGCGGCTGGCAGCCTCCTTTTCGTTTTGGGCAAGATAACTTTTAAGCAAAGGAAATCCTTCTTTTTCAAGGAAGGTCAGGGCGTTAATCCCAAGCAATAATGATTCCAAATCTTTACCTTTTTCTATTCATTAAAAAGCCGACTTTCCACATATTCGCCATTGCCAGCACTGCCCTTTCAGGGGTAGGAAGGGTTACAACCCCTTTTTTCCGGTCAAGTGCTTTAACTGGTTCATCCCATACGCCCGGGGGGGCCGAAAAACAAGCAATAACAGGTTTTTGAAAAGATTCTATGGATTTCATATATTCTACCATACCCTCTACAAGTTTTAGATTAGCAGAGGCATACATGGCCAGGAAGATCACTCCGTCTGTATCTCTGTCCCCAAGCACTGTCTTCAAGATTTCAATGATATTCTTTGGATTGTACCACGCAGGTCCCATATCCACAGGATTTGTACGAATGGCAACAGGAGGTAAAAGCTGATCGATTCTCTCTTGTGTAACTTCGGAAAAACGGCAGAGTTTCAACCCCGCAGGCTCGAGGGCATCGGAAGCAATCATACCAGGACCGGCTTGACTGGAAAGGATAGCTATGTGAGTACCTCGTGGTAAAGGGCATGCATCGATAGCTTTTGCTGTATCGAGTAATTCCTCTGCTGTATCAACTTCCAAAATTCCTGCTTGACGAAGGGCACCCTTCCATATCGCATGGTTTCCGGCAAGGGTACCGGTGTGAAATCGGCTCGCGCTGTCTCCTTTTTCGCTTTTCCCTGCTTTGTATGCGATTACAGGCTTTTTTCCACGCAGCGACTCAGCAACCTCAAGCAGCCTTCGTGGTTTATCAAGTCCCTCTATGTAAAGGGCGATTACTCTTGTTGTGCTGTCTTCTTCAACAAGGTAGGATAGTAACTCAGGGAAATCTACATTACAACGGTTGCCAAGACTCATCAGTTTTGACATGGCGACCCCCTGCTCAATGGCAAGGAAGCCGCAGAGATGACAAATGCCACCGCTCTGACTTATGAGGGCAACACCCCCTTTCTCGATTCTCGAGAACTCAGAGGTGAAAGAGGCATTTACCCCAGAACTCAGGTTGACAAAGCCGAAGGTATTTGGTCCGATGATAGGAAGATTGTAATGTGCCGCAATTTCCCGAATCTCTTCCTCGCGGACACTGCCCCCAGGATCTTCGATTTCTCGAAATCCTGCCGTAATGAGCACTACCCCTTGCACCCCCTTCCCCCCGCATAAGTGAAGTGCGTCTGGTACCATGTGGGCTGGTACCACAATTACCGCTAAGTCAATATTGTCAGAGATTGCACCTAACGAAGCATATGAATCTAGGCCCCAGATTTTGTAATCTTTCGGATTTATTGGGTAGATCTTTCCTCGGTAGTTACCGACAAGGCTTTTCATAACATGATAGCCGAGTTTATCAAAGTTGTTAGATGCACCAACCACTGCTACGGAATGAGGAGAAAAAAGCCGGGCAAGTTTTTGATTCATAACACCATCCGCCCCGGTAAGGTATTAGAAAAAGTTGCTCATATTCTGTACCATAGGTCTGGCAAAAAGACAATGTTATTTCCAAGATATATTGCCAATGTGTTGCTCAGGAATATCTGTGAAGAGATATTTAAAAATAACTGACTGGATTGAGCACCAAAAGATCATCGGGATTATTGTGTCGTGGTATTCTTAATCTACTGTCCCACCTGTACTTGGAATGCTGGATGCCTGAAGACAACCTGGTTAAGTGCAAAAATGCACGATCCGGCCATGCACACCCCTCATAAAGTACTGTAAATATATCTTTTTGTCTTGACATATATTCCTATTAAACTATAATATTAGTCTTACGAAAAATTTCACAAAATGAAAAGGAGAGGGGCGTTATGGGCAAATTAGAAGGAAAGAACGCTATAGTTACCGGTGGTGGAAGAGGGGTTGGAAGGGCCATCAGTTTAGCCTTTGCCCAGGAAGGTGCAAATGTTGTGGTGAACTATGCCGGTAATCAGAAGGCGGCAGACGAAGTGGTGGGCATGATCCAGGCCATGGGACGGAAGGCAGTTGCTGTAAAGGGCGATGTGGGCCAGGAAGAGGATGCAAAGAGGATTGTTGATGCATGTGTAGAAAATTTTGGATCCATTCATATCTTGGTGAATAATGCTGGAATTTCGAAGCCTGCCATGCTGCACAAATTGACGGTTGATGTGTGGGATGAGGTTGTGAATGTTCAAATGAGAGGCCCCTGGCTCATGATTAAAGCAGCATCCAAATATTTCATGGAGCAGAAATATGGAAGAATTGTGAACGTCACCTCAGTAGCTGGAATGGTAGGAACAATAGGCCAGATAAACTATGCAGCGGCAAAAGGCGGGGTTGTGACTCTGACCAAGTCAGCTGCGCGGGAACTTGCAAAATTCAACGTTACGGCAAATGTAATATCTCTTGGTATAGTAACAACCGAAATGACAATGACACTCCAAACCGATGACAAGCTGAAAGAGATATATGTTAGAAGGATTCTGCTCAACAGGTATGCAGAACCAGAAGATGTTGCCCCGGCCTTTGTGTTTTTTGCTTCTGATGACGCTCGATATATTACAGGGCAGGTTCTTCCTGTAGACGGTGGTTATGGAATGACGTAATATGGTAAGGAGGTGGTATTGAAAGTATTTCAAATATATAAGGAGGTGTTGAATGGCAGATTTACCTAAGACAATAAAACAGTGGCAGATGACCCAACCTACGGTATACAACAGGGAAACGAAAGAGACAACCCCTGGAAAGCTGGAAATGGTTGAAATACCGGTACCTGAACTGAAGGAAGGGGAAGTGCTGATTGAGATAGCCGGCTGCGGTGTATGCCACACAGACCTTGGCTATTTTTATGATGGCGTGCCCACCGTAAGCAAACCCCCGTTGGCCCTTGGCCATGAGATTTCAGGTACTGTGATAGCTGGAGACCCTGCATGGGTTGGAAAAGAGGTTATCATTCCTGCAGTTTTGCCATGCAGGAAATGTATCCTCTGTAAAACAGGCCGTGGAAACAGGTGTTTGGCCCAGAAGATGCCTGGTAACAGCATGGGTGTCTTTGGTGGTTTTGCAAGCCATATTGTGGTCCCTTCTATTGACCTTTGCCTCGTTGCGGATAAAAAGGGTTATGCTCTTGAACAGCTTGCAGTTGTGGCTGATGCGGTTACAACCCCTTATCAGGCATGCAAGAGGGCAGATCTGCAGCCTGGTGATAACGTAATCGTTATCGGCGCTACAGGTGGTGTTGGTGTTTATATGGCTCAGACAGTTAAAGCACTCGGTGCAAAGACCGTTATCGGTATTGCCCGGAATCCTGACAAACTGAAAAGAGCACTCGACTATGGCTGTGATTACACAATCAGCACCCTTGAAAAAGACAACAAGGCTCTTGTAAAAGAGTGGAGGGACTATTGCAAGTCCAGAGGTCTTGACAACACAGGCTGGAAAATCTTTGAGGTTACCGGCACGAAGGCAGGTCAGGACCTTGCGCTTGATCTCCTATCATTTGTTGGCAAGCTTCTCGTAGTAGGCTTTGGTCTGTCAAGGAGCGAATATATGTTTTCGAGGCTAATGGCCTTTGATGCAGAGATTATCGGGACATGGGGTTGTTTGCCAGAATACTACCCGATCGTTCTTGATATGGTCCTGAACAAGAAGATCGTCATCGATCCTTTTGTTGAGGTTAGGCCCATGAGCACGATCGCAGCAACATTTGATGAGATCCACAAGGCTGGATCCCCTGCAAAGAGGGTTTCCTTAAAGCCAGACTTTTAAGCAGTAGTTTGGAGCAACAATAAAATTCTATTTAGGAGGAAAGTATGGGTTTAGAATGGATGCCAAGAGAACATGAGTTGAAAGACCACAGCAGACATGGTACACAGTGGTGGGGCACAGAGGCTCCATGTACCGTTTATGAGAAGAGACCTTTGAAGGACCCCAAGGGCAATGTAATACCAGGCCTTTACGTAGCTTGGGTCACACTCAACAATCCTGCGCAGTTTAACTCTTACACCACAGAGATGGTGAAGGGTGTGATTGCGGGTTTTGAGAACTCCTCAACAGATCGCTCGGTTGTGGCAACAGTTTTTACTGGAGTAGGACCGTACGCCTTCTGTACCGGTGGCAACACTAAGGAATATTCAGAATATTACAGTATGAGACCGGAAGAATACGGTGCATATATGGAACTTTTCAACAACATGGTTGACAGTATCCTTATGTGCAAAAAACCGGTCATCTGCAGGATTAACGGCATGAGGGTTGCGGGCGGCCAGGAAATTGGAACAGCATGCGACATCAGTATCTCTTCAGACCTGGCAATTTTAGGTCAGGCAGGTCCCCGTCACGGTTCAGCCCCTGTGGGTGGCGCTTCTGACTTCCTCCCGTGGTATCTGGGTGTAGAAGACGCCATGTGGAGCTGTGTGAGTTGCGAGATGTGGAGCGCCTACAAGATGTGGTGGAAGGGCCTCATCAGCAAGGCCTTCCCGGTCCTGAAAGATGACAAGGGAAACTGGGTGCGGAATCCCCAGGTCATAACCGACGCGTTCGTCAAGGATGGAGAAATCGTGTACGGTGAGATGAAAACAGGCCAGGAATTCAAGGATGCACGGGCATGGGTTCAGGATAAACAGAAAAAAGGCGAAGTCGACTTCTCCCTCCTCGATGCAGAAGTTGATAGAATCGTCTGGATCTTCGCGAATCTGTTCCCCGGCTGCCTGATGAAATCCATCGACGGCGTACGGCAGAAGAAGAAATTCTTCTGGGATCAGATCAAGAACGACCACAGATACTGGCTGGCAACCAACATGATGGGCGAGGCCTTCCTTGGCTTCGGCGCCTTCAACACCAAGAAGATCACCGGTGTGGACACCATCGACTTCATCAAGAACCGCCAGCTCATTGCAGAAGGCAAACTGGTCGATACAGCTTTTATGGAACAGGTTCTCGGGAAACCGCAGGGCAAGTAAGAAAGGTAACTTTCACGGGGGGAGAAATCCCCCCTTTTTTTATTTCAAACACCCATCACGTGTCACGCGTTATGGGCTTTAAACAAGGAGAAAACAATGGCTTTCAATCACATCACTTTTGAAAAAAAGGGTAAAGTTGCAACAATCAGTCTAAATACACCACCATCAAATTGGCTTACAATCTCCATGATGAAGGAGATTAACGAAGTGCTTGACGACGTAAAAAAGGATGCTTCCATTCAGATGCTGATTTTTGATCATGCAGGCGAAAAAGCCTTCTGTGATGGAGTAGACGTGGCAGACCACACCGAAGACAAAGTGGACGAAATGATCGATGTTTTCCACAGAATGTTCAGGCATCTTGCTGAAATGGACCTGACCACCGTGGCGCTTGTCAATGGACGATCGCTAGGAGGGGGATGTGAACTTATGGCCTTCTGTGATATCGTAGTTGCTTCAGAAAAGGCAAGAATAGGTCAGCCAGAGATCGCTGTAGGTGTTTATCCTCCTGTGGCAGCCGCCTGGTTCCCCAAGATCATCGGTCTCCAGAAGACTTATGAACTGCTTTTGACAGGCAAGATAATCAGTGCGAAAGAGGCCCAGGCAATAGGGCTGGTCACAGCCGTGCTGCCTGTGGAAAACTTCAAGGCAGAAGTAGAAAAATATCTTGCAGACTTCCTGAACAAAAGCAGACCCGTAGCAATGTGGACGAAAAGAGCTATCAAAGCAGGCTTGAGTCTGGATTTTCTCCAAGCGCTGAAGGCATCCGAGATAATTTACAACAAGGGCTGCATGGCCACAGAAGATGCCAAGGAAGGCATCAATGCATTTATGGAGAAACGCAAGGCAGTCTGGAAAGACAAGTAGGTTTCACACCATGAAGTATGTCCCCCGGGAGGAAATAGAGTCACGGATAAGCAAGGTGAAAAAATTGATGGAGGAGGCCTCTCTTGATGGGGCCTTTTTCCATTATAAGATTGACTATTATTATTTGGCGGGTACCATGCAAGACTCGCTACTTTTCATACCATCTGATGATGAGCCAATCCTTTTTGTAAAAAGAGAGATATCACGGGCGCGAAGGGAATCGCCCATCAAACAGATAACTCCTTTTCGATCCATAAAAGAAATTTTTACCCACATCAAGCCCATGAAACGCGTCGGACTCCAACTCGACGTTATACCTTACAATGATGTTATCAGAGTAAAGGAGTATCTGGGTGACGCGGAAATGGTGAATGTTTCACCAATGATCCAGGAAATAAGGAAAGTAAAATCTCCTTTTGAGATTGGGCTCATGGAGAGGGCTGCAGAGATTTCAAAGAGAGTATATGAAAAAATACCTGAGCTTCTAAGAGAAGGTATGACAGAGATCGAGCTCGGCGGGATTCTTGAAGCCTACGCTAAAACACATGGGCACGAAGGGCTTCTCCGTGTTCGTTCTCTTAACTATGAAGCCTATACATGGCATATTTTAAGCGGCAGAACAGGAAGCATTGTAAGCCAGTCAGACTCTCCCATGGGTGGCTTGGGGCTTTCCCCGGCCTTTCCAGTTGGAGCAAGCATCAAAAAGATCAAGAAAAATGAACCGATCCTTGTGGATTTTGGCATAAGTTACCACGGGTATCACATGGACCAGACAAGGATGTATGCCATTGGCTCTATGCCTGACCTTTTCATTAAAGCCTATGAGGCATGCAAAGAGGTCCATTATCGGGTCCTCGACAAAATTATTGAAGGTGCTGTCAGCAAAGATATCTTTGAGTTTTCCAAGCAACTCGCGGAAAAAATGGGCTATGCCGAGTATTACCTTGGCTATGGACATCACAAAGTTAGGTTTCTTGCTCATGGCATAGGCATTGAACTCGCTGAGTATCCTTATATTGCTGCCAATCATAATTATTCCATCAATGAGGGAACGGTCATGGCGATTGAGCCAAAGATGGTCTTTCCAAAAAAAGGTTCTTGTGGTATAGAAAATACTGTGCTTATTGAAAAAGGAAGTTATAGGGTCCTTACAAACACTGATGAGCATATCATTATTGTATGAAGATTCTTTTTTCAACGGGCTGCCTTTACTACCTCCCCACCAAAGATGTGTTCCTCCTCGCCAAAGAAGCAGGTTTCGATGGTTGTGAACTGGTCATAGACAGGAGATTCAACGATAGTCGCTCCATCGATACAGCGTTGCAATGTCGCGAAATCCTTCCTATCCTTTCAATACATGCCCCTTTCATGAAGATGGCCACTTGGGGTAACCAAGTTTGCTCTTTGCAAAGATCCGTTGAGGTTGCCAAGACTCTTGATGCTGAAATCGTCAATTTTCACCCCCCCAATTGGTTTTCCATGGAAGTTGCATTCTTCCGTTGGTTTAGAAGCGTTCAGGATTTTCAGTCAAAACTCGGCGCTGATAGAGTAATCCTTGCAATTGAGAATATGCCTCGCATAGGAAAAAGGGTTTTACTTGCACCTTACATTTTGAATAGCTTCAAAGATCTCATTGAGTTCGGTGTAAGCAAGAACCTCTACTTCACCTTTGATACTACTCATTTGGCCACCTTTGGTAATGATGTTATTGATGCTTTTCTCAAATTTTTTAAGACGAAAAGGCTCAAAAACATTCATATCAGTGACTTCGGTGATTACGAGAGCCACCTTTTTCTCGGTTGCGGAGAGTTGCCCATGGTCAAACTTCTCAATACTATAGGAAGATTAGGTTACGAAGGGATGGTTACCCTCGAGATTTCACCGCATGAACTCCCTCGTACAAGAGAGTGGTTAGTTAGGATGCTTAAGTACCAAGTGGCATTTATGAGAAGGCATCTGAGGAAGGACTTCAATGGCTAAAAAGACAGTTTTTTCTTGTGAGGCCTGCGGACATGAAACCTTTAAGTGGATGGGTAAGTGTCCAAAATGCGGTGGTTGGGACACAATTAAAGAATTTCGTATTGAGAAGGAGGAACTATCACAGCAGGAAAAGCCGATTTTTGTTTCAGAGGAAGATCTTCCTGAGGAAAGAATAATTCTTGGAATAAACGAGATGGATAGGGTATTGGGAGGAGGGATTACGTGTGGTTCTTCCATTCTTCTTGGGGGAGATCCTGGAATTGGCAAGACAACCCTTTGTTTCGAGATAGCTTCGAAAATGGTGGAGCTTGGATTTGATGCGCTGTATGTATCTGGCGAAGAATCTCTCCGACAATTGTCTTCACGAAAAAAACGGTTGCACCTTAAGGGTTCCTTTCCAATACTTGCAACGAATCATGTTGAAGATATCCTGAGGGCAGTCAGCGATAAACATTACAAATTTGCAGTGATAGATTCCATCCAGTCAACATACAATTCGAGGCTTCCAATGCTTCCAGGAAGCGTCAGTCAGATCAAGGATGTCTCCACGCGGCTCATAATGGAGATGAAGAGGTCTGAGACTGCCCACGTATTTATTGGCCATGTGACGAAAGAAGGAGCTATCGCAGGGCCTAAAATCCTTGAGCACATGGTCGACACTGTCCTGTATTTTGAAGGCGATAAGACGCTCCCCTATAGAATGCTGAGAGCCATTAAGAACCGTTATGGACCTATAGATGAAGTGGGAATATTCCAGATGCGCACCGAAGGGCTCGTGAGCGTTGAAAATCCCTCTGAATTTTTTGTGGCA
The DNA here is from genome assembly GCA_002067585.1 of Syntrophorhabdus sp. PtaB.Bin027. Lineage (GTDB taxonomy): Bacteria > Desulfobacterota > Syntrophorhabdia > Syntrophorhabdales > Syntrophorhabdaceae > Syntrophorhabdus. The sequence goes on from MVQO01000214.1 coordinate 40,554, forward strand.
GATCGAGGCGATATCAGTTCAGGAAGCACTCTTTTCCCATACGTTACTGGTTCTCGACCCATTGTTCTCGAGGTTCAGGCGATTACGCCAAAGACAACATTTTCGATGCCGAAACGGCTTTCCTTAGGTTATGACATTAATAGATTGTTTATCCTCATAGCAGTGCTTGAGAAGGTACTCGAAAAACCCTTCTTTGACAGAGATATATATATCAATGTAACAGGAGGGATGAAAGTTGCTGACCCAGCCATTGACCTTGCAGTGGCAGGATCAATTTTGTCAAGCTATAATGATATGAACATTGGAAAAGATACCGCACTGTTTGGTGAGATAGGACTAACAGGTGAAATCAGAAAGGTTATTAATATGGAGGCACGACTTAAAGAGTGTGAAAGGCTTGGTATCAAAAGGGTCTTATGTCCCCGGGGAGCAGAAAGAATCCCTGGAGTTGAAACAATTCCTTTAAAAACTATTCGGGATCTTCACAAGCAACTCGTTGAAAAAAACGATGCGTAACCTGTTTGCAAAAAAGATTCTATAAAAATGAAGGAATAAAATGAAGATCAATACGCAAATCAGGTATGGTGTCCGGGCTCTTTGTTATATCTCATTCAATTCAAATGGTAATCCTATTCAGGTTAAACACATCTCAGAACATGAAGGGATTTCTCCACGTTACATAGAGCAAATCTTTCAAAAATTCAAGAAAGCAGGCATTGTTAAAAGCATCAGGGGGCCTTGTGGGGGTTACTACCTAGCCAAAGATCCAAGTGAAATCAGAATAGGCGATGTGATACGGGCAACTGAAGGGGGTGATTTTAAGCTTGTATTTTGCGATGGCCTGAAGAAGAATGCTGCGAAAACTTGTGAACGGCTCAATTACTGCATAGTGCAGGAGTCTTGGGAAGAGGGTTCACGCAAACTCATGGCATACTTTGACTCCATCAGCATAAATGATCTCTGCAAGAAACCAGAATAGGATCAAAAACAAAGCAAAAGGAACATGCTAAATAGGCTCGAGGCATGACCTATGATTTCCCTTTTCTCTTGGACCTTATACCTTGGTCTAAAAGGTTTTACTCTTGGGGCGAACTGTTAGCACGGGGCAGGGTGACTTCCTGACCACCTTTTCCGCAACACTTCCAATGAGGATGTGTTCTATACCGCTCCGGCCATGAGTACCCATCACAACAAGATCAATGCCCTGTTGTTTAATGTAGTCAATGATTTCAACAGAGGTTACCCCGGTTTTAATTATTCTTTTAAAAGGAAAATCGAGTTTTTTAGTAATCTTGTCAAAATCCTTTCCTACCTCTCCTTCAATATTTCTTTCAATTGCCACTAGGTTTTCAGGGGTGAGGAAGGATTCGTAAGGGGTGAAATAGCTAAGGTTTGGTATGACATGAATCAGGTGGAGCTCTGAATCAAAACGTTTGGCAATAATTTCAGCATAAGAAAGTATTTCGTCTGTAAACTCTGAAAAATCAACAGGGCAGAGTATTTTCTTAAACATAAGAACCTCCTTGTAACATCTTATATTTCTTATATGCCTTCTCCGAGTTCAAGTCAATCCATAAATATTTTATTCATTCGTGTTGCTTGACAAAATCCCCTTGCCATTGCTATACTTAATAGCAGTTGGATAAAGCATATCAATAAATGTAAAAAATGCCCTTAGGAAAAGGGCATTTTTTACATTTCGGGGTCATAAATGAGCGTAAAAAATTTCACAGAAATAAAACACCTTGTGGACATGGGGATGGAAAAGGGTTACCTTACCCCAGACGAAATAAATGATGTTCTTCCTCAAAATCTTTTTTCTCCTGAGGACATAGAAGACATATTCGATTTTCTCACAGAGTCAAACATCGATATTGTCGACACAATGAAGGAAAAGACTGAAGCCCCTGCAGAGGAAAGCCAAGAATGGGGAGAAAGCGAGCGATTCCCCTCCGAGAGAGCTGACAACATTATCTGGGCTTATTTAAAGGATATTGGTAGGGTGTCTCTTCTCACCTCTGATGAGGAGTTCATGATAGCAAAAAGAATTGAAGAAGGAGAAAGGAAAACAAGAAATCTTCTCTTTGACCTGCCTTATGCGATCAGGGAACTCCAGGAGCTTGGGTCGCTCATTAAGAAAGAGTCTATAAATATCATCGATGTGGTCAAGAATATCGATGAGATGAACTACACGAAAAAAGATGAGGAGAAATACAAGAAAAAAACCCTTTCTTTAATTAATACTATCAAGTCTCAATTCGAAAAAAAACAAGAATTCCGCAAATCAGTTCCCAAGGGTGATGAAGCTGCCAAAAAACAAATTGAAAGAAAGATTAAAGGTACAGATCAAAAGATCGAGGAATCCTTATCAAACCTTAACCTGAACAAGAAGGTTCTTGAAGAGATGATCAGGAGAATGACAAAGCAGGTTCGCTACCTTGACGATAAAGAGGCAAAGACGATAAGGAAAAGACTTAATGAAATCAGTGAAATTGAAAATAGCCTTAAGATAGTCAAGAACAGGCTTATTCAGGCGAATCTTCGCCTTGTTATCAATATCGCCAAGAAGTACCTTAACAGAGGGCTATCCTTTCTTGATTTAATACAGGAAGGCAACATGGGGCTTATGAAAGCTGCCGAGAAGTATGATTACCAGAAAGGCTATAAATTTTCAACATACTCCACATGGTGGATCCGTCAGGCCATAACTCGTGCAATAGCAGATTATGCAAGGACGATTAGGGTGCCTGTCCACGTCCTTGAAACAATGAACAAGATCACGAAAGTAACTATATCCCTATATCAGGAATTGGGAAGAGAACCCAACCTTGAGGAGATATCCAATAAAGCAGGGCTCCCCCTGGAAAAAGTTCGTAAAATTATGAAGGTTTCCAATGAACCAATTTCAATTGAGACGCCTATTGGCGATGATGAGTCCAAACTTGGAGATTTTATCGCTGACCCAAAATCACCCTCACCCTTCATGGAGCTTGTTGGTATTTCCCTAAAGGAGGAGATTGACAAAGTCCTTTCCACGCTCACCCCAAGGGAGGAGAAGGTCATCAAGATGAGGCTTGGTATTGGAGAAAAGACTGATTACACCCTGGAGGAAGTGGGCGAGGTTTTTGGCCTCACAAGAGAGAGGATTCGTCAGATTGAGGCGAAAGCACTCCGTAAGCTGAAACATCCATCTCGTAGAAAGAGGCTCGAGAGCTTTCTTGAATAAATAGGGTCGACATAGATAATTTATTTACTGTCCGCACGATCTGGTTTTAATATTTTTTCGCGAAACTTAATAATCCGCTCTTCTGGTTTTATACCGGTGACTCTTATTTGCTGGACATTCTTGTCCATACGCTCAAAAACATCTTTCGGGAAAGGCTGTACGTTCAAGAAGGACCTATCAATACATTGTCTCGGTTTAAACTCCTGGAGAAAAAACTTATCAGATGCCCTCAGGTACTCGGCAACCTGGTATACATCTTCCTCGCGATGCAGGGATGGGACAACGGTCATCCTGAACTCATAATCCACATTTCCTTCCATGATAAAGCGGATACTTTCCTCAATCTTTTTAATGTCAACCTTTGTTCCACACCACGTATCGTAGCGTTCAAGAGGCCCTTTAACATCCATAGCAATATAATCAACGAGCCCTTCAGCTACAAGCCCTCTCAGAACTGAGGGAGAAGAGCCATTTGTGTCGAGTTTCACCTGTATGTCTTCTCGCTTAAGATAGCCGAGTACGTTGTAGAGACCCATGTGAATGGTCGGTTCTCCGCCAGTGACAACCACTTTGTTCACCCACTGTTTATATTTCCTTAATGTGAGGATGATGTATTCTAGATGAACGTCACTTAGGGTATCCCAGCGAAGAACAAGGTCGCTATTATGACAGAAAGGACACCTGAAGTTACAGCCTGCGAAGAAAATGACTGATGAAAGTTCTCCCTTCCAGTCAAGAAAGCTTGTCTCAATGAAACCCTTGATGGGGAACTTATGCATTCCTGAAGGCATTCAAAACCTCATCAATTCGTGGTACACTGCCTCTCCATTCACCGATTCCATTCTCATCTTCATCTTCCACCAAAATGGTAGGGAGAGCCATAACGTGATAGAACGTAGCCTCCGCAAGGCCATCGGCTGTTTCCACATTATAATGTTGAACACCAATATTTTCCGCAGCAAGGTGCTCCCCAAGTTTTTTTGCCACTGGACACATTGGGCAATCATCCTTATAAAAGATTTTTACAATACCCATTTCGCTTACCCCTTCCCATAAAAACAATTTTAATTTTTAATGTTGGATTATAAGCTATGAGCCTAGAACTCAAAATTAATGATTCAAAATCCAATATTGTTTTATCCATTTGCCACTTTCTGCTGTTCGTTAAAATATTCACCTACCCTATGTCTGTCTTTTAATTCTCCGAGCTTGCCTTTATTCCAACTTGAAACCTTGGTAAAATAGCCTGTAATTCTTGTGATACCGTCCACATCTGATGAACCACAGTATGAACAGATATCATCAAGCCCTCTTGATGTGCGGTGACATTTATTACATGTTGTGAATTCTGGCGAGAAGGCGATCTGATCGTTCGTTGTATGGCGAAATGTTTTGATAACAAAATCAGCAAGGGCCTGTTTGTATGGATGCGATTCACCCAGCCATACATGGGAGATGGATCCAGCTTCAATAAGAGGATGAAAGATACCTTCGTTTGTAACCCGTTCAATGGGATTCATGGGGTAGCCAACATTAAGGTGTGTCGAGTTAGTATAGTAGACTTCGCCAGATGCAATGTCACCTTTAACAACTCTCCCGGAGGAGGGAGAAAAATAATGGAGATCTAAACGAGCAAACCGGTAACTTGTGCTTTCAGCCGGGGTCTGCTCAAGAACTATTTTAAACCCTTCCTGACGCTGTATTTTATCCGTAAGAAGTTTCATATGGGCCATTATCTTGAGGCCAAACTTAAGAGCCTGTTTGGATTCGTGCATCTCTTCGCCCGTATGTATCTGAACCATCTCATTGAGACCCACCATGCCAATCAAATGGGCTGCCCTGTCAAATCTCAGGTAAGGCATACCGTCTCTATTCATGGTGAGAAGAGCGAGAGGTCCATCTTCCCCGTGTGCAAGTAGTTTTTCAAGGAAAGCCCTTTTTTCTTTGTGGGCTTTAGTGGCAAGAAGAAACCTCTGGGTAATGAGATCCATGAGTTTTGTGTCATCATGTTGAGCAGTATAGGCTATGCGAGGAAGGTTGAGTGAAACATTCTGAAGGGCACAGTATCTCATGCGCCACGGCTCCATTGCATCTCTGAGATCAGATTTCTCAAGTTTGAAGCTAAGACGACAACATTCTGATATCTTAGCCGTTTCTCCTCTGTCAAAGACATAATAAGTATTTCCCTTGTCTGCTGATACGTCTGCAATATGGTTCAGGAAATCCATATGGCCTTCAGTTCTAAAAAACTTTTCTGTAATATGTACGAGGGGTTTTGGGAAGAAAAAAGGTCTTCCAGCACCATCGCCTTCTTTATAAACCTCAAAGAGTTTCCAGGCGAACCTCTGGGATTCTTTTTCGTAGTCTCCGTATTTTTTACCTGTAAACTGACCGCCTGGCCCAATGGCCGAAACATTCTCAAAGTGTTTTGGTACTTCCCAGTAAAGGTTGATGTCAGAAAAAATTGCCTGCCCTCCCCGGGCAACTGCCTGCTGGGAAAACTCAAAAATAAGCATTTGGGCAAACTGTTTCATCTCATCGTCGGATAGGCCTTCCAAGTACGGGGCAAAAAAGATATTGACAGCATCCCATCCAATTGCTCCTGCAAAGTTGCTTTGAAGTGCTGCAGCAAATTTTACAAGATGGGCAAGAAGAACTTCAGGATGTTTTGCCGGTTTTGCCATGGAAAGAGAATGCGGTAGATCAAGACCGAATTTTTTTATGTATTCTAAGGACTGGCCACTACAATATGGTCTGTCGATGAAACCCAGGTCATGAAGGTGGATGTCCCCATTCATGTGTGCGTCTGCAACATCTTCAGAGAAAACACAGAGAAGTGCATATTCTTTCTTGATCCTTTCTGCGAGGGTGAGGTTTGTTGCCTCAGGGCCATGAGGAACATTGGCGTTTTCTTTGTTCGGATGGAGGATGAGACTATCCACATCGAAAACAGGCATACCGAGCCTTGTGTGCATCTTTCGAGCACCTTCAAGGCCTCTTTCAATCAGCTTTGCGTTAACAAGTTCCCTGATGAGAGGGGCTGTAACAACTCTGACCCCTGATCTTCTGATCATCAGCTCTGTCTCCTCGCTGATCTGGTCTGCAGTGTCCTGATCAATGAGTGTTTCCCGGATCAATGCATCGGCAATTTTTGACCTGTCCCAGTCAGATATTGTTTCTTCAGAGGTTCTTACGAAAAGATTTAAATCAGTAGTCTCCATTAATCCCCCCTTTTCAATAGAATGGAATGGCGGGCGCGCTTCAAGAAGGTTGGGCATAAACAATAAATTGTTCGCAATAATGACCCCTTAATGATTACACACCCCTATATTTAGTAGGCTAACTAAACATCAATACTATATCTAGTAAAAAACGTTGTCAAGAGAATTCTTAAAAAATATTTATATGCTGGTGAAAGTGTATCTTATGGGCTTAAAATGTATACAAATATATAACAGCTTGTATACCATCGTTTGTATGTTGCATATGGATAATCCTCGTTCTGTCTTTCCCATGTAGTATATTGGTTTCTACTTCTTGTTCGTAAAATGCTACATACGATATACTATATACAAATATGATCACAGTAAGCAGTCTCAGCAAAAGTTACGGCAGCCAAGTCATTTTTGATAGGATTAGTTTTACAATTGGTGCAGGTGAGCGCGTTGGCCTTGTGGGTCGAAATGGTTCAGGGAAGACCACTCTTTTTCGGTTGATTCTGGGAGATGAGGCTCATGACGGGGGAACAATAACCATTCCACGCCATTATAAAATCCGCCACCTGTCACAACATATCCGTTTCAAAAATTCAACCGTTCTTGGTGAGGCAAGCAGGGAACTTCCTATACATGAAGACGGTATAGATCAATCATACAAGTCAAAAAAAATACTGATCGGGCTGGGTTTTTCAACTGATGAATTTGGGCGGAATCCCCATGAATTGAGTGGAGGTTTTCAGGTACGCCTCAACCTTGCGAGAGTACTTCTCTCGGAACCAAACCTTCTTCTCCTCGATGAACCGACAAATTATCTTGATATTGTATCTATAAGGTGGTTGACCCAGACCCTCCGTGATTGGAAAGGCGAATTTATCCTCATTACCCATGATAGAGAATTTATGGATAATGTCACGACACACACAATGGGGATCCACAGATCAAAAATCAGGAAAATAGCTGGCTCTACCCACAAACTTTATGACCAAATCCTTCAAGATGAAGAGGTATATGAACAGACGCGAATCAATGAGGAAAGAAAGCGTAAGGATGCCGAAGGGTTCATAAGTCGTTTCAGGGCCCAGGCAAATCGTGCCCGGGCTGTTCAGTCGCGCATCAAAGCCATAGAGAAGATGGGCAAGCTCGAGAAAATGCCCGAAGCTAATAACCTTGATTTCCAATTCAGTTCAGCACCATTCCAGGGAAAATGGCTTCTTGAAGCTGAAAATATGTCTTTTTCCTTTCAATCGGATAGTCCACGCCTTATTAAGGAGTTAAGTTTTGCCATCAAGAAAAAAGACAGAATTGGTGTGATTGGAAAAAATGGAAAAGGTAAAACCACGCTCCTTAGACTCCTTGCTGGCAACCTTATGCCTGTTGAAGGCCGTGTTATTGTCCATAAGAATGTAGAGCTTGCTTATTTTGGTCAGAGTAATATAGACCTTCTTGATCCGGCAAGAACTGTAGAAGAGGAAATCCTGGGTGTTCTACAGGATTACAACAAGAATGCAGCGCGAAATATCTGTGGCGCGATGATGTTTGAGGGCGACAATGCCATGAAAAAAGTAGCAATCCTCTCAGGCGGAGAGAAAAGCAGGGTGTTGCTAGGAAAACTGCTTGCAAGGCCTTCAAACCTTATCCTTCTTGATGAGCCTACCAACCACCTCGATATGGAATCAATAGATTCCCTAGTCGAAGCAATAGATAACTTTCCAGGTGCGGTTGTTATTGTAACTCATAGTGAAATGATTCTGAATGCTGTTGCAAAAAGGTTGATAGTATTCGATGATGGGAAAACATCCGTTTTCCAAGGAACATACAGGGATTTTCTCGAACGGGTTGGGTGGGAGGATGAAGATAAGAACATGGCTTTTGAAAGAACCGATGAAGAAGAACGAGAAAGGCCAAGTATAAAAAAGAAAGAGCAAAAAAGACTGCGGGCAGAATACATACAGGTCAGATCTAAAGCCCTAGGCCCTCTAGAACAGAAGATGGCCTCAGTTGAGAGGGAAATTATGGATCTTGAAAAGAAAATCGGGGATTACAACCAAACCCTGATTCGGGCCACAACGTTGGGTGACGGGAAATCGATAGCATCATTATCGATAACCATTCATAATATGCGAAAAGAGATTGACCAACTTTTTGAAGAGCTTGATCGTTTTACCAAAGAACATATTGCCAGGTCAAACGATTTGGAGAAAAAGTGGGGTGAGATTACCTCAACTATTCAATAATAAAATCCCACGCTGAATCATTGATCCAAAGGGCAATATAACCCCTACCTAACAGTTCTTTCGGTTTTACCACGTACAGGTCATCTGACTTTTTTTTGAGATCGAAGGCAATGTCTTTGCCGAAGATATAACGTTGTTTGCCGAGGGGGGACGGCTGAAAGAACAACAAGGGGTTCAAGGTAAGGACTTTCGTATCATACTTACCATGAATGACAAAAAACTGAATATCTTTTAAAAGAAAGTGAGAAGGATTGTTTGGTTCAACAAAAAGAACGCCTTTTTCATTAAAAACGATATTTGGTACAAGTCTTTTCAAGCCTTTATCAGTTTTGACATAGACACCTAATTCCTTCGGTTTTGTAAAATCATCCTTGGCATGTAATGGCATGATGATAAGCAGACAAACAGATATTACCCAAAAAGTTTTAGATGTGAGCCTCAAGACATGTTTCATTCACAACCTCCAGAGATTTCACGCATTAGCTGAACCCCTTTATTCAAACAAGGGTAATAAAGACCTTTCTTTCTCTTGGACCATCGAATTCCATGAGGAAAATACCCTGCCAAGTACCTAATGCAGGTGCCTCATCAGAAAAAGGCACTGTTACGGAACAACCAGTAAGGATCGATTTAATATGGGCATCAGCATTTCCTTCCATATGTGTGTAGGGATAGTTACGAGGCACCATTCGGTCAAGGGCTTCCATAATATCCTCCATCACATGGGGGTCGGCATCTTCATTGATAACAATTCCGCATGTTGTGTGAGGAGTGTAGATATGGAGAATTCTGCCAGATTTTCCCTGAACAGCGCTTATAATTTCATCAGTGATGTCTCTTGACTCCACTCTTTTGGAGGTCTTGACTCGTATCTCGAACATTGCATTAGCGTCCGTTTATACACCCTTTCTTTTTCGGTAATCTTCAATGGCTGACCTGACCGCTTCCTCTGCCATAATTGAACAGTGTATCTTAGCCTCAGGTAATCCCCCCAAAGCTTTTAACACTTCACTATTCGTCAGATTAAGGGCATCATCAATGCTTCTTCCCTTCAGAAGTTCTGTCATCATGCTGCTCGACGCAATCGCTGCACCACAACCAAAGGTCATAAATTTCGCGTCTTGGATTTTGTCATCCTCTATTTTTAGATAAAGCGTCATGGAGTCACCGCATTGGCCACTACCAGCCTCTCCTACGGCATTAGCATCTTCAATCTCTCCAACGTTTCGTGGGTTCATAAAATGATCCATCACAATCTCATTATAGGGACCTTTAGCCATCACGATACCTCACTATCAGTAGGTTTATATGATTGCATTATACCATGTTCAGAGCATTTTTTCATGTATTTGTGATTTTATCATTTTTCTTGTATTTTTAACGCTCATTTGATAAAAAATGTACATTTATCAATAAGGAGGAATACAATGCAGAAAAGATACTTGCTTGCTCCAGGTCCAACACAGATTCCACCAGAAGTGCTGCTTAAGATGGCAGAACCAATTTTACACCATAGGAATCCTATGTTTGAAGAAATTGTAGCCGAAGTGAGAGAAGACTTGAAATGGCTTTTTGGCACGAAGAATGAGGTCTTGTTTTTTGCTTCATCAGGTACGGGTGCGATGGAAGGCGCTGTTACTAACATGCTTTCACCAAACGATAAGGCTATTGTCGTGAGAAGTGGTAAGTTTGGTGACCGGTGGGCAAATATTTGCAAAGCCTATGGAATACAGACAGTTGAGATAAATGTTCCGTGGGGTGATGAGATAGATCCAGCGCTCGTTGAGAAAGCCCTAAAGGAAAATCCTGACACTAAGGCCGTGTATACCCATGCAACAGAAACCTCTACAGGCGTTCGTTACCCTGTTAGAGAAATTGCAACTATTGTCAAGAATTATCCCAATACAATCTGCGTTATAGATGGTATTACCGGGGTTGGTGTTTTTGAACTTCCCATGGATGAGTGGGGGATAGACATCCTCGTTGCAGGTTCCCAAAAGGCATTTATGTTGCCCCCGGGTCTTGCCTTCGCCGGCGTGAGCGACAAGGCTTGGGCCATGAACAAGACCTCGAAAATGCCCAGGTTCTATTTCAATTGGACAAAAGAACTGACAAATCTCCAGAAAAACCAGACTAATTTCACGCCTGCCATCTCCCTTATTGTGGGGCTAAGGGAGTCCCTCAGAATGATGAAGGAAGAGGGACTTGAAAAGATATACAAAAGAGCAGAAATACTCGCAAGAGCTACCCGTGAAGGGGCTATTGCCCTTGGGTTAAAACCCTTTGCCAAGAACCCAAGTCCAGCAGTAACAGCTATTTATGCCCCTGAGGGAATTGACGGACAAGCAATCTACAAGTCATTGTGGAAAAAATATGGTGTTACCGGTGCAGGCGGTCAGGATCATCTGAAAGGCAAAATCTTTAGGATAGCTACCCTTGGCTATGCTGATAAATATGATGTGGTTACAGCTATGGCTGCGCTTGAGTTTACCCTGAAGGATCTTGGACATAAGTTCAAAATGGGGTCAGGTGTGGGCAGAGCGCTCGAAGTATTGCAGGAACTGTAAGGGGATAGCACCTGGTTTTAATCGCGGATGCTCTTTCAGATATGACAGTCGAAATTTTGAAAGTCTGCCAATCTGATCGTGGATACAAAGACAGGCCTGAGGTCAGAAGAACTACAGGCCATTATACGCGATTAAGATGTGCTGATTGTGAGAAAGACCACCAAAGCAACGAAGGACATTATTGGCAAGGGAACAAAACTAAAGATCATCGGTAGGGCAGGGATAGGTGTTGACAATGTTGATGTAACTACATCGGCGGAACAGAGTATCGTAGTTATGAATACGCCCCAGAGGAATGCCCTTGCCGTTGCAGAGCACTCTGTTACCCTCGTCATGTTTGCCGGGGTATGAAAGATCTCTCAGGCAGATACGACCATGAAAGAAGATATGTGGGAAAAGAAACCTCTCACAGGCATGGAGCTTAACGAAAAACCCCTGGGGGTTATAGGAATTGGTAATATCGGCACCATTGTGGCCGAAAAAACAGATACCCTTGGGATGCGTGTTATTGCATAGCGCCCTTATATTTCAGAGGAATTTGCCCAAAACATTGGCGTTAAACCGGTTGATTTCGATACACCAGTGAAGAAAGCGATTTTGTTACAAAACATGTCCCATTAGTCAAAGAAACAAAGGGCATGATCAATAAAACAGCTTACAGCCGAAATAAAAAAGCGTGACTATTATTAATGTAGCGAGAGGGTCTATTTTTGTAGAGAAAGGTTTATTGGATATCCTCGATTCTGGCCAGGTTGGATTTGCTTCCCTTGATGCCTTTGATGAAAATCCCTCTCTAAAAGAGAACCTCCTTGTTTTATCACAAAAAACAATCTGTATGCCCCATCCTGAAGCATCCACAAAAGAAGCACAAGATAAGGTGAACAACATCTATTTTAAGACTGACCTCAGAGGACACATGCTTTTTATTTACAATTATGATAAATAAGGTGTTATTGCCAGCAGAGCAAATGTATTTTATATCAGGAGAATCAACATAAGAGGTATGCACTTTGACCGTGAAAACGTGGCTGGGCGGCAATTTGCTTATTGGACCTTAATAAGCACGCATAGGAGAACGTAATAAGGGAGATTCAGTCTTTGACAAACATTTTTGCGATCAAAAAGATAGAACTGCCGAAAAGGAGAGTTGTTTACAAAGGTAGGTTATGGCATTGAAAGCATATTATATGGTTTAATAAATAAAGGATATTATGATAAAGGGTGTAATTTTTGACTTTGATGGAACACTCACGGAATTAACCATAGATTTCCCACTTGTCCGTGGTGAGATTGAAAAAGTAGCACGAAGATATATGGGTGATGATGAGATTAAAGCCCAAGAGGGACAGTATATCCTTGAAATGATAAATGGTGTTGAAGAAAAACTCGGCGGCTTGGTTCCAGATTTTAAACGAGAGGCCTTTGAAGAGTTGAGGAGACTTGAGTTGATGGCCTCAGAGGGTAAGGACGTCTTCCCATATACCAGAGAAGTGCTGACAAAATTGAAAGATAAAGGTATTAGAGTGGGAATCTTTACTCGTACCCATCTCGATGTAGTGCTTCAGGTCTTCCCTGATATAGGGGATTTCGTTGAAGCCATAGTAACCCGAGATGATGTAAAGAAAGTCAAGCCCCATCCAGACCATGCCTGTGAAGTCCTGCGGTTGATCGGAGTCCGGCCTGAAGAGGCACTTTTTGTAGGAGATCACCCGACAGACATCCAGTCTGGCCTTGCAGTTTCGGCAAAAAGCGCTGCTGTTCTCACTGGTAGGATTACGAGGGAGACATTCGAAGATGTTGGGGCGACTTATATACTCAATGATGTGCGTGGTATCCTGAATGTTCTGGATAAAGATAGATAAGTAGTTGACGCATACGATCGAAGATCGGATATATCCATTTTTTTCAGCGGAGCGAGAAAAGTGATTGAGAAAATGGTGCTAAATATTGGTTGTTGGATAGAGAAGTGGGCCAGAATACAGCCGAAAAAGATAGCCCTCATTTCAGAGGGCGTACCTTATACATACCGTAATCTAAACCAGCGTATTAATCGTCTTTCCAATTTTCTTCTCTATATGGGGATGGAGAAGGGTGACCGTGTTGCAGTGTTACTTCGTAACTGTAGGCAATATATCGAAATTTTTCTTGCACTTTCAAAGACTGGGGGTATCCTTGTTCCCCTGAATTGGCGTCTTGCATTACCCGAGACCGAGTTTATCGTGCGCGATAGCAGTCCTCGATTCATCATTTTCGATGAGGAGTTTATGAGAAACGCTGCCATGCTCCGCGAGAAACTCCCAGTGTTTAAGGAAATATTTTGCACTTCCGGGGAGAATAAAAGAGTTTGTGAAGTGCCAACCTGGGCCATTGACTATGAAAGCTCAATCATGACCTACCCTGATTCAGAGCCAAACATACCCTGGGAATCCGGGGCACAAGATCCACACATCATTATGTATACATCCGGTACAACAGGGCTGCCCAAAGGGGCTATCCTCTCTCATCAGAAAACCTTCTTTAATGTCCTGAACGCTGGAATCTATTTTGATCTTACAAGTCATGATATTGTTATGGTTGCAAGGCCCATGTTTCATTCAGGGGGACTCATAGTTGAACTTGCTCCCATTCTTTACCGTGGAGGAACAGTTATTGTAAGGAAGAGATTCAGCCCCCAAGAAATACTGGAAACGGTGGAAAATGAGAGAGTTACAGTCCTTGAGTTACCGGCAACGGTCTACAACATAATTCTTAATGAGTGCGATATATCAAAATTCGATTTATCAAGTGTCAAATGCTTTTTCACGGGCGGGGAACGAATACCCGTTGCACTGCTCAAAGCCTATGCCGAGAAGGGGATCATTATTTCTCAGATCTATGGTCTTACAGAGGTATCAACTATCTTCTGGCTTCCTGCAGGTAGAGCCATTGAGAAAATGGGTTCTGTGGGCCAACCTGCTTTCCACGGGGAGGTAAAGATAGTGGATGGCAAAGGCAAACCAGTCATGGCAGGGGAAATTGGAGAAATTGTTGTCAAAGGTCCCATAGTGATGAATGGTTACTGGAAAAGGCCTGATCTGACAAGACAAGTCATGAGGGGGGGTTGGCTTCAAACTGGTGATCTTGCGAGATTTGATGAGGATGGTTTTGCGTACATTGTTGATAGAAAAAAGGACATGTTCATAAGTGGCGGAGAGAACGTTTACCCTGCAGAAGTGGAAAAGGCTCTTTTCAGTCACCCGTCGGTGCTTGATGCGGCAGTGATTGGTGTAACCGATAAGAAATGGGGGGAAGTTGGCAAGGCATTTATCGTGCCCAAAGAAGGTTGTTCAATCTCGGCTGACGAGATCCGTTCATTTCTTGAAGATAAGCTTGCCCGATACAAAATCCCACAACATATTGAGTTTATTAAAAAACTTCCAAAAACAGCATCGGGTAAAATCAAAAAAAATCTTTTGAAATCGTTTTAAGATGCAATAGAGTGAGGTGTTGTGGATGGAAGCAAAAGTTAACACACCTTCATACCATTTTTCTGTACCGAATAAGGCATGGCAAAAATTCGCGATAAACTTCATATCGTGGGAGTTCCACCAACAGGTAATAGGGACGTGAGGCAGTGGATGTCTGCATTTGCAAGAGTGCATAAAATCAAGCCTTTGCACAAACCGTTTATTACTCTATGTAAAGGGCTGAAAATGTTGATGGAAAAGATCGTATTTTGTAATTGTACACGGAAATATCCATGATTATAGTGCAGAATTATATCGTAATTATTGATGAATTTGTTGCGCATTTATTCTATTCATATTAGAAATATGGTAATAATATCAGGAAGCACATGCTTCACATCCTCATGTTGTACACAGGTTTTCCACAATTTTTGTTTAAAACTTCAAAAAAACAGACAGGTTGACAACTTTTTGAAACGGTATATGGACTAAAATCGAGCATTAAATACGTTATACGATTGATAAGGAGGGAGACTGATTTTGAATGAGGTAGATAGATGATGATAACCATACAAAACGTCGAAGAGACGACACTATTCGTCAATAACATCAAAAATTGAATAGTTTTTTCTGATTATGATTTTTAAGCGTTACATTTGCACTAAATAGCCATCCAATCACTCAATACAATCCCGTAACTGCTGGATTATAATGGATTTAACTATAACGCGGCTTTCTTGGCATTGTCTTTTTGAGTGACCTGACAACATACCAGTGTTTGCCCAGTTTCACAAATGCAAGACATCTTTATTATGAGTCTATGCATTGTCAGATTGTAACGTCGAGACCTGTTTCTGGATCATTTCATTCCTGTGGTGGGAAAGCTGCTGAGATTGTAATGAGCTCATATCCTCTGATATCAAATAATTAACATGAATGGTTAGGAAGCGCTTGGAAGATTTATGCACAAGCAACGCCCAAAAAAACCACTTGACAAGTTTCCACCCCCAGCGATACACTATGACAAATACGGTAGGTCGCAAGCAGGGGTAACATTTACAGGAAGGGTGTTGCCAGACCGTGTCACCAATAAGACTAAAATAATCAAACGGTTCTGCCCAATTCACAAAAGTTGTCTGGTTTTGCGCCCACTGAGGTATATCAATCATTCTGGTTATACAGGAAAGAAGCAGGGCGGTGGCGATTAATAAAGCGGAAATGTTGATTTTTCCTGATAGCAAGAACAGGGAGGTAGAGTTCGTGAAGAAACACATAAAAATAACTGTCGCCGTGCTAATCAGTATCATTTTTGCCTCCACAGGTTTTGCATTCTCCAAAGTGCCTCCTGAAAAATCAAGCAAAGAAAATTTAGTGACCGAGAAAGTACCAGCACCACAGGCGCCAGGCACTTCAGAAAACACAGCAACTCTGAAAAAGATTATGACGGAACCGAAAATTTCAGGGTTTGTAGGAACAGCAACGCTTATTGAAGAAAACCTGATGCAGGTGAAGGATAAAAAAGAGGTAGTAACCTTTGATACCAGTAACCCGGTACTAAAGGGCTACAAAGACTTGAGTGATGTAGTCGTTGGAGATACAGTAGCTGTTGAGTATACAAAAGATGGTATTAAGATCACGAAACTGAGGGGAACAACGAAAGCAAAAGTACTTGTGAAGAAGAAGGCTGAAAGGGTAAAGAAGAGCCCCAAAAGGATAGCACTAACAAAAATAATAGCAGAAACAAAGGGTTCAGGGTTTGTGGGAACTGTAACAATGGTTTATTCGAACTTGATAGATGTCTTGAGTAAAAAGGGAGAGGTAGTAACCTTTGATACCAGTAACCCGGTACTAAAGGGCTACAAAGACTTGAGCGATGTAGTCGTTGGAGATACAGTGGCTGTTGAGTATACAAAAGATGGTATTAAGATCACGAAACTGAGGGGAACAACGAAAGCAAAAGCACTTGTGAAGAAGAAGACTGAAATGGAAACTAAGTCCCCAAGGAAAACAGTTGTCACTCGGGTCACTTGCACAGGCAAAGGACCGTGTGCAGTTTCTGTTGACAAGAAGGCAGATTAAGCACTTACTTCTTGATTTCTTTTGTTATATTAAATAAGTTTTATTCTTTGTTATTGGAATAGCCATCACAATTACTGCAAGACTGCCATCTTTTTTTGACAGGGTCGATAGTTATTCAGCAATCCTCTTGTGTCTATAAATTTGACAACCAGCCGTTTCGTTAGTTCGTCATATTCTGAACTACGCACTGGAAATTCTCGGCTCCCGAAAATTGAAAGTTACAGCTGAACATGCGTTCAAAACCCATTGACAATTCAAAGGTTTATTGATATAAAAAAAGCAGTGGGGCTGTAGCTCAGTTGGGAGAGCGCATGACTGGCAGTCATGAGGTCGAGGGTTCGACCCCCTTCAGCTCCACCAGTTATTTCAAGCAGTTACAACCATCAGCCATTCTGAACAATCTCTAAATTGTGCACTTTTTGTGCAGTAGATTCTTGTGTGAGTCTTTCAGCAAGGATATCTACTGCTTTCACTTTATGTGAAGGAGCAAGGTGAGCATATCTTAAAGTCATTGTGAGGGTTTTATGCCCAAGAAGCTCCTTAACTGTTGCCAAATCGACTCCAGCCATTACAAGGTGACTGGCAAAAGTGTGCCTTAAGTCGTGGAAATGAAAGTCCTTGATACCTGCTCTTCTGCAAGCCGAGGCAAAAGAATGTTTAATGTCTTGATATGGTTGACCATTCCTGTTGTCATAGAATACAAATGGTACATCCAATCGTCTTGTCTGCCTCTGAAACATTTCCTGTAACGGCTCGTTGATAGGAACTTCTCTCCTCTCACCATTTTTAGTTATTTCGAGCAGTATAAATCCATGCTTCAAATCTACTTGATTCCAACAGAGATTTAGAATCTCTGCCTTTCTCATTCCAGTGTGTAAAGCTGTAAAAACAATGGGCTTTAAATGATTGTCACATGAATTGAGAAGTAGTTGGCATTCTTCTTTTGAAAGGAATCTGAGCCTCTTATTGTTTTCTTGCAGAAGCTTTACTTTTCTTATCCCTTTCAGCACACTCTCTTCAACCATGTTCCAATCGACTGCTTTGGTGAACATATGCTTCAGGGTTGCCAAGAACCGGTTAATCGTTGCAGGTTTGTTTCCCTTCTGCATCCTTTCAGTCTGGAACTGCTCCACAAGCATCGTGTTAAATCTTCTGAGAGGAAGGTTGCCAAACTTGTCAACTAACTGTTTTATAAGATATTTTTTGCCATTGAAACATCTTTGCCTTTCAGCCCAGACAAGATAGGCATCGGCAAGTTCCCTGAAAATATGGTTTTCAATCTTGTGTATCTCAGGTAGCTCTCCTTCCTTAACTTCCTTCCTACGATCAATCAGTTTTGATTCGGCATCTTTTATTTTAGACGAACCCGTAGATTCTCTGATGATCCTACCATCAGGGCCAGCATACCGAATCCAATAGATGTTGCCTCGTTTGTAAATTCCTTTTGTTTTAGCCATAGTTACTGTTCACCTTCCTTTTTGTTTTGTCCTTGTAGTTCTGCTTCAATACGATCCAAAAGTAAACACAAAGTTTTTGATGGAGTTCTATCACCTCCTTCTAACATGTAGATGTAGTTCCCGGCAACACCAGTTAGTTTACCCAGGGCTGTCTGGGATAGCTTAAATTGTTTCCTCAAAGTCTTGATTCTTTCTGGTGTCCACGAACGCATAACATACTTTATACATCTAACATTGTTAGAAGTCAAGTAAAAGAATGAAGTGCACAATTTGGTGCACAGTACCATCCAACATACTGATATCTTAAAACCTATTTTCCGTGGAACTTGATAAATTATCAAGAGGCCTTCCCCCCTTTAAGCAGATTTAGGCCATTTTTTGATTGGCTAATTTCTGGTACACTATTCCGTTCAAGCCAAGCATCAATTGCACTCCTCTTAAAGAGTACCTTGCCAGATGTTGTACCATTTGACCTTTTACCCTGCTGGCTGGGGAGTTTAATGAAGGGTATCTCGTTGAGATGGGTTCTCTCATATACCCAACTTTTGGAAACATGGAGATATTCAGATAGACTCTTAACATCCAGATATTCATTATCAGACGTATAGGATTGTTTGGACAAAAGATGTCTCAGTCGTTTTTCAAGCTTATCGACAATGGAATCAATGTCTTGATCAGATAATTGAAAATCAATGTTCATATTTTCTCCTAATAAATCCTGTGAATACCTTGGGGGGGGGTATACACCCCCCAAGGTATTTGTTTGTATTTCAAATAAGTTCAGATGCCGTTTGTTTCTCAAAAAAATGAAAAAGCATCGTTTTACTTCAGCCAACCATGTCTGTTGAGGCCTGTGCAGGTCCTATGAGCAGATGAAAAAAAACCGGGCAATAAAGCATCTCCTGGCTATTCCAATGTGCTTAAAGGACCTGTAGAGCCTCTATGGGAAACAATCATTGACGGTTTAAACCGTCAGTGGATTATGTTTCTAATCCAATCCTCTGGCCTTTTTCATGTACTCCTTATTGTAGAGATGAAAAGGGTAGAGGGTACATTCAAGATTTTTACAGTCCCAAGGTTCAGGATTTGTATAGTACCTTGTGCAGTCGTAACAGTGAGCCTTAACAGCTTCCCAAATAGTGAGATTTTCTCCTCTCAGATGTTTCAGTAATTTAGATTTTCCGTTTGCCTTTCTGCCGATTTCCTTTACTACTTTGATTCGATTCTCACTCATGGTGTTCGGCCCCCTCACGTTTACTTTCCTTGTATGGCATGAACTGGTAGAGTGGACAGTCGGGTATTTCACAGTCACAAAGACCATCCGTGTATCCGCCCATGCATTCGTAACAATTTGCCAGGACCGCCTCTTTCAGCGTTAACCTCTCACCTCTGCGGTGTCTTACGAGTTCACCTCTTCCTTTTGCCTTTTTCCCTATGCCACTATTGGATTTGATCTCATTCTTAATCATTGTTTGCCTCCATGGATTCTTTACGTTGCTCCATAACTTTTTTGTAAAGAGGTGTTTTTACTTCTGGTTTGTTAAAATGCTGGAAGGTATAGGCAGCAGGATCGTCATACGCTGTCCGTGTGTATTCAATAAGCATTTCTATTATGATTTTGTCATCATCGATTCTCACAGTTTCATTACCATCTGAACAGATCGGAAGTTCTGCCTCTAACTTACTGAATTCAGACAGTGTGAGTTTTGGATGGTCTTTGCCTGTTTTAAGGCGGAACAGAGAAACCATAAGTTTAACCGGAGAACCAAGAAACGCTGAAGCGCAGTAATCTTCTAAAGTAATGAGCTGGTTAGGGTCCATCTCTTCGGCCATTGAATATACATCTCCAGGCCAATCATCAACATCCATAGGCTCAGTTTCGGTATATATGCCTGGTTCCAGTTCGGTTTCGTTAGTGGTATGGACTTTCTGGCTCTCTATGAATTCTTGAAAAGCCGTCCGGAATCTTCTGAAGTTCACCTTATAGTGTGTTGTTGCATGGCCATTCGCCATGTGGAGTTCTGTCTCTATGATCCCAAGTTTCCTAAGATGTTTTCTCGCTTTCATCATGGTGTACCTGGATAAGCCAAGTTCTTCCCTCCATTCCCTGTCTGATTTGTAGACCAATCTTTTGGGGTTTGTAGTCTTGTCAGCCCAGTATAAGAGTTGGCAGAGAAAAAGGGCCATTTCTGGATCGCCCAGAAATCGAATCATCTCCTGGTGGACAGATATTTGATATCCATTTCCAGAAACTCTGCTGATAAACTCAAATACCATATCCTTAAAGCTTGGTTTACCATCTTCAGTTTTTTGTTCAGCACCACTTAATTTCATACTTGTCCTCCTTGAGAAACTTTCTATACGCTTTAGCCTGGAGAATTAAAATTCGATTTTCTCCAGTAGTACTTTTTTTACCCCCTCACTATACTCAAAACGTGTTTCTAATTTTGACAAGGTCACAGAACATTGATTGAAAAGATAGTGAGCCTCAAATTTATAGGGGGGGTAAAATTTATCCCTCCTACTATACTCCAAATGTGAATGTTAATAAGAATGGGACCCTGGATGGACGGTTTAGATACTCAGGTGAGAGTATTTTGTAGGTAACTATTTGAATTGGGGAAGCGTTGGCATTTGAAGGAATCCTTCCCAAGCGATTGATATGCTATAATGCTCTGTAGGATTTCAAACTATGACTCATGTCAGCTTTTCTCGAAATCATTGAGGGTTTTTAACTCGGACATCCTGTTTTCTTACTATCACCAGGTTTAATTCTGAAATCGACCAACTTAGCTGCTTGAAATGAAACAACTTAGCTGTTCGAAATCGGGCAACTAATAACATAGAATACACATATAATACACATAGACTACTAAGATTAATTAGTATTGGTCCAATCTCAATTTATCTCCGTTGGGAGACTTCGATAAATTTCAATTGTCCCTCTAACCAAATGCCCAGAATATACTAAACACCTTAGCATGGCGGCGGCACGTTCAAGCCGCCTACTATAGCCAAAGATCAAAAACCACACCGGCTGGCGGCGAGCCAACCTGGTAAGTTCAGAAACACATTGGCGGCGGGTGGGTAAATTTCTAATCGATACAAGCATTTGAGAGTACGATGCCAGTATTGGTGATGTGACAAATAATGTCCCTCTATAGGATGCCTTACCGGGGCAGCACCTCCGTACAAGGTTTCCCTAGGCTTTTTCAGGGATGTATCATAAAAGGGTATATAGAAACTATCAATCACACCAGAGTTATGCAGGGATATCGTTCGGTAGGCATCAACAGTTCTCTCGATACGTACACAAAATATATCCTTAACAGATTCAAGTTGATAGTTATACCGGTCAAGCTCGTGACGAAGAACCGCTCAACCATGATTGATATCCGTAATGTTCTCCCGTACACAGGTTCGAATCAGTCTATCCTGTAACCAGCCGTAGGGTCGTTCAATCTTCCCTTTTGCCTGAGGAGAGAGCGCATAGGTAACTTTCACATTACAATCATCGAGCACCTGCTTCCACTGTGGGGTTGACCCATCGGTAAGAGAAAAATGCTTTTGCCAGAACGAATCCCGTCCTCGTACAAAACGAAAAATAGAATGGGAATCCACGTAGTAAGAGAAGGGCATCCCGTGTCGTAATATGACTGATTCGAGACTTGTAATATGTGCCCATGAAGTCTCTCGTTCAACGAATGCCGCATAGAGGATAAACCGGCTGTAATCATCCAGTGAAGTAAGAAGATACCACTTCTTCTGTGCCGGAGGAGACCAGAGGTGGTGCGAGGCATCATGCTGGATGAGTTCGCCAACTTATCGGGTCATAACTTCCCGGACATGGATGGCCTTGCGGGGATGCTTTCGATAGAATCCGTTCTTTTTGACCCGATCAATAATGGTGGGGAGGGAAACCCGCTCGTGGTAGGTACTGTCCAGCCTGTCTTGGATGTAGCTATAGTTGTATCTTCGTATCGGAACATCGGGATCATCAATCAACGCTTTATCAACAGCGAGTTCTTCGAGGATGTGGCCCTCAATGAGAGGAGGGATACCCCTGGTTTTCTTATGCCTGGTGTAGGCAATGGAAAACCCCTCGGGGTCTTCCCGGCATCTCTGCAAAAGTATAAAGAACCTGGATTTCCCCATACCCAGCATCTGCTGAATATAGATTTGGTCTATTTCATGGTGGATGTACCGCTCAATGAACTCTTTGACCTGATGATCAGAAAAACGTATGTGTACCTGTGTCATACTCAAAAACCTCTTTATATGTTTTTGAGTAATCTGTACCCCAGGTGTCCACTTTTAAATCTTAAATGACAATATACCGATACAGGTTGACATCTCAGTAAAAGGTGCTATATCAAAATAAGAGAACAGCATAATAGGACTCGCAATCGGTATTATCGAAACTTTTAATGAAGGGCTGTGAATTTAATATGAAATTACTCACACTAAAGGTAATAAGGAAGATAAACAGGGAGGGCCGTATAAAGAGATGGCAATAGGATTGTTCAGCCTGTCTTATAAGGCCCAAACCACGAAACAAAAGCACTTAGGTTTTATTGTTCTTTGACAATTGAAGAGAGGTAATCCTCTTTATGCAACAATGGAGAGGATTATTATCCACTTGCATTGTATGGTGGCGATTCCATCCAATTCATTCAGAGGGATGGTCGCCTGTCCTTTGAAAGAAGTATGGGACCTCAGGAAATTATAATGGGTAACAAACAGGATGACGAGAGCTATTGCACCGTTTAGCTGTTTAACCCATGTGATGGTTTCACATAATGCTTGAAGATCCTATTCAACCATTCAATGAGCTGTTTGAATGTCTGGTAAGCTTCCGACTCGCGATCTAAGTTCTTAAACCCGATGACTTTCTTGTGGCAAATTAACACTTCTCTCCTTTCGCTGGAGAAGTGCATACCTACGTGGATGCCAACAGGGGGCGAAGGATTCCCGTTGGTCACGATGGCTATCGGCTGACTTTGATCTGCCGTCCTGATCGCCTCCTTCATGGCAATAATGCCGTGCACTGTCTCCCTGGTATCGACAAGATGATATGCGGTGATCTTCAGATTTTTTGAAGAGATGAAGAAGAAACATAGTGCTGTTTTCCCTCGATTTTGATATACACCACATCGCCAGCACTGATCTGATCGATTAGTTCTTTATGGTTCAGATTGAAGAATAACAGGAAAAACAGCTACCATAATATAGTTCAATACAGACTGGTATGAAATGGGAATGCCGAAGACTGATCGAAGAACATACGCGGTCTTCTTGGTAGAAAGGGCAAAGGAGACGGAGAAGGCAAGAACAAGGCCGATGATTATAGGCCCGTTGTGGGTTTTTGCGAGAGTGAGGGACTGATCATCAGGTGCATGATGGATGAGTTCGGAAGGTTCGAAGTGATATTCTATGTACTGGTAGGTGGGCTTGAACTGGGAGTTTTTCTTACACAAGCTGATATTCCCGTTCATTTAGCTTATTTGTCTGTCGTATCTGATATACGCATGCATCATTGCAGCATTCGTAGAAGATCTTCTTCTGGAATTGTCTCTCGACGCGGAAGATTTCATTGTAGATTTTGCACAGAAGCTGAATCCTTTTCTTTCCATCATTGTAATAGAGATACTCATGGGGAGCATGGCAGAGAGGACAAAGGACGAACTCAAGAACACGGACAGAACCTGTTCGATATCTCACCGAAAATTAGGTCTTGCCGTAGTTCTGCCCATACTTTGCAAGAAGTTCTTTGTCGTTTTCCCCGGAAGGTTCCACCGTGTTAAGAGGCGCAATCAAAGGTACCAGGGATGGCACAGCAAATCTTCTGTAGTTGGGGTACTTCTCTTTTAAATCGACTTTTGGTTTTCCGTCTGGATTGCGGTCCTTGAAAACAATCAACAAGACCAGTAATGGCCTGCTCTATCTCGATCTTCGTGTGTTTTGAGCATATTCAGATGATGAATAGGATGTTTTAGGCATCACGGCTTCCCTCCTTTATGGTCTCGCAACCATACAGGCCCTACTTTGGCAAGGGTAGGCAAGTCTTTTTAAAAGAACGCAAGGAATTACAAGGGTTATGTTGAAAGAGAAGTAAAACTTCAGACAAAACCAAATAGCTTGGTAAGGAGGCTTAATATGAAAAAGGTAACAAGCAATAAGTCTTTTGCCATTTTGCTTTTTGCGGCTTTCTTTTTTGGCAGCATCACAATCTGTTATCCGTCAATTTCAAACGCACAAAATACAGCTTTACCACTGCCACCAGACCCTAAACCCGTACCAAAAAATTTAGGAATTGGTAAGTATATATCAGGTGGCAGAAACGTAGAAGCCCATAAGTATATTACCTCTCCTGGTTATCCCCCCTTCCCGGACAAGGCAAAGTTTATCGGTAAGTTGAATGGCAATTGGTATAAGATGGGAATAAAATTTGCTGAGAGGTCTGGCGATGCAACAAGGTGGGTATCTGACATTTGGTGGAAAGAATGTTGCGATAAATTCGGAAAGACAGAGACATTAAAAGCGATGGCACTCTACGAAGATCAAATTGCTGCACTCGACCCTAATCTTATTACATTTATGCAAGGCATAGCAAAGGGAGCAGAACCATGGTTGAATCAATCAGAATATGCTAGCATAAATCACCCTCTATATGCGACAAACTATGAACGTGTCCTCCTGACAAACGTCTATGATGAGTGGGCAATGATGCATCCACGCGTGTTTCCTGATGGTACGAGTACATATGGTGGTTCAGTACCTCCCTCCCTACCCCCAGGCATTGCTATGTGTAGCGGCTTTGCGGCACGTGGTTCAGCCACTGCTAATGGCGAGTTGATAGTTGCCCACAACCGACAAGCCGGTTTGAATCCAAGAGCCTACGAACAAGTATATATCATAAAGCCATCGAGAGGAAATGCCACATGGGTGCTTACAAATTCACCACAAGTTTCTGGCAACATGGTCGTGAACAATAAGGGGTTGTCTGTAGTTCTTTTTGCCGGTGGCTATACTAATAGTCGATCATTAAATTATAATGGAGTTGATTACTTTGCAGAGGGCTTTGGTGTTTCATGGTTTCCTCTTCTTTTATATATAGGCACGCATGCGAACACTGCAGAAGAGGCTATTGAAATACTTACTATAGGCACTCAGGGATATCGTGCGAGGACCGGAAGGAATTCATTACTTCGGGGAGGAGGCTGGAATTTTCTGGTAGCGGACAGCAAAAGCAACACCATTGCTGTTGTTGAAACAACTGCAGACCGTTATGCTGTAAGGTATCCAGGTGAATACAGTGGAGCAAGCTTTACCAACTCAGACTACATCGTTTGTACAAACAACAATCTTGCCCCTTTTAGCTTCGATCGCAATAATCAATTTACAGACGTTCCCATGACCATTTTTTGCGACCAATACACCTATGATGCAGGCGGAGTTGTGACCGGTCTCAGTGTACGTGGCGTGCGTTTCTGGACAATGATGTGGGATATGGAGAAAAACAAAGGCAAAATTGACAGTTATCTTGCCCAGTACATTATGAGGTCTCTCTTTGCTAATGATAAAGACACCGGCGAGGCAATAGAGTGTGCCGAAGACAATGGTGTGTGGCGGCTATGGGGTCATGTTAAACCAACTAATGTTGGATCAAGCAGAATGACAATGAGTGTTGGAAGCAACGATGGGAAGGTTGCCATTTTGGATGGAAAAAAGAGTATTATCCAATGGACAATGGGAAATCCACCCCACTGGCAAGGTGCTTGGGATGAGTACCGTTTTGGCAATTGAATGAGTGAATGATCTCTTTGATACTGCTAGAACCTCCGAAGGGATCCAACTTCGGGGGTTCTTTCTCATATTTTGACATATACAATCTAACTTGTGTCCATCCGTAAACCATAACCTCTTAAAATAGTTCACAAAAGCCCAATAAATCCCTGTCATTTTTCAACGGAATATGATGCAATTGTGAAGCTAACATCGCAATATGATAAGCAAATACCTTGTATGAGGATTCCACAATACGCCAGAAATTCACTCCCCAGTTGAGCCTGTTTTACCCCATAAGAAGAAACTCTATAGTGAAGGAGCCTGAGCAGGTATCAAAGATTCTTGATGCCAACCCGAAGCTTATGGGCCTTGTCTTTTACAGATAATCCGGTGTACCGTTCTCAAGCAGTACCGTGAACTGACGTATAAAGAACTTGCCTTTCACCTGGAGGACTCCCATACCTTCCGTACCTTCTCCCGTCTGGAGATGGGACAATACCCGTCAAAGTCAACCCTCCAAGAAAACATCAAGGCCATAGGGGAAGAAACAGAGGAAGCAATGTGCATACCCACATCATCGGGTATGCACAGAAGGAGAAAATAGAGACCGTCAGGATTGATTCCACTGCTGTGAAGACCGACATTCACCATCCTACGGATTCAACGCTCCTTGCTGACGGCATCCGTGTTATCACCCGGTGGCTCATTGAGGGCAAGGAGCTTGTACCAATACCGTCCTATCTGTTCAGCGATCACCGCCGGGTTGTCAAGGAGCGGATCTTGACGATCCTGAATGCCCGGAAGGATACGGTGCACCTCCATTCAGGAAGTCCTGACAAAGTATGGTATTTCGAACATCATGTTCTACCAGTGGAAACGACTGCTTGCCATGGGGGTCAACACCAGTTTTGCCCAGGTACGAAGGACCTATAAGCAATGCTTTAACCGAATGATTCTTCGGCACCGTAAAACAGGAAGCGATCCACAAAATCGGCAGTTATCCCGATGAACAGCCAGGCCGGTATGAAATCGGTAACTATATTAACTCTTACAATATCGAGTGACCGCATCAGGCTCTCTGGAACTTTACCCCTGCTTTTGTCCATGAGGTAAATAACAACACGATCCTTCTTGAAAAACTTTCAAAGCTCAAATAGGAGGCAAAGATGAAAAGAAAGCTTTATTGGGAAGGAAGAACCATATGAGCATTACGTCATCGCCATCATTGTGGGAATGGAGAAAAGTGAAATCTCTTTTCCTATTTCCACAGCGTATAAGAACAACACACCCAGTTTGCAGGGAACCAAAATACTCACACAAAAAAATTGCAGATTTGTCTAATTACAAAAAACTTGACATATTGCTTACTTCTAATCCTCAGCGATTCATCTGATTATTCTAGCACCACTTCTACCTTGACAGAATATACAGATGGCGAAATTCTGACCGAAATATGGTTTTACCTTAATGGATATGCAACAGTATAATTGTACCGGACAGTTGCAGAGTCACCATTGCTCACTACCACAATTTTCCAGAAGGGACACTTGGTATCTGTGAGTTGTTTCTTTGCTGTATCAAACTCTAACACAGCAGGATTAGGTCAAGATAAATATAAGAAATAATTTCATTCATTCAATTGCCTTCGCCATTCAGTCTAATAGCTTCAGTAATGTTCTGATGAGGTATCTCTCGTTTGGCAACGAGATTTTCCTTTGAATCATAGAAGAGAACATAGGTTTTTCCATCTTCCCCTATGAATTCCATGGAGTAATATTTGTCACTTTCATTTTTCATGACTACATGCTGGTTTTTGAAAGAAGCAATTTTCTGTCTTCTGCATGATCTAATACATGCATTCTCCTGTGACAGTTTGGGCACAATGCCACGGTATTATCAACTGTGTCACTACCACCCTTAGAAAGCCAGACTATGTGGTGTTCTTCCAG
Organism: Syntrophorhabdus sp. PtaB.Bin027; assembly: GCA_002067585.1. Lineage (GTDB taxonomy): Bacteria > Desulfobacterota > Syntrophorhabdia > Syntrophorhabdales > Syntrophorhabdaceae > Syntrophorhabdus. The sequence continues at coordinate 68,518 of MVQO01000214.1, forward strand.
GTATGGTTTTTTATGCTTGTTCAGAAAGGGGGCTGGTTTACTGCAAAGCTCACATATTCCATTGGCCCTTCGTTTAACATATTCGGCAACATAGGGATTCCTATCAGGTTGTTTGGAAATTATCTCTCTTGTGCCACTATTCTTTGTTGTTACTTTAATCTTTTGCCTCAATTCATCCATTGAAAGACGAGCAGCTTTTCTTTCATAAGATTCTTGATTCTTTATGAATATTTCTTCATCCAAAGGGGCAGGAGGACTATTATCAACAAGTTGAACAGGAAACATCCACACCTTCCGTGGCTGATCATTCTGATCAGGCTGGTTCTCCTGATAGGGTTTTCCAACTAAATGAACCTGTCCATGATAGAGATACTTACCTTCTTCATGTACTTCGAAAAGGTACACAGACACCCCATTGGTATCAGATTCGGCAAGGGTTTTATTTTGGGCAAAGCTAAGGCTCTGATCGCCGATCAATCCCATGCCTGTATAAGGAGTATGTTATTCTCCCACTTGTCCTTGTACAGACCTTTTGTATGGTCTGAAATTATCACAAGGGTATTAGTCCGATGGCTTCTTCTCATCCCTCCTTGCGTGCTACATTGGAAAATTGATTGAAGGTCTTTGTTATTGATAATCTGGCCTTTGGTTAATTGAGGATCAAATGGCATAGCTGTTCTCCTTCATGAGTAAATCTACAATAGGTTTGTCTGCTTCGGGAAAGTCATACTCTGCAAGCTCTGATGGCTGTACCCACCGTATCTCATCATGATCATTAAGGTTAAAAACTCCTGAGATAACGGTTGTCCGATAGGCGTATAGCCTGATCGTCCAATCAGGCGTATAACTGTATTCACTTGTACAAATAAGATCGCCAACGTCAGTGATTATTTCAAGTTCTTCCAGGAGTTCTCTCTTGAGGCATTGTTCATGGGTTTCCCCTTCCTCAAGGGTCCCGCCGGGAAACTCCCATTTTCCCGCATCATGCCACCCTTGCTTTCTTTTGGCAATCATTATGTGGCCATCTTTCTCAATTACAGCAGCTATAACAATAATTGGGTTTGGTTTCTTTTTCACACCGTCCTCCTATTATTATAACTGTATAGCCGTTTGATGGTAACTCCAATCATCAGAAAGAACTGTTTCATGGCTTCTTTTTAGCAGCTATTGTCTGTTTTTTCCGGTAGACTTCTGCAATGTTCTCTATGCTTCGTCCAATTTTCAATATAGTTACAAGCAAGCCCCTTTGACTTGATAATAAGGAGATTCTCAACGTTCTTTTCCTCAGCGGCTTTGGTGAAATTGAAGCTGCCCGTAATGACTGTTTCCCTATCAATGACCATTACTTTATTATGGGCTATGGCATGTTTGTCATCTATATAGGTACTCCCATATTGGAAAGGAATGTTGCAGAGGTGTACTGCTCTTTCTTTTGACTTTTGTCAAGAATGACTTCCACTGTTATCCCCCTTTTGTGTGCATCTACAAGTGCTTTTGCAATTGGAGTTGATGTGAATGAATAGGCTTGGACAAGTATCTCTGATTTGGCTCCGGCTATCTCGTTAATAATTGCCTGTGTTGCACCACCATGAGGACTGAAATAGACATGTGTGGATGCTTCCCTACATGGTGGACAAGTTGCACAAGAGTTGATAAGAATTATACAGAGTAATGCAAAGGTTTTAAAGAATGCAGTTACAAAGTGCTTATTCATGGAAAGGCTCATTGAATGTTATATGCAACAATCATATGAAAGATTCACCGCTGAATCAATGAATCTTTCATCTTTGAGTTTCTTTAAGCCAAGATTGACAATATTCCAAAGAAGTGTAGAATGTAAATATCAAGGTAATGGGGAATGATGAAAGAACATTCACTGTTGTTGTTTTATTTTTGGAGTTATTCTTATTTCTGTTGAGCTTAAATGAAAGAATAATTTAGCCATGTATTGGGGGGCGTATGAATTGTAGAATTCAGGCATTGAATTTTTATTTAGTCTTATTTGTTTTCTTATTTGTCTCTGCCTTCACGGTTAAAGCATCTGAATTATCAATACCGGAGATTGTGAACAAGGTACAGCCAACAATCGTCGTAATCGAAAGCAAGAGGGCAGATGGTATTGCCCGTGGTTCGGGTTTCGTCATTGATTCATCTGGCATTATCGTTACAAACGTTCATGTAATTAGCGGAGCCTTGAGTGTCGGGGTAAAACTTTCTAGTGGGGAGGTTTATGATCAGATACAGATTCGAGCCTATGATGAACGGAAGGATTTGGCACTTATACAAATCCCCGGTTTCAACATTCCCTCTGCGACCCTTGGAAATTCTGATCTTGTTAAGGTTGGGGAAAAAGTTGTTCTTATCGGGAATCCTTTGGGAGTTCTTGAGGGGTCTGTAACGAGTGGGATTGTGAGCGGGATTCGGACAGTTGATGGGGTACGGATCATTCAAACAGATGCGGCGTCAAACCCCGGCAATAGCGGTGGGCCGCTTCTAAATGAAAAGGGGGAAGCAATAGGGGTCTTATCCTTCAAACTCAAGGGAACCGAGAACCTGAATTTTGGGATTCCGATCAACTACGCTCGGGGATTGCTGAGTCTTGATAATAAATTAACTCTGAAGGATTTAAATGAAAGGATCAATAGTTCTTCCTTGGCTTTTCAGAAAACTGATACAAACACTTTTCCACGGAAATGGAAGTCATTGACTGGAGGTTTTAGGATGGTCATAACCCAAAACAGAGACAATATATCCGTTGAGGTTGTGCTCCCTGACCTCTTAAAAGCAATGGGTGGTTTTCGGACAATGGATTTTAAGAAAGATGGAACAAAATATGTGGGGACTTCAAGATTTGGAGCACCTTGCACCTACTACTCTTGGGGTGACAAAAGGAATTTTTGTTATGACAACAGAAGCATGGAAATAACACTATTCACTTCCTCCAGAATAGAAGGGGTAGCTTATGAGCCACAAAAGGGTGCTAAATTCAATTGCAAGGACTGCACGTTCGACCCTCCTGATTTGGTGAAAAGTCCTTTTGTATGGATACCTGAATAAAAACATTTATGGATTCGGTTCAACACATATTATTGGAATGCTCAAAGGTTATTAAGGCTGTTGTCGGCGTTAATCGTGAAAGCGATTTGCCGACCATACTTCTTGGTATAGTGGTAGCCTGTCTCACGACACTTATCTCAATAGCCATTGCGATTTTTAGAGAGAAAAAAGAATTTGAGGTATTAGACAGAAATGTCATATTGGATCACATTATAAAGGCCAAGCGTCTCCCATTATATTTGTGCCTTACTTTCTTTCCTCTCTTATTTTGGAATTATACACATCCGTTGATGCGACTATTGGAGATGATCATTTGGGCCGTAGGCGTTATCTTTATCACGAAAATTCTAATTCGCTCCTATCGTTGGATGAAAGGAAAGAAATTTCCATTGAGGTTTGATTATTTGAGAGAATTACGGAATAAACAAGATATGGAAGAAGCATGGCGTTCTGTCTGGCAAACTGAGAACATCAATTCTCAGAATGAACAAGTATTCTTTGATATATTCTGTTCTACTGTGAATCGGTTATTGGAAAACGATGAAAGACAATCTTAAAATCGCATCAAAACTGCTAAGCGATTTCAATAGTTTCACAGATAAGCGCTCTACCACCTTCTTAACACAGTCAGATAGGATGTTTAACAATATATTGCAATGGCACTTTGACGTGTGGAAAAAAGAGCATGAGTATCTGGGTCAAGATAAAAAGTTTGAGGAACGGAACATATACGGTGAACTGTTGAGAACGATAGACTCTATTTTTCGACAGATTGAAATACGTGCATTAAAGGAAAGAGAATCATATTCCTTTTTCAAAGAATTAGAAAGCCATGTGGAAAAATATAAGAACGAATCTATTTCATCTTACTCTTACGTCAAGCATCTATTCTATGTTTTCTATCAAGTTTTTTTTGAGAATATACGCGATGCGCCTGATAGACTCGATATTTGGGATCATTATTTCCCTGATAAGTGGAAGGTCACAAAGAGCAATCTTCAAAGTTCAGAAAATATTATATCGGGAATATCTTCAGATAATTTCTGGGATTGGGCTAGCCGCAGGATAGAACAAAGAAGTAAAGAAATTGATTTTCCACTAGATGAGGTATCAAGAAATCTTTTCCCAGAAGTAGATCCAATTTTATGGGCCAGAATTCTCATCTTTATTATGGCACCATCATACGGAGAGGATCGAATGAGCTCGGTCATTAAAAGACCTTGGAATTTTGGCTTTATGAGTAGAGTTAAAGTATATAGTGGTTCTCAAGAAGCTGAAATTAGAGAAGGGTATAAGAGTGAAGAAAGAAACACTTTTGATTTAGCATATTTCCTTTTTAAGAGGCAGTTTTCTAAGATTAATTTGGAGAACTATATAAAATCCCTTGAAAATCTTTCATATCCAAAAGAGTCGGAAGAGGAACATAAGAGGTTAGGGCTTCTTAGTCTTTTCACAAGGATGTTGGATTTTGTAAAAGATATTGAAACGTCCAATCTCGACTAGTCAGAATAGTACATATCATATATTCAACCAGAAGTTTCATGGAGAAGGGTTTTGTGGAGTGTCACCCCATGCTTACTACATTCTTATAAATATCACCGCTTCTGCTCTCACCTGCATCTATGGGGGATCAGAAGGCACAGGAGATATTAAATTGCAAGTCGTTGTGTTAGTGTCAGGAGAGTATGGTATCCTGTAATGATAGAGCATCACCAAAAATATCTACCTTTG
>MVQO01000215.1 GCA_002067585.1 Syntrophorhabdus sp. PtaB.Bin027
GCGATTTCACTCAAGCACTTTACGGACGAAGAAATTTTTCAACAGATTGATGAGGCTATCCAGATGAATGGAAGGGCACGGTAATATCTATTGAGGTGATAAACAGGTAGGAGATAAAAATGAGTAATGGATTCGAATTTAAACCGAAAATATTAGGCTTTATCTGCTTCTGGTGAGGATACGGAGCTGCTGACCTGGCTGGAGTTTCCAGACTGCAATACGCAACAGATATCAGGCTTATCCGTGTAATGTGCACAGGCAGAGTAGACCCGGCGTTTATTGTCCGCGCTTTCTCGAACGGCGCAGATGGAGTCTACATAGGGGGGTGCTGGCCCGGTGAATGTCACTATGTGACAGAAGGTAATTACCATGCCTTAAGCAATGTCCTCCTTATGCGTAGAATATTGACTCATATAGGGTTAAACCCTGAAAGGTTAAGAATTGAATGGGTGGGGGCGTCTGAGGGTGTTCGATTTGCTGAAATTATGAATGACGTCTCCAAGAAGATTAAAGAGCTTGGGCCCATAGGACAGGCAGAAGGGATTGAACCAAAGAAACTAGCCTTTAAGCTTGAAGCTGTAAATAACATAGTTCCTTATATGAGGCTTGTGGAAAGAGAAAGGATGAGAATTAATCTAAACTCAGAGGAAGAATACCGGAAATTTTATTCCAGTGAAGAGTTTGATGAGCTTTTTAAAGAATTAATAACAGATAAACTTGCAGTGAGTGAAATTATGTTGCTTCTGCGAGAAGGACCCCGCTCAGGCGAAGAAATATCCGAGATTCTGGGCTTAAAACCCTCTGAAGTCTCCAAGCATCTGAATTTGTCTGCAAGACAGGGTTTGCTCAGATTTGATGAGAGCCAGAGAGTTGTCCTCCCGCAGATGAGAGAAGACCAGGCTCGGGCATAGGACGAAATGGAGGAACGCAGGACCCATGGACAATAGAAGAATCGATGAGATTATTAATAAATATGACGGTAAGCCTAATTCGGTCATTATGGTGTTGATGGATATTCAGCATGAAAACAAATGGCTTCCGCGGGAGGTTTTGGAAAAGGTCAGCAATAAATTAGGTGTGCCTTTAAGTGAAGTGCTGCACATAGCGACGTTTTATAAGACGTTCAGCCTGAAGCCCCAGGGGCGTCATGAGGTTCACGTGTGTACCGGCACATCATGTCATCAGCGCGGTTCGGCAAAAATCCTTGAAAAAGTTCAAGATTTGATTGGTATTAAGCCGGGAGAAACAACCCCTGACCTGAGGTTTAGTCTGGAAAAGGGAAGCTGCCTTGGATGCTGCACATTGGGGCCCGAGATTGTGGTTGACGGCATGCATCACAGCAACATTACGCCGGATGATGTGGAAGCCATCTTGAAAAACTATAAATAAGGGAATGCTATGGCGAGAATAAATTCTGCTGCTCAGTTGGAAAAGGTAAGAAAAGATATTGTGTTGAAAAAAGATCCGAATAAGCCGTGTATAGCGATATGCGGTGGAATAGGCTGTCTTGGTGGGCGTGAGGATCTTATCCGGGCCTTTGAGAAAGAGATTAAGAAGCAAAAGTTGGAAGGCAAGGTTGATGTACGCGTGACAGGCTGCCATGGTTTCTGCGCCCAAGGGCCAAATATTGTTATATATCCTGAAGAGATCTGTTATACAAAAGTAAAACCAGAGGATGCACAGCAAATCATTTCTGAAACTGTGGTCGGGAAGACGATAGTTGATCGCCTTGTGTACATAGACCCGAATACCGGTGAGAAAGCAGTCCACCAGTCTGAAATACCCTTTTATAAAAAGCAGGTACGAAACATTCTTGGGATGAACCCGAAAATCGACCCCAAAAGCATTGATGACTATCTGGCCATCGGTGGTTATTCGTCACTGGCGAAGGCCCTCCTTGAGATGAAACCGCAGGAAGTTCTTGAAGAGGTGAAGAAAGCGAATCTGCGGGGAAGGGGTGGCGGCGGATTCCCGGCAGGCTTAAAATGGGAGACAGCACGTAATGCGCCTGCTGAATTGAAGTATGTTATATGTAACGGTCACGAAGGTGAACCAGGCGCCTATATGGACCGTGCCATTTTTCAGGGAAACCCCCATTTGATCATTGAAGGTTTAATAATTGGAGGCTATGCGATTGGGGCAAAGCAGGGTTTTATTTATACTCGTCATGATATGCCGAGATTGAGAGAGAACATCGATATTGCCCTCGAGGCTGCACGAGAACATGGTTTTATTGGCAACGATATACTCGGATCTGGATTTGACTTCGATATCGAAGTGCATCTTGATGTGGGAATCTTCGTGTCTGGTGAAGCGAGTGCACTCATGAGATCAATAGAGGGTAAAGCTCCTGAGCCACGGCCGAAATATACAAGAACTGCAGTGAAAGGTATCTGGGAACGACCAAGCAATTTGAATAACGTTGAGACGTGGGCAAATGTGCCGCAGATTATCGGCAAAGGAGCTGACTGGTATTTGGGAATAGGGAGCGAGGGAAGCAAGGGGACCAAGATGATTTCCCTTTCGGGCAATATAGTGAATAGCGGGGTTGTAGAAGTGCCCTTCGGCACATCTCTGAAAGAGATTGTCTACGATATAGGTGGAGGAATCCCAAATGGGAAGAAGCTCAAAGCTATCCATTTCGGAGCAGCTATGGGAGGATCATTACCTGCAGAGCTTATTGACACCCCTTTGGATTTTGATGTCATGTCAAAACTGGGTGCGGCTATCGGGGCCGGAGGGTTGTTCGTTATGGATGAAGATACAAGCATGGTTGAAATGAACAGGTTCTTCCTTGAGTTCCTGGCAGATGAATCTTGCGGCAAGTGTGTTCCATGCCGGGAAGGGATAAGGCAGATGTTGCGTATTTTGACCCGGATGAGTATGGGAAAGGGCAAAGAGGGTGACATAGAAGCCCTGGAAGAGCTTTGCGAAGTTGGCTCTCTCGCCTCACTGTGCGCTCTCGGTAAAACGACATCGAGCCCTATTTATAGCTCCCTGCGTTATTTCAGAAATGAGTACGAGGCAAGCATTGAGGATAAGGGATGCACTGTATGACTACCATGGCAAGTTAGCAAGAAAAATAGCCAAAGAGAGTAAAAAAGATGAGCGATATCCTTTTAACGATTGACGGAAAAGAAGTACGGGCTAAAGAAGGAATGACAGTCTTGAATGCGGCACAGAGCAGTGGCATATTCATTCCTACACTGTGTCATCACGAAAAATTGGAACCTTATGGTGGCTGCCGGATTTGTACTGTGGAAGTGGAGTCGCGGGGACGGACAAACTATGTGGCTTCCTGTCTTTATCCTGTGGAAAAAAACCTGGTTGTGAGAACCAGGTCTGAGAAAATAGATAAGATTCGAAAGGTGCTCATAGAGCTGTTACTGGCACATGCACCTGATTCTCCTCAGTTGCTGGAGATGGCCAAGGAATATGGGGCCAAAAGTGTACGCTTTGGGAAAGAGCCGTCTTTTTGCGTGCTTTGCGGGTTATGTGTTAGATATTGCGCAGAAGTTAAGAAGAAGAATGCCATTGCTTTTGTCGATCAGGGCCCAAAACGGGAGATAAATTTTATTCCTGAGATTGCTTCCAAGGAGTGCTGGAACTGCAAAGAGTGTTTTCCTCTTTGTCCTACATCGTATTTGCAGGCAGCCTATGTATTGACCCAGGGACTTGTGGGCTTCAAGAACAGTTAACCCGTAGGCGGAAAAGGCTTCCAGTCCGAACAGGCCATGGTCAGCATTCATGGATGGTTACTCTCGAAAAGGCTTTTATGCATGTAATCCTTGATGTTTCTGGTATTATCCGTGGCTACAACATTCTGAACACAATATTTTCGGGATTGAGCTTTGTCTCCGGCTTATGAACGTTTCTTTTTCCTACCCCATTCTGAACATGTATATGATTTTGACGTTCATCTTAACCATATGTGCAAAATGTATTAAAGCGTCTATAGTCATTTTGATAAATCTGATTCACATAACTGTTGATGTGAGCATTCATATAATTGAATATAATTCAATTTTATATAATTGCTTAATAGGTGGTAAGTTAGAGGATAATTATGTTGTTTACAAACATGAATAAATGTCATATAATGAATATAGTTCAATTGTAGCTTACAGGCATTCAAGATGTCAAAAAAGGATATGAGGAGACAGCAAATTATCAGGGCAGCGGCTGAAATTTTTGGGAACAGTAATTTTCAAAATGCGAGCATCGCTGAGATTGCCCAGAAGGCAGATATTGCTGAGGGTACAGTCTATCAGTATTTCAAAAATAAGGAAGACCTTTTCTTTTCTATTCCCGCCCAAAAAACAGAAGAGTTCTGCGAAGAGTTTAATCTCCATCTTCAGGGAATTCATGATGGTGTTGGAAAAATCAGAAAATTGATCTGGTATTATCTCTATTTTTTTAAATCGAACCCAGCGTATGCCCGGAGCCTGATGCTTGAAATGCGTGTAAGCAGGGGTTTCATAAAATCGGAAACATATGGCAAGATAAAGGCATTCACTGAAAAGGTTCTTGAAATCATTAAAGAGGGCCAGGAAAGTGGTCTGTTTAGAAAGGATACAAGTGCATATACCATACGGGAGTTAATACTCGGGGTCCTGGAACAAAGGGTAACCCGTTGGCTGCTCAAAGAGGAAACATACGATCTGATTGAAGGATATGAGGAGGTATGTGACCTGATTTTTAATGGAATAAAATCTTCCGAAAGGGTAGAGGGAAGAAATATTATATAAGGAGGAACAGTGCAATGGCAATGCAAGTGATTAAATCGGACTGCATAATGTGCATCAATAGCTGCGGAATAAACGCGTATGTTGAAGACGGCAAACTTGTAAAAGTGGAAGGCATGAAAGAGCACCCCATCAGTTTGGGGGAAATATGCCCAAGAGGAACTGCTCTGCCGGAGTGGGTGTATTCAAAGGACAGGCTTACATTTCCCATGCAAAAGAAGACTGATGGCAATTGGGAGCGCATTTCCTGGGATTATGCACTTGATACTATAGCTGAGAAGTTACAGGAGATTAAGGACAAGTATGGCGCCAGGGCTCTTGCTGTATATACTGGCTCACTGGGAACCGAGAACATAGAACTGGCAGCCTTTGCTCAGAGGTTTCGGGGAGTTTATGGGACCCCTAACCTGTTGTCAGTGGAAGGGAACTGTTTCCGATCACGTATTATGGCGCGCCAGATGACTTTTGGCGGGTATCCTATTGAGGAACCCTGGAACTCCAAGTGTATTATAGTTTTTGGCCAGAATATGGACAATTCCAGGATAACCGTGGGCCGCAAGATTTATAAGGCCATGGATGCCGGCACCCTCAAGCACGTAATCATTGTTGACCCGAAGAAGATCCCTATGGCTGAAAGAGGGATTCACATCCAGATCAGACCCGGTACCGACACAGCCCTTTGTCTCGGCATGCTCAACGTAATTATTGAGCAGGGTCTCTATGACAAAGAGTTTGTGGAGAAGTTTTGCATAGGCTTTGACAAACTATCCGAGCATGTGAAACAGTACACGCCAGAAAAAATGTCTGAGATCACATGGGTTCCTGCAGAAGACATCAGAAGAATCGCATTGTTGTTTGCAACCGTCAAACCGGCTTCAATCGTTCCCGGAACATGCTCGATAGACCAGCATGTAAATGGGTTCCAGGGTAACCGCGTTCACGCTATCATGCAGGCGATAACTGGCAACATTGATGTTCCCGGTGGCTGGGTGAGCATTCCTTTTATCCGCCTTGGCGACATGAGGGTTACTGAGATTAGTGACCCCATCGGCACTGATGAGCATCCTCTTTTCAGGCGTTTCTGGGGAAGAACATCTCCTTACGGTCAGCAGATGCTATTTGCCGATGCCGTATTGAAAGGCAAACCATATCACATCAAAGGCATGATCTGTACAGGCGGTAATCCAGCAGTTACGTTACCTGATTCAGAGCGTATTAAAGAAGCAATCAAGGCCCTTGACTTTGTTGTGGTATCTGAACTGTTCATGACAGAGACTGCTAAGCTTGCCGATATTGTGCTGCCGGCGTGTTCTTTTCTGGAGAAAGCAGGTGTAGGTTATGTGTACGGTGTGACCAACTGTATTCCATATGCTATGGTGCGAAAGAAAGTGATAGAGCCAATCGGTGAGTGCTGGCCAGATTGGAAGATATGGACTGAAATAGGAAGAAGGATGGGCTATGGAGAGTTTTTTCCCTGGAATACGGAAGAAGAGATTATAGACTTTTTCCTGAAACCAAGTGGATTGAACAGGGAACAGCTGACAAAGGAACACCCAGAGGGCGCCTACTATACAGAAATGAAATATGTACAGCAGAAAAGGTATAACACCCCCTCAGGAAAGATCGAGCTTTATTCCCAGACACTGGCAGAGAACGGGTATGATCCACTGCCAAAGCCTGTGGAGCCAAGCAAAAGCCCTGTCAGCAACCCGGAGATGTACAAAAAGTACCCGGTCATCCTGACAACAGGAGCACGGATTCCCGAGTATACCCATACCCAGTTGAGAGACGTACCATACGTGCATAGGACTGCACCTGAGCCG
>MVQO01000216.1 GCA_002067585.1 Syntrophorhabdus sp. PtaB.Bin027
TTCCTGAAATATTTAAAGAAATACTTGTTGCCAGCAGAACACTTTCAAAGTGTGAAACAATCAAAAGTAATATCAAGAAACGTTACAATAAGGATATTGAGATTGCGCAGGTGGATGCAGATAACTTGCACGAACTTGTAACACTCATCAATGATTTCCAGCCATACCTCGTTCTTAATCTTGCATTACCTTACCAGGACCTCCATATTATGGATGGATGTATACAGACGGGCGTGCACTATATAGATACAGCTAACTATGAACCATTGGACGAAGCCCGCTTCGAATACAGATGGCAATGGGCATACCAAGAAAGATTTAAACAACGGGGCTTAATGGCAATTCTTGGTTCTGGGTTTGACCCAGGAGTAACGAATGTTTTTGCCGCGTACGCACAGAAACACCTTTTCGATGAAATCCATTACCTGGATATCCTGGACTGTAATGCCGGGACGCATGGCCACGTATTTGCCACGAACTTTAATCCTGAGATAAATATCCGGGAAGTTACCCAGATCGTCCGGCATTGGGATAACGGTAAATGGGTTGAAACACCTGCCATCATAGACGAAGGCAGTGTTCATTTCAGCTTTAATTACCCTGTTGTCGGTTCAAAAGAAAGCTACCTACTCTACCACGAAGAACTTGAGTCGTTAGTAATGAATATTAAGGGATTGAAGAGAGCAAGGTTCTGGATGACATTCTCCGAAAATTACCTAACTCATTTGAGGGTGCTTCAGAATGTCGGAATGACCAGGATAGATGAAGTTGAGTATGAGGGGTGTAAAATCATTCCGGTAAAATTCCTCAGGGTTTTGTTGCCTGAGCCAGCCTCCCTAGGCACAAAATACACTGGCAAGACAGTGATAGGAAATATTATGACAGGGAAAAAGGATGGAAAAAAAATAACGAGGTATATATACAATATCTGTGATCATGAAGAGGCGTTCCAGGAAACGGGAACACAGGCAATTGCATATACTACAGGTGTTCCTGCAATGATCGGGGCAATGATGGTTCTCACAGGCGTTTGGCAAGGAGCAGGAGTATACAACATGGAACAGCTTGATCCTGACAAATTTATGGAAGCACTCAATAAATACGGATTACCGTGGCAGGTGATTGAACATGAACCACTGCCGGACAGGTTGTAAAATCGATGACGTGCCAGGACTGAAATGATTAGGCCAGACAAAAAAATAAAAAGAATTATACAGTCAATCTTGGCAAATGATTTATTGGCTGTCAGGGATTACTACGCCTTGTCAGAGGATGCTCGGAGGAAAATGGTTACAGAACTGGGCCCAAGCGTACTCAGGCGTCTTACCCGCTTAATCAAAAAATGCAAAAAACAAGTGTTTGCTTCTGAAAACAAAAGACTCCTTAAAATAGCTCAGAGTGATATAGCCACCCCGGTTTATTTCATTGATGAGATTCTCATTGAAGAGAACATGAAAGTGCTCAGGTATGTCAAGGACCGAACAGGTTGTAAAATCCTGCATGCCTTAAAGGCTTATGCTTCCTTTGCTACATTTCCCCTAATGCGGGAGTATCTAGATGGGGTGTGTGCCAGTGGTCTTCATGAAGCGAGGCTCGGTTTCGAGGAATTCAAAAAAGAAGTACATACCTTTGCTGCAGCATATAGAGATAAAGAGATGGATCAGATAATCAGGTATTCTGATGTTATAATTTTCAATTCATTTTATCAGCTCCAGAAATATGGGCTCAGAGCAAAGAAAAAAGGAATAGAAATTGGCTTAAGAGTAAATCCAGGACACTCTGAAGTTCTCACAGAGATGTACAATCCATGTGCACCCTGTTCAAGATTGGGGATTATCAACCATACTTTCGAAAAATATTTTTCTGGGTACAGGAATATTGTTGAGGGGCTCCATTTTCATGCCATGTGCGAACAGGACTCGGACATACTTGAAAGGATACTCAACTCATTTGAAAAGCTCTATGGTCAACATATAAAAAATTTGAAGTGGGTCAATTTTGGGGGCGGCCATCACATAACCCGTGATGATTATGATCTTGAACGTTTAATCAAAATCATAAACGGGTTTAAGCAGAAATATGGTGTACAGGTATATCTTGAGCCTGGAGAAGCAAGTGTGCTTAATGCTGGTTTTTTGGCGTCATCCATACTGGATATAGTAACAAACCAAATGGATATCGCTATTGTGGATGCATCGGCAGAAACCCATATGCCTGATGTGCTCCTTATGCCTTACAGACCTCACATCATCAAATCGGGCCAATCAAAAGAAAAGAAATACACATACAGGATTGCAGGACTAAGCTGCCTGGCAGGCGACATTATGGGAGATTATTCTTTCAATAAACCGCTTAAAAGAGGCGACAAACTGATTTTTACTGATATGGCCCTCTATAGCATTGTAAAAAACACTACTTTTAATGGGATAAATCTACCAGACATAGCTGTAATTAAGGATGATAAAAGAATAGAGGTTATAAAAATATTCGATTATAATGACTACAAGAACCGTCAATCATAATTCTAGCACACTGTAAATTTTTACTTTTTCTGAAGGTTTTTTTGTTGCAATGTTGCGGTGTTCACAGCTTTCCTGATATCAGCATTATTCGGATCAATTGTGAGGTAACCTTGCCACAGGGCAATTGCCTCGTTCAGATTGCCTTCCCTGTATTCCTGAAATCCCTTCTTTGAAAGAATGGATTTACAGTCATTCAGTTTTTTATTGATATCTGACCTGTTAAATGAGAGCATGTGGACAAATGTCTTAAAGGCGGAATAGTTTTTGGCCAGGATGCTGTAAGTTTTACAGGCAGATGTGTACTTCTCCTTTTCATATTCTTGATCTGCAGCGTCTTTCATCTCATCTACATTCCTTGCATAATCTTTTGTTAGTGTTTGGTCATATGGATATTTGGCCTGTTCAGATTTATAGAAGTCGATCGTTTTTTGATAATCTCCGGTTACGTGAGGCCTCTTAATCGGGATTGACTCCTGGGCAGGTGTCTGTTTAGAGGGTTCCAGGACAGGTTTATGTGCAGCTCTATCTACGGGTATGTTGGAAGAAGAGGTACCGGTTTTCATCTGAGCACAACCAGTGAAAATCAATGCTAAAAATATCATAACAGTGAAAAACCGTCTCGTTGTATGAAAATAATTCATTATATAACTCTCCCAGCGACTTTCTGTTTTTCATGGGCATAGCCTTTATCAATTAGCCCGACAAACACTGCAACAAGATCGGCACGTAATTGCGTGCCCGCCACTCGGACAAGTTCTCTGAGCGCAACATCCTCAGTGAACGCACTCCTGTATGGCCTGGTAGAAGTCATGGCATCAAATGTATCAGCAATGGCAATTATTGATGCAAACAGTGGAATAGTATCACAATTTAGCCCGTCAGGGTAGCCTTTGCCATCCTGCCGTTCATGGTGATGTTTCACAGCAGGGATATACTTTCGTAATGATGGGGCTTTGCTGAGAATCGATGCACCGTACTCTACGTGTCTTATCATCTCATCGTATTCAAATTGAGTTAATTTTCCAGGCTTGAGCAGAATGGAGTCCGGGGTCTTAATTTTTCCCACATCATGGAAGAGACAGGCTACCTCAAGGTCGTCGAGTTCTTCTTTGGAAAGCCCAATTGCTCTGCCAATCATTACCGAAAACTGTGAAACCCGCGCTGAATGGCCATGAGTATATGAATCCCGTGCGTCAATAGCTGCAGCCACAACTTTCACAATCGAAACGTATGCTTCTTCGAGGTCACGGGCATATTTGTTTAGTTTACTCTGCTGGTCAGCTATCGTAGTTGACATTTCATTGAAATTGCTGGTCAATTTCCCTAACTCATCGTGGGAATAAATCTTGAGGGGGGTTTTCGCTGTACCTTTCTTCAGCTCATCAACGCCTGCAGAAAGCTCTCTAATTGGCTTTATGAGAAAAGATGCAAGAAGTGCACTTGCTATAATTCCGAGAACAACAATAATGCCAAAGACTACAAGTATCCTTGTGCGCACCTTTGCCTGTGCCTCAAGAAGCACAGACTTGTTGATTGCGAGTATGACGCTTCCCATATTCTTTTTCATAAAAACAACAGGGCATGATATTTCAAAGATGGAGGCAGATGGCCGCATCAATTCTTTTACTGTCGTTCCATCTATTCTCTTAGTAATTATCCTGCCCTGGGATTCAGGCATAACCACCCCACCCATTACAGCTTCGCTGTGAGCAACAACCTTCATGTCTGGAGCGACGATAGCAACATACTCCATGTCATTATTTGTTACTTTTGCCTTGAACACAAGATTATCTAGGCTGAGAAGATCCTTTGAAAGAAGACTATAACCAGCAGACGCTGCAATACCCTTACTTACCGATTCTCCTCTCTTAACAATCTCATTCAATATGTAATTGTTCATGATCTGGACTGTAATTATACAAAGGGCAAACGAAGTGCTTGTCAGTAAAATCACAACAAAGAAAGCAATTTTAAAGCGCAGACTTGCAGAACGAAACCGCTTACGCATCAAATGCGATGTTGTCTGGATTGGACCAGACAGAAGGCGAGCATGAGAGATCATTTTTTGTGTGGTGCGTCGGATATCAACAGCCATTATATTTTCATCATTTCCTATTTGGCGGAAGGCTTACTTGCCCCATATCATGAATTTATCGGTTAAATAGTTGATAACTTTATTTGATTGATGTTAATTGAAGTAAGCAAAATATTTGTATTAAAAAGCTGAAAGGCACGAGACTGAGAAATTTGCTGCTAATTTAAATTTTCCTGCACTCTGCTTTAACTAGCTCAGATCCATATGTTCGCTATACACACAAAATTTACAACATTGTTACAAACAGTCATACTCTTCCAATAGGCTGATTTTATTGAATCAGCTTTGAAGGAATGAGGCATGTTGAGCAGTAGTGACTCGTGATATTGGACTCAAGAGGGTCTGATGGGATAACAAAAAACTTATCCCATATATTCTGTATTTGCGTATCGTTTAGAAACTGCTCTATATAGCGGTCAGACATTCCAAATTCCTGTTGAATCCTGAGAAAACGCACAGCGCTGCTTATATCTTTAATCAGATTCGCATTAATTCAGGATTAGTCAGCAACCATAATATACCGACGTGACTGAATTGACATATTTTTAATACATCAAAGTTGCGAAATACCCTCGGGTAACCTTCCCCTCCACGAAGAATATCGTATCAACCAAGCACACTTGAAATCCTGAAAAAATATGAGACTCGAAAAAATCCTGCAGCCATAAATCGGAACATCCATTCATTAGCGTGATAGAGTTTTCAATTTCCATTCTGTTGGCCTGACCATATAGTTCCAATCTTCGCTATGACCGATGCATGCTAATAATTTTCTGTAAATAACTCAAAGTAAGCGCGACTACATCTGCACAATGGACAAACCTTAGGAGCATTTCTGTTCTTTTTCACATAACCACAGGCACGGCATTTCCACTTTACGACACTATCTTTTCGAAAAATCTTCCCTGCCTTCATGTTTTGCAAGAGGATACGGAATCTTCTTTCATGTTCTGCTTCGACTGAAGTAATAAATCGAAGTATTTTAGCAACATCTGTAAAACCTTCTTCGTCTGCTATTTTCACAAAATCAGGATACATGATACTTTTTTCATAATGTTCCCCGGAAACTGCAGTCTGAAGATTGGAAATTGTATTGCCCACTCCTTTCACTGGAAAGATGACTTTGGGAAGTTCGATATCTCTCATTTGAATAATATTTAGTATCTGTTTTGCATGTTCATACTCATGATTGGCTGTCTCAATAAAAATCGCAGCAACCTGCTCATAACCTTCTTCCTTTGCTTTCTCTGCAAAAAACGTATACATGTTTCTGTTGTTAGACTCACCGTGGTAAGCTACCAATAAGTTCTTTTCAGTTTGCATCCCCTTCAGGTCCATTAGTAAATTCTCCCTCATTAATGTTAGATTTTTAATCAATCTTATAAACAATCACTTCAAGTTTATAGCCTAATTTCACATTATCAGTCTCAGCCATAGATAGATTGTGCTTATTATATTTCAGCGTTTTAGAAACGTCTACTCCGTATTTAATGTTTTGCCAATTCTCGCAATAAGGTTGACTTATTTTTAGGTCATGCTAATATTGATAATGTTCAACAACCAACCTTGTTAAAGGAGTATTTGCTATGGATTTGAAAGAATGTGCCAACTGTGGTTATAAGTCTGAGACATCATTTAAAGATGATATCTGTCCTGAGTGCGGAAAAACATTCTGGAAATGTGAAAATTGCGGATATACCCTTACTGCTTCATCACCACCGGAAGCATGTCCATCGTGCAAGCAAAAATGTCTGTTTAAAAATATAACCTGCTACACTCCAGAGTGTGGTGGTCCAGGCAA
>MVQO01000217.1 GCA_002067585.1 Syntrophorhabdus sp. PtaB.Bin027
TGGTGAACCCCAGGGATATCCCGAAAATCTGGGGGCAAAAGCCTCTTCACCAACATAAAGGGTGGTCTCCTTCGAGCTTGCTCGACGGTATGCTTTCAATGTCTGTAAGAGACCACCCCAGTGGTCGAGGTGCCCATGGGAAAGACCAAAGGCGTTTACTGTGGCAAGGCTTACATTAAGAATGGCCAAGTTTTTTATTATTGTTTCAAAGTTTAAGCCGAAATCAAAGAGGAAGGTATTTTTTTCACCATCCATCGTTGTTTCAACCACATAGGAGAGACCATGCTCAGTATGAATCGGGACACCACGGGCTGAAGATACCCTCTCTACTATGGGCGAATCATTTTGAACAGTGAAGTAATGATTATCCACAACTACGGTAATCCTCAGTTCATCTACCTGTACCATATCAACAAGTTCAGCTACCAAGTTAACCTCATTTACCCATCCTTCTTTTCTCAAGTTCTGTGATCTGATTCTTTATCTGCTCTATCTGTTGATTTAATGCTTCAGCCTGTTGTTTTAGCATATCCAGCTCTTCATCAGTGCTTACACCGCCTTCTCCCCGATTCAACACTTGAGGACCGGGGTAACTTCCCTGATTAAACAGGGCGTCTGTGCCCATGCCCCTTCCCATTCCCATGCCCATACCCATGCCCCTTCCCATTCCCATGCCTCTTCCCATGCCCATGCCTCTTCCCATGCCCATACCTAAGCCCCGAGAGAAGGCAGGGCTAAAATATTGGTCCCCTCCTGAAGGCGCACCTGCACCGGCATGAGCGGGTACGTTAGGTTGTGTTGTGTTTGCCAGATTTCCTTGTTTAAATTGCTGAATGATTTCCCGAATAACACCCGAACATCCAACAACGATATTGATTCTTGCAGCATTGAGGGTTTGGTAGGCATTTGGCCCGCAATTACCGGTAAGGACATGGGTAACACCCTTGTCAGCCATTAATTTGGCTGACTGTATCCCGGCTCCTCCAACAAGGGAGATACTTGGATTCTCAACAGCCTCAAAGTCTAGAGTATCCGTTTCCACAATAAGGTAATAACGGCATCGTCCAAACCGTGGTTCGATAACATCGTCGAGAGAGGTTGAGTTTGATGTAACTGCTATTTTCATGATTTCTCCTATTTTTTCTGCAACAGCCACGGCAACCCGGCTGCCGAGAATTTATCCGGCAACCGGGTTGCCGTGTAGTATGCGATGATCAGAGGTGGCATTATTCCTTTTTGTCTTTAGCCTCGATCTCTTCTATGCGCTGCCGTATTCCTGCAATGGCTTCCTCCAAATACCCGGCTTGCTCTCTCAGCGCATTCAATTCCTGCTCGTCGCTCATGATAGGTCCTGCACCTGCCCTATAGGGAAAACCCTGAAACCAGGGATTACCCCACACTGGCAATCCAAAACCTGCTCGCTGCCAGCCGGTAAAACCCGTTGCAAAGAATCGATTGCGCCAACCTCGTCCTCCACCGCGTCCACCTGCAAAACCCCAAAAAGCTCTACCAGGGCCAATATTCATTGATCCTGGCACTCCAAATCCAGTACAGTAACCTGCACCGCGTCCTGTCATTGGACCCATTCCTGTTGGACCCGTTCCATCTCCAAAAGGCATAGCATACCTCCTTCACTGAATTAATCTGTTTTTGGTGACTTTTGTATTCTGTAAACTACCAATTTCAAGACTTGCCATATACCACATCAAAACTATAGTTTCGCAACGATTCGTCTCCATATCTCATATCACCAGAACCATCGTCTCCCACGTCCCTGGCCTCTTCCACATCTCCATCCAACAGCCCCAAAAAAATAGGGTTGCCGGACTCCAAAGGGCATCCATCGGCGATATGCAGGCCTTTGCATAGGCACCACATTGCCTCTGTAATTCCAAAGAGGCCTCCTTGGGAATAGGTTTGTAAACCCGGGAGCATTGTTGCCCGCGCAGTAACCGGCTGCACGTCCTGTCATTGGACCCATTCCTGTTGGACCCGTTCCATCTCCACGAGGCATTTTTCTCACCTCCTTTCACTATCTCAACCGCTCTGGATGTTGCTATCGTCTTCCACGACGACCACGGAAGCGGTGTCTTTGCCGCTGTCTGTAACATCCAGGCATAAAGAAGCCACCATCATCGAGGTGACCCTGGAGAAAAGCAGGAATCACAGCGCCCAGATCACCACAAAGGAACCCTATGACTTGAACGCCGGTTGCCATAATGGCTTTTTCCAATACATGTGAAATAGCTCCACAGAGAAGCACATTTGTCCCCAGTCCTGCTACCTCTTTTGCCCTGCCAAATGGATCACGCATTTTTAGAACAACGTTTTCCCTTGACACTTCACGCTGACCCTCAATCTGGATCAGGCAAAGCCTGTCTGAAACATCGAAAACAGGGGATATACGGTCTTGCCAATGAGCGATGGCTACTTTCATATCTAATAGATAAGCACATTCGATGCCATACCCTCTCTCATAGGTTAAACATGATTAAGAACAATATGTTAGCTTTGTTTACCATAGATTGACACACATTTGAATCTTGCAGATTGCAATAAATATAAATTATTGTATTGCAAATTACATTATTATGATCTATTATATCTATGGAATGCAAACGGAACTTTTGACTGATAAAAACGCACGTGATGTTATTCTCGATTCTATCAATGAAGGTGTATTTACCGTTGGACTTGATTGGCGAATCACCTCTTTTAACCGGGCTGCAGAGCATATTACAGGAGTATCGAGGAATGATGCAATCGGGAGAGCCTGTTCGGATGTGTTCCATGCAGATATATGCGAAAAGGATTGTGCCCTTAGGCGAACGTTCGTTACAGGTGAGCCCACTGTAAACGCCACTGCGCATATTATCAGCAACCAGGGGCACAGAGTTCCCATACGTATTTCTGCTGCGATTCTCAAGGATAGTGATGGAAATGCTATTGGTGGTGTTGAAACATTTCAGGATCTAAGTCAGGTTGAACAACTTCAGAAAGAGCTAAAAAACCGTCACACCTTCGAAGATATCGTGGGTCGGAGCCCGACCATGATCAAGTTGTTCGAGATCCTCCCGCAGATTGCCGAAAGCAGTAGCACAGTCCTTATTGAAGGCCCGAGCGGTACTGGAAAGGAACTATTTGCCCGGGCTATTCACAATTTGTCACCTAGGAAGAAAAAACGTTTTGTTCCTGTTAATTCCGCTGCCCTTCCGGACACCCTTCTGGAAAGCGAACTCTTCGGCCATAAAGCAGGTGCATTTACAGACGCGAAGCGGGATAAGGCAGGTCGCTTTGTATTGGCTCATGGTGGAACAATATTTCTTGATGAGATTGCCGATATTTCTCCTGCACTCCAGGTTCGACTCCTGAGGGTCCTTCAGGAACGTGTTGTAGAACCTTTGGGAAGCATAGAACCGATCAAGGTTGATGTACGGATCGTGGCTGCTACAAATAAAAATCTTGCCCAACTTGTTCAAGCAGGTAAATTCAGGGAAGATCTTTACTACCGTATTCGTGTGGTCCACCTTACATTGCCCGCACTCAATCAACGTCGCGAAGATATTCCTTTGCTGGTAGATCATATGGTGGCGAAGTTTAATCGTCTTCAAAACAAAGATATTGCTGGGATTTCCCGCGATGCAATGGCCCACCTGATGGAATATGACTACCCCGGTAATGTACGGGAACTTGAAAATATCATTGAGCAAGCCTTTGTGCTCTGCAGGGGAGGTATGATCGAACTGCATCACCTGCCACCAGAACTTCGCCCGGTTGCGAATGTGACATCGAAGGGCTTTGGCCCCATGAGTATGGATGCAATGGAAAAACACCTTATTATCGAAACGTTACAACGTCATGGCGGGAACAGGACCGAGGCAGCACAAGACCTCGGAATCGATATGAGCACACTGTACCGAAAGATTAAGCGTTTTAAAATTGATGTGCCTGGCAGAGATGGTCGGGGTAAGAGAAGACAGTAATGCATTTTGCACTTATATCTTATGGAACAGATTACAATGCAGCCTTTTTCAATATGTAGCCATGTTAATCTACCTTGTAATGTCAATGTGTTATCATTTAATGAATGAGTTTGAACATGGCTGGCACAGCTCTTGCTCTGCCAGCCTTATAGGAATTCGAAGCAAGAGTGGTAGAGTGCCTTAAGGTTTAAAGGAATATGAAGACATCCCTCGATTGCATACCATGTTTTTTGAGGCAATCATTGGAGGCGGCACGTTTTGTCTCAGATGATCACGCCTTTCATGAATATATTCTTCGTAAAGTTCTAAAAATTATGATAGACATTGATCTTATGCAATCTCCAGCCGTGGTAGCTCAATGGATTCATCGTCAAATTCGGGAAATAACTGGCCAAGAAGACCCATACCGTAATGCAAAAGAGCGTTTCACCGAGGCCGCACTCATTTTGTTACCTGAATTTTCTGCTCAGGTGGAAGCTTCTGCGGACCCCATTGAGGCAGCAGTTCGTATTGCAATAGCAGGAAACATGATAGACATGGGCCCAGAAAATGTGCTAACACCTGAAGGTGTGCGGCAAACAGTTTTGCAAGCATTTTCTGAACCCTTGTACGGAGACCTGGAAAGTTTCAAACGCGCAATAGAAGCAGCTAAGAGTATACTTTATCTCGCTGATAATGCAGGTGAAATCGTGCTTGATCAGGTGCTCATTGAGCGACTTCCCCTGGGACAGACAACCCTTGTTGTTCGGGGGCATCCGGTAATTAATGATGCAACCATGGCGGATATAGAGGCAATAAACTTGAATCGCTTTCTGACTGTCACCGACAATGGTTCTGATGCACCGGGAACGATTATTGATGACTGTAGCTCTCAGTTCCGTGAACTTTTCAAAAGCGCCGATCTCATTATCGCAAAAGGTCAAGGAAACTATGAGACACTCAGCGATGAACCCAAGGCAATCTTTTTTCTGTTGAAAGTGAAGTGTAAGGTTATTGCTTCTCGAGTTGGATTGGATATGGGAACCCACGCTATTTTGCCATCCGGCTTTTGGGCACAGGGCACCCGGTCTTAAAAAATTGCCATAGTACCAGTAGGAAGTTAGACCAACAAAAAATATATCTAATTTTGAAGGAGGTTGCGGTTATGAGTAAGAAGTTGCAAAACATGGACGACATTGTACGCGATGCACGTATGAAGGAGGAGGCTGAAAATATAACCAAGAGGCTCAGCCATATACGTCACAAAATTCTGGTTATGAGTGGTAAAGGCGGTGTGGGTAAAAGCAGCATAGCGGCCTATCTGGCCGTATCCCTTGCAGGACGGGGTTACCGAGTTGGTCTTATGGACGTGGATCTTCATGGACCGAGCATTCCCGGGTTGTTGGGCCTGAAGGACAAGCTTCTCACCACCGGTGGACCTGAAGGAAAAACCTTCCCTTTGAAATACCTTCCAAAGTTGGAGGTCATGTCAATCGAAGTTCTTTTAGGAGACAAGGATGCTGCAACTATCTGGAGAGGACCTTTAAAAGGTGGTGTAATACGCCAGTTCATTGCAGAAATTGAATGGATGGAATTGGACTACCTCATCATAGACTCACCGCCTGGGACTGGTGATGAACCCTTAACTGTTGCCCAGACCATTCCGGACGCAAAGGCGCTCATTGTTACGACACCTCAGGAAATTTCACTGGCTGATGTGAGAAAGTCAATAAATTTTTGTAGGAAAATGAACTTGGAAGTTCTCGGTCTTGTAGAAAACATGAGCGGGCTGAAATGCCCTCACTGCGGGAAAACAATAGACCTGTTTAAAAATATGGGTGGCATGACAACTGCCAAAAAGGAAAATTTGAGGCTTCTCGGGTCCCTTCCTATAGAACCTAAAGTTGTCGAGTGCGGAGATGAAGGGAGTATAGATTTCCTGGGGGATGACAGCCTCGAGTACAACCGGGCTTTTAGTCAAATTGTTGATACGATTGTAAAAGTAATGGAAAATAAGGAGTAAACAGCGTAGTCAGATTGATATTAAACGCTTAAGCTTGATTGAAAAGACTAATAAACCCAATGAAATGATTATGCGAATATCTAATGTACGGCAATTTCCAAGGAGTTTGTGATTTATGGTTTTACCGAATAACAAGGAGATAAAACGATGTCTGGAAAACTTGACGATTTTTTAACAAATTTACAAAATGAGATTTTTGATGATACCATTAAGACATATGGTGAAACGGCATATGAGAGATGGCGTAATCCTTTATATATGAAATCGATACACAATCCAGATGGCTATGCCCGTGTAACCGGACCCTGCGGTGACACAATGGAGATTTTTCTGAAATTCAATGAGGGAAGGGTTAGTGATGCGTCATTTCAGACGGATGGTTGCGGACCGAGCCAGATTTGTGGTTCCTTTGCGGCTGAGCTTGCTTTTGGTAAAAACATAGATGAGCTCAAGGAAATTACCAACCAGACAATTCTGAACATTGTTGGTGGCTTACCAGAAGAAAACCAGCACTGCGCTTTGCTGGCAGCAAATACTTTACATGATGCCGTGGATAACTACCTGAAGAAGAGATTGTCTTAAGACGATAAGATACGATAAGCAATCAATACATAGGTAAAATCATCACCCTTATCGTGTACATATGTCATTCTATGGGTGACAGATTATAAAAAACAATACTGTTCCCACGCCACACAGAAGAAGAAGGAATTGGGTTATCCCAGACCGAAAATCTGTCTTCTGATGAAGATGTGGAATCAGATCTGCTGTTGCAATGTAGATGAAGCTTGCTGCAGAAAATGCAAGTATGTAAGGAATTGCAGCTTGAGCACTTTTTAAGCAAAAATAGCCTATGAGGGAGCCAGGCAGTGTGGCCATTGATGAAAATAAATTGTACATGAAAGCCTTGTTTTTGGAATACCCGCTGTCTAACAATATGGCAAAGTCCCCTGTCTCCTGAGGTACTTCATGTGCAATTACGGCAAAAGAGGTGGTTAATCCGAGAGGTATGCTTGTCAGGAAGGCTGCAGCAATTACAATTCCATCGACAAAATTATGAAAGGTGTCGCCTAGAAGAATGAGAGAACCGGCAGTGCTATGAACTTCACAGTTCTCAACGTGGCAATGTCGCCATATGACAAGTTTTTCAAGCAGAAAAAAAGAGATCATCCCTACAAGCACTGTCAGAAGGATTGACGATGAAGATGCAGAAACCAACGCTTTTGGTATCATCCCCAACAGGGAAGAAGCGAGTAACGTGCCTGTGGCATAACTTATCAGAGAAGGGATTAACATAAGCCTGACTTTATCAGGGAAGATAAGCAACAAAAATGCCCCTGCTAAAGAACCAACGCTTCCCAAAAAACTGAAAATTATTATTAAAATGAGCTTATCCATTGAATCTCCCTAAAGGTTGATGACTGTTTATCTGTCTCATCACAAATCCGAAAGCTGTGATTTACCGCTGTGTTTTCTTATCATTTTCCATTTGATCCTCTTGTATAATATGAGGAGTGTGATTGATACGAGATAGCCAATGTGCAATCAGGCTGCAAAATACCATAATCAAATTGGTATTAGTGAAAAATAATCACTAAACATTTGACTTTAATTAATAATGAATATATATTCATTAAATTGTATTGTCAACGAGTTTTTACGGAGGATATCTTTTCTTTTGATGGAAATAAAAAAGTCGAAACAGTAAACTCTCCGTTGACTTAAAGAGGGTGACCCGCTATAAATGTGTAATAATAGGGAAACAATGGTAATGAAATTCGGTGTTCGCATCGTTCCTATCTTTCAGTGTAGATTCGTGTCTCCCTGGATCAAGATGTCTGCCTTAAGGTAGGAAATGTTAGGAAATGAGAGGTCTGTTCAATGAATTACACATACTGCTCATCTGATATGGCTTCATAACAGTAGGTGGGTTTATCACCGAACACATTTATACAAAGGAGGAAATGATGGTGGAACAGAAAGATGGATGCGTCAAGCCTTCACGGGGCCCCATAGGAATCCCTAAGGCAGAAACTGGAGATATTGTCCAAACTAATCAAAAGGAGGGTGGCTTTATGATAGCAAAAGTCGGCAAACCGGCACCGGATTTTGAGGCGAGTGCTTATATTGATGGAGGATTCAAGAATATTACTCTCTCAGAATTTAAAGGGAAGTGGGTTGTCCTGTGCTTTTACCCGGGTGATTTCACCTTTGTCTGACCTACAGAATTGTCGGCGGTCGCCGTCAAGCACAAAGAAATAGAGGAACTGGGGGTCCAGGTACTTGCAATGAGCACCGATAGCCGGTTTATTCATAAGATATGGCAGGAAAACGAGCTTTCGAAGATGGTTGAGGGGGGAGTCCCTTTTCCCATGCTCACAGACGCCGGTGGCCTCATCGGTCGGGTCTATGGGGTTTATGATGAAGAGGCAGGTGTTGACATTCGGGGCCGTTTTATTATCGATCCCGATGGAATCATCCAGGCCATGGAGGTTCTCACGCCGCCTGTAGGCCGAAACGTGTCCGAGTTTATTCGGCAGATAAAGGCCTTCCAACATGTTCGCGCTACAGGTGAAGCCACCCCATCAGGATGGCAACCTGGTAAGGTAACCCTCACGCCTGGCCCTGACCTCGTGGGCAATGTCTGGAAAGTCTGGAAACCCGAAATGGCTTTTGAGTAGGCTGGGACGAAAGGTTAGCCAAATATATTGTCCTCGATTTAAACAACCGTATCGGTAAATGAATGAGAAGGGCACTCCTTGCCCTTCTCATTTTACCTTTAAAGTACGGACCTTTAGGATTAAAGGCAGGGTCTGCAACACTAGCAGTGAAGAACATAATGAAGAATATAATATGGAGATGACGGATGGATCAGTCAACAGACATTTTCCCACTGGAAATAGCAAAATCACGTCTCGAAGAGATAATCAGAGAGAATGATTTGAATGACTCAGGTATATCTGTACTCGTGAAAACCCTATCCCCTGAGGAAGCTATAGGCGTTCCTGGCAGGAGGGATTTTCCTATTGTGGAGGGAAGGGAGCGTGTGATAGAAGCTGATTTTCAAGGGTCAAAAGCTCAT
>MVQO01000218.1 GCA_002067585.1 Syntrophorhabdus sp. PtaB.Bin027
TCCTTATCCACTATAGATTCAAAAAACACGCTTGTATCAGGGATTTGGCCGATTGCAATGATCGCAAGGTCAGCATCAAGGAATCGATCTTTTCCCTTAACCGGTGACAGTCTGTATCTCCTTGTTGCCTGGTCTTTTTCTACTTTTGTTTTGATGAACTTAATCTGTTTTAGGTGCTCTTTGCCTATAAACTCTATCGGCTGGTATTCTCCTATCATATGGATTCCTTCTTGCTCTGCTTCCACAAGCCCTTCCTGAATAGCAGGGAATTCGCCTTCCTTCTCGGGAGCGACCATCGTGATTCCGGCATCGGGGTCACAGAGGCGGCGTGCCGTTCTGGCCACGTCAACAGCCACATCTCCCCCTCCGACAACAACAACATTCTTCTTTCCTTCACACATCCCTGTTTTGTCTCCATGTGAAAGAAAATCAAGGCCGTATATTATGGTATCCCGGTGTTCGAAGCTCGCCTCAATTCTTTGTGGCACCCATGCCCCTGTTCCGAGAAAGACATAGTCATATTTCCTCTTTATATCGGTCAGTTTTTCGGTGTCCACGCGCTCCCCCGCAACCAGATCTATACCCAACCCAAGAATCCGGTCAATTTCTCTTTTCACGATTTCCCTGGGGAGCCGGTACTCAGGGATACCATATCTGAGGACGCCCCCTGGTTCAGGCCTTGCCTCAAAGATGGTAACTTTGTGTCCAAACAGTGCAAGAAAATACGCGGCTGACAGCCCTGCGGGCCCCGACCCTATTACTGCCACCTTAACCTGGTTCCCCTTTTGGTTGGTCCACACTTGAGGAGTTGCTTGCCCGTAGTCCGCAATGAAGCGTTCCAGACTTCTAATCTCAACCGCCTTATCAAATTGAATCCTGTTGCAGTTGACCTGGCAGGGATGATAGCATACGCGGCCACATATACCGGGGAGAGGGTTCTCGTGAAGGATCAGGGCAAGGGCTCCGTCGAAGTCACCCTTTGCCACACAGGAAAGAATTCCCGGGATATCATTGCCCACAGGGCAGGCTTCGCGGCATGGAGAAAGCTTTTCTCTGTACAACGGTTTTCGCGGACTCCACTGACCTGTTTTGAAAATCTCGGTACTGAGCCTCGACAATGGGATAATGGTTTCATGGTCAACCAACTTAATATTTTCTTTTCTGATCATTAATTATTACCCTCCACCATAACTGACGTCATCTCATACGAGTGTAATGCTGCCTTCCCATTCTTTTCAATCTTTGCAGGAACAGAAGTCCGGATAGCATTTTCAAGTATAAGAACAGACCATAAGGATGTAGTTTTGGGTATCTTCCCATCATAAATATGCTTTTACCAGTATCCGAACAGTAATAGGCACCCCATGCCTCCGGGCCAAAAAATTTAATCTCACCAGTAATTACAAACCTGGGTAGAATGCATCATATTTTCAGATTGTTAAATGGCACCTAATAATTTTGATATCAATATCTTTTCATTTCATTAAATATCCTTGCAACACTAAACAGAACTTAAAAATAACAATGAATTATTGGTATACGGTATACCAATTTTAAAAATAATGTCAAGTTTTTTATAGGCTTGCAATGATTTTCTTATTGTGTGATGTTAAGCTTATAATTACAGATAGTTACGATATTTTGATTGGCAGCTTTTTTACGATACAGTGCTTTATTTGGAAAATAGTATACCATTGGGCAGGGATTATGTCAGATACGGTCCGTTTCTGACAGTTCTTCTTTGGGAGCAGCCATTAAAATGTCTCTCAAAGAAAGTTCAAGGTGGTAATGGATTGCACGTGCTACCTCATCACAATCACGCCTTTCTATGGCCTTATATATGAGCTTGTGTCCATCCAGAGCTCTCAGAAAAACGCCTGAGTGATAGAAACTTGCAATCCTGTGCCGAACCATGTGGCGTCTCATCAACTGTGTTATTTCCATAATGTAGGTGCTGCCACTGAGGCGCGCTATTGTTTCATGGAATCGAGCATCCAGGTCCGGATAGGAATGAACATCCTGTTTGGATATCTTATCATCAGATTCTGAAATGATTTTTCCTAATTCCTGTATTAGAACCGGATAGGCCTTTTCCATAGCCCACTCAGCAGCAAGCGTCTCCAGGGCTTCCCTGATTTTGCATACTTGAATTACTTCTTCTTTGCTGATCGATTTCACTTTGTAACCAACCCGAGGTATTGCCTCAACGAACCCATCTTTCTGAAGATTATGGAATGCTTCCCTCACCGGAGTCCGCGAGGTCCCGATTTCTTTGGCTACTTTAGCTTCCACAAGGCGCTGATTTGGGTGTATTTCACCGGATATTATCTTTTCTTTGACATATTCGTAAACCTTAACCCATATTGCAGTATCATTCGTAAAATCAAGAGTCATCATAATTTAGGATACTGTATACCAGTAGATTTCAGAAATCAAGTATTTATAGGCGTGCAACATGGTAAATGTCTCTGTTTTGCATTACTGCTTACCAACGAAACTTTTTTTCTATACATCATCGTTGTTAATTATTGCAAATAGCCTCTATTTTTGTTTAGGAGCTCTTTTGAACTAACTTGACGTCGACATGGTCGATTGATCGCCTGGTTTCCGGGAAAATGGAAAGAATGGTTTATGAGGTATGTTTCAAGTCGCATAACATATAGTAGAAAAATAATTATAGGCCTACATCTGTTGAGTTTGCAAAGATTGTCAAAAGAATGATGGATGATCAGGAGATAGAAAAGATTGAAAGCTGCTACATTGACTATTTGCAGATGAAACACCTTCCTTTAAGAAATCCAAACTTCAGTGCGTTGAAGGTGGCGGATTAGAAGGGCTTGTGTCAAGGTGCTATGGGACGTTTTTCTTGTAATGCCGAAGGGGAAGTGAGATGAGGAACAGAACTCAAACAGAATAAGACACCAGTGCCATATTGAATTATGGATTAAAAAGATATGGCATCAGGGTCGTGGATGGAGACCAGCAGCCTTTACGATCTCCTGCACCTTCTCTTCCCATTCAATAGCCATAATGTGGACACCTGCGACGCCCTTAATTGCCCGCACACGTTCGATTGTCTCAACGGCTATTTTGATACCCTCTTCAGTAACCTTTTCCTTGGGAACACCTTTAAGGCGTTCGATCTGCTCCTCAGGAACGTCCATACCAGGAACAGAGTTTTTCATATATTGAGCCATTCCGATGGATTTCATGGGTGTAATGCCTGCAAGGATATGAATCTTCTCGTGAATACCAAGATCACGTACCATTTCCATCCATTTCTCGAATTTTTCCACATTGAAGACGCACTGGGTCTGGACGAACTGGGCACCAGCAGCAGCCTTTTTTGCAAGCCTTAAAGCCCGAATCTCAAAGGGATCAGCAAAGGGGTTTTCCACACAACCTATGAAAATATTTGGTTTGCCTTTAACTTCTTGGCCGCTGATAAACCTGCCCTCATCCCGCATCCCTTTGACAGTCTGGATGAGCTGAATAGAGTCTATGTCAAATACATTTTTTGCCGTGGGGTGATCTCCAAATTTCTGGTGATCCCCTGAAAGACAGAGAAGGTTGTTGATGCCCAACGCAGCAGCTCCGAGGATATCGCTCTGCATTGCAATCCTGTTGCGGTCTCTGCATACCATTTGCATTATCGGGTCAAGACCCACCCCTTTGAGCACCAGGCACGCAGAAAAGCTACTCATGCGAACTACGCTTGTCTGGTTGTCCGTAACGTTAACGCAGTCTACATATCCGAGCAGATAACTGCCCTTTTTCTTCACAACCTCAGGATCAGCCCCCCGTGGAGGGCCGCACTCCGATGTAACAGCAAAGGTCCCGCTTTTCAGGACCCGTTCGAGGTTGCTCTGCGTGCTCATATTTTCAAGTCCTCCCTCACCCTTTTCCTTGGACCACCGTCCCTGCTCGTTGACCAATCTTTCATGGGCTGGATTTCAAGGTATTTATCCATCATATTCAACTCTCTGTAACGGTCCACTATAAGGTGCCAGGCACACGGAATATCCCTGTCCACCTCACACTTGCCGCCCTGGGAGCCTCCACATGGACCGTTAAATATACTCTTTGCGCATCGAGTGACAGGGCAGATTCCAAGGGTTTTGTGGAGAATGCAGTTACCACAGCCCTGACACCTCTCAGTCCATACACCATGCTCTTCAGTGACACCATAAAAGGTCGTGTTGACTGCCGGCAAAACCAGCCTATCTCTGTAATGCTCTCCTACAAATTGAATCCCACAGCCACACGCCATAGATAGGACCACCTCGTAATCATGAATGAAAGGTTTCAGACTCTCAACATACTCGGG
This sequence comes from Syntrophorhabdus sp. PtaB.Bin027, assembly GCA_002067585.1. GTDB lineage: Bacteria > Desulfobacterota > Syntrophorhabdia > Syntrophorhabdales > Syntrophorhabdaceae > Syntrophorhabdus. The sequence continues at coordinate 4,328 of MVQO01000218.1, forward strand.
ATCGCAGTTGCGCTCAAGCGTTACCTCCCCTATCTCAACAGGTTTTCCTTCCTTCTGCCTGTAAAGGCGAATCTCAGATGCCAGAACCGCAACCTCTTTTGAACCGCCCGTGGCACAGACAGTTACACATTCGTTACAGCCAAGGAGGAGTATCTTCGAATAGGGCTTGAGCATCTCGATAATCTCTTCAAAGGGTTTTCTGTTTGCTACTATCATTTTTGGCTCCTTGTTATCTCAGCTCTCAGTTATTGTCAAATACATATTATTAGCCTTTTGCTCATTTTTGACTGCTAACTGCCAAACGTTTACTTTTCCTTTTTTGCAGGATTTGGCCCTAGTGTTCGGATTTTCTCTGTCATCTCTCTTGCCACTTCGGCAAAACGTTGCCCCTCAGCTGAAGACATGTTATACATTGCCACGCGCTCACCCCCCACCCCGCATTCATCAAGGATATGTTTCAAATACTCTACCCGTTTTTTTGCCCTAATATTTCCCACAAGGTAGTGACAGTCACCTTCAAGGCACCCCACAAGATAAACACCGTCTGCACCGTCCTCAAAGGCTTTAAGAACATGAGTGATATCTACCCTACCTGTACAGGGGACTTTAATGATTTTCACATTTGTAGGATAAGAAAGACGCATCGAACCTGCCAGGTCCGCCGCAGTATACCCTCAATATTCGCAACAATAGGCAATAATTTGCGGTTCAAATTTCCCCATTAGAATTCCTCAACTACAGTTCATGTTTCGAAAGCAAATGTCCTCGGTCTCACCGTCAACCTTTTCTTCATCCTGTTCTTTTAAATCTGCAATCTTCATTTTCACGATTCACATTCTGCTACCATGTCGCCTGTTACTTCAGAAAAAAGGGATTTAGCTTTGCCTATAATCTGAGCATCTCTGTAATGCATCAGGTCAATGGCCCCGGCAGGGCATTCAGCAACACATATGCCACATCCCTTACACTTACTGATATCGATCTCTGCATCACCTTTTTCATTGATCACCGGGACAGAGTATGGACATACCCTCACACATGTCAGGCAGGCAGCACACTTTTCTGGCTCAACCCTTGCGACTACTCCGCCGGCTGCGATTTGATCTTTTGACAGGATCGTTATTCCTCTTGCAACGGCCGCCTCTGCCTGGGCAATACTTTCACGAATATTCTTCGGCGAGTGGCATAGTCCAGCCAGGAACATGCCGTCTGAGGGAAAATCAACAGGCCTGAGTTTCATATGTGCCTCAAGAAAAAAGCCGTCTATTGTTCTCGGAACCTTGAAGAGGGTTGCAATGGCTTCGTTGTCTCTCGGCACAATGGCACAACTGAGGACAAGAAGATCTGTTGTAAAGCTGACCTCTTCCGTGACAGAAGGGTCAAAACATGTGATAGCAAGCACACCGTTACCATTGTTAACGATGGGAGGATTCGCCTTCTCAAACCGCACAAATCGGATGCCAAGCCTCCGCGCCTTTAAATAGTATTTCTCCAGAAAACCATAGGTCATAATATCCCTGAAAAGGATAACCACATCTGCTTCAGGTTTTTGTTCTTTGAGGGTGATGGCATTCTTAATGGCCGTCGAGCAACAGATTCTGCTGCAATACGGACGTGCTTCGCTTCTTGATCCCACACACTGGATCATAGTTACCCTTTCGTAGCGTGGAAGCCGGCCTGATATGATCTGGCTCTCCAGCTCCGTCTGGGTCAGTACTTTCTCGTTCTCTCCGTAGAGAAACATGCCGTTTGGCTTGTATTCTTCTCCACCTGTGGCCAAAACGATGATACCGTGGTTGATCTTTTTGTATTTCTTGAGGGGGCCCGCCTCTATCCCTGTCTCAAAATTTCCCCGGAAACCTGTGTGATCGATTATCTGAGCCTCTGTTTCCACATGTATCAATGGATGGCTGTCAACCCTTTCAATTGTCTCCTTCATGAATGATCTGACATCCAGACCGTCGATGGTAGAAAAGATATGTTTCAGGTTGCCACCGAGAGAATCTTCCTGTTCTATGAGAAAGACCTCAAAGTTCTGATTTGCCAATTTCAGGGCTGCTGTCATACCGGCCATGCCTCCGCCCACAACAAGGGCTTTTTTATTTACATCGAGCATGATGTCCTTAAGAGGCTTGATGTTGTTGGCGTTCATGACAGCCATCCTGACAAGGGCCTTTGCCTTCTCCGTTGCACCGGCCTTCTCGTGCATGTGGACCCACGAACATTGGTCTCTGATATTTGCCATCTCAAAAAGATACTTATTCAAACCAGCGTCTCGGATCGTAGCCCTGAAAAGCGGCTCGTGAGTGCGGGGAGAGCAGGACGCAACTACTACCCTGTTTAATTTATAATCCTCGATAAGCTGCTTCATTTTATCCTGGGTGTCCTGAGAACACGTGAACAGGTTCTCCTCAGAAAAGACCACATTGGGCAAACCTTTCGCATAGGATTGTACTTCAGGGACGTTCACAACACCACCGATGTTGATCCCACAGTTGCAGACAAACACACCTATCCGGGGATCCTCAGCATCCACATCTTTTTCCGGGGGCAGTTCCTTTATGACAAGTTCTTTCCCTCTTACCTCAGAGATAACGGACCCAGCCTCGCAGGCAGCACCGCTTGCTTGAATTACTGTTTCAGGGATATCCTTCGGAGCCTCACACGCGCCACTTACATAGATCCCTTCCCTGGAGGTAATAAGGGGATTCTTTTGGCTCGTTTTGACAAATCCATACTCGTTGAGTTGAATACCCAGGACATTTGCAAGTGTGGGAAGATGCTCTGAAGGTCTGGTACCCACCGATAAAACAATCAGGTCAAATTGCTCGGACCTGAGATTCCCGCTCTCGTCAACGTAAACTATCTTAACATCCTTGGTTACCGGGTCTTCCAGGATTCGTGATACAAAGCTCTTGACGTATCGCACGCCGTATTCAGACACTGCACGCTCATAGTATTGATCAAATCCCTTCCCAAAAACCCTGATATCAAGGTAGAAAATTGTGGTCTCCATATCATTCTGATGTTCTTTTGCAATGATGGCTTCCTTGGTCGCATACATGCAGCATACAGAGGAACAGTATTCGTGCACTTTGTCCCTGCTTCCAACACATTGAACAAAAGCAATCTTCTTTGGTATCTTCCCATCAGACGGCCTCATTACAACACTTGCCGTCGGGCCTGTGGCAGAGAGAATCCTTTCGAATTCAAGGCTTGTGATGACATTTGGATACACACCATATCCGAACTCCTTCTTTTGTGTTGCATCATAGGGGTCAAAACCACTCGTCACGATGATGCTGCCAACCTGTATCCTCTCTTCTTTCGGAGTTTCGAAATAATCTATTGCTTCGGGCTTGCAGAATTCTTCACAGATCCTACATCCAAGGCACCTTCTGCAATTCAGGCACCGTTCTGCTTCCCTCTTTGCTTCCTCCTCTGTAAGGGTCTGATAGACTTCCTGAAAACCTGTCCTTTCTGCAACCGGCAAGGATTGGATTGCTACTCTGGCTTTTTTCTCCATAAAGGTGGGAACATCCTCTACAAGTTTGGTCTCGATCGCCCTTCTGCCCTCTCTCAGATTCCGTCCTTCGAGGTATCTGATGATTGACTCCGCAGCATCTTTACCCTGGGCAATAGCGTCGATGGCCATCTTTGGACCGGTAACCACGTCACCACCGGAAAAAATCCCTTTAACAGTCGTCTCACCAGTGACCGGGTCGGCCTTGATACGGCCGTCGTGAAAAACTTCAAGATCATCCAGCTCTGACAGAAAAGCCGTGTCCATTGCCTGTCCGATGGCGATGATGGCTGTATCGGCTTCATGGTAAATTGTAGTCTCTTCATCGTACTGGGGGTTGAACCTACCATACTCATCAAAGACAGACGTGCACCTTTTGAATTCGATACCCTTTATATGACCATGGGAGACATCAAAGCGGAGTGGTCCCCACGATGGATGGAAGATTATTCCCTCTTCAACGGCCTGACCTATTTCCCATTTGTGAGCAGGTATTTCATCCCACTTTTCAAGACAGACTACATGAACTTCGCGTGCTCCAAGCCTTCTGCTGGTAAGGGCAGCATCTATTGCCACGTTACCCCCTCCAATTATGAAGACTCGCTTTCCCACTTCAACGGGTGAGCCAATAATAACAGATTTCAGGAAATCCAAACCACTTAATACGCCCTGAGCATCCTCATTCGCCAGACCAAGGCTTCTCCCAAGGTGCGCTCCAACTGCAATGAAAGCTGCATCGAATGAATTTTGGATATCCTTTATTGAGATATCGCGACCTACCTTTGTATTCAACCGTATCTCGATACCCATTTTTTCAACAATGGCAACCTCTCTCGCCAGTTCGTCCTTGGGCAGCCGGTAGGGTGGTATGCCCACGTACAACATACCTCCAAGCTTGTCGTAGGTCTCAAAAATGGTTACCTTGTATCCTGCTTTTCGCACCTCTATTGCGCATGTAAGCCCAGCAGGTCCTCCCCCTACAATTGCAACGCTCTTTCCTTTATCAGGCCCTACCCCAGGAATCGGAATCTCCCGTTTCCCGACTTCATAATCTGCAACAAATCGTTTGAGTGCACAAATGGCAATCGGTTGGTCTACCTTCCTGCCGCGCAGACATTCTTCTTCGCAGGGATGGGCACAGATACGTCCAATGATTGATGGGAAAGGAAGCCTCTCCCGTATGATATCTAAAGCTTCAAGAAACCTTCCTTCAGCAATGAGGCCAACGTAGTCCCTGGCATTAAGGTTAATCGGGCATCGATCTACACAGGGCGCTATCTCTCTGTCAATCATGTAAGTCGATGGGATGGCCTGGGGAAAATTGATGAAGGCTGCGCTTCGCTGAGACATACCCACGTTGTAATCGCTACCCACCTCTAAGGGACAGGCAGGGGCACACAGAGCACAGGATGTACATTTTTCAGGCAAAACCCTCCGTGGCTTTCTTCGAAGCGTCACTGTAAAGTTGCCAGGTTCTCCGGTCAGATCTATCACATCAGTGTTCATCATGAGTTCTATGTTGGGGTTCCTACCAACTTCTACGAGCTTTGGAGCCATGATGCACATGGAACAGTCATTGGTAGGAAAGGTCTTATCAAGCTGTGCCATACGCCCACCAATGTTTGGTTTTTCATCGATAAGATACACTCTGAAACCCGCCTCGACGAGATTCAAAGAGGCTTCCATTCCTCCAATTCCTCCACCGATTACAAGTACCTTACCTACTTTGTCTACCTTTTCCATGGTCTGTCCCGTATGTGAAACTTCTTTGCTGCATTTATACCTTACCGCCTTACCTTTTTAAAAACAGCTTCTCTTCCCGCATATCCACTGATCTCTACCATATTCCTCCCCAGGAGATCCTTCATGTGATCAAAAACCTGCTGCAGTCTCATTCCTGTTGCCACTGACAGGTCATCAATTGTACTGTCATTTTTTGCAAGTGTCTCCAGGATACGCGCCTTCTCGAATGCTGCCTCGAGGAGAGAGGTGAATACAAGAGAAAACTGCCTGCCGGTCATTTTTTCACCGTACACATTCCCGGACATCAAGGCGTCTTTTTTATTGAGAAGTCTTGTGAGTTTCTCAGCCCCTCCGGGGTAGTGTGTTTTTACGTAGTCAAGTTTCTCGTCAATATTCATGACCAATACCGGATTTATCCACCTATCTTCTTCACCTTCTTTACAGCCTGGTCCACGGCTATCACATGAGAGTTGCTGCCGCTTAGTCTTCCAGAGATGGCAAGCTCAAAAACCTCGGATAGAAAGAGAATGGGAAGAGCCTGGTCAGTCCTGCCAAGATAGGGTAATAGATCGAGGTTCAACTGGCAGAGCGGACATGGCGTTACAATTACATCAGCTCCGAGCAATACTGCCATATCCATGATCTTATCTGAAAGGTCATAGGTAATATCCTTATCCGTCAGCGTTTTGCTCGCACCACAACACTCCATCTTATATGGCCAGTTTACAAGCTCAACCCCTAGAGCCCACAGCAATGAATCCATGCTCGTTGGATTTTCTTTATCGTCAAAGGCCTCCATACCCATGACCCTCGTGAGAAGACAGCCATAATAGGGGACAACCCTAAGGGGAGAGATGTCATATTTAAGCCTTCCGGCAATAACCTCAATCCCCACACGGTCATGGAACACTTCAATGATATTCTTAACCTCTCCAGTACCCAGGCATTTGAGTGGTGAAATAACGCTGTTAATATCCTCCCTGAAATTCTTGTCCTGTCTCATGCGCTCATTTGTAACCTTCGTCCGTATGTAACATGCTGAACAGGGGGCGAACAGATGATTGTTCTGTTTTTCTGCAAGGGCAAGGTTTCTTGCAGCCAGAGCATGGGCAAGTCTCTCATCTACCGTATTTGCTGCAGATGCCCCGCAGCATGACCAGTCGGGAAGTTCCTGAATCTCTATCCCGTAAAAGGAAAAAACTTGCTTTATGGATGTTTCATAGAACTTGCTCGATGTCTTAAGTGAACAGCCTGGATAATAGGTAAGGGCTGTCATTGCCTGAGGGTCCCTAAATGCCCATATTCCCCCGGTCGATACAACAAAATCACTGGCTGCATTTCTTAAATATCTCCTTCAACTGCTCACGATCCCTCACGCTGTGTGGAAAAATACCCATCCTTCCCTTCAGGAGCATGCCTATTCCCATTTTGGCATCTTCAAAAAGATTTTTCTTCTCTACTTTGAAGCGGAGAATAGCCTCTATTTCGTGGAGTCTGCCATGGCGTGCAACGCTATCCAAAAATATCTTATCAAAAGTCCACGTATCCGTTTCTGCTGCCTTCTGCTCCTTAATGGCTACTTTTCGGATGGTATCGAAGACATGGGCAATGTCTATGTCGTTCGGGCACCTCACACTGCACGTGATGCACTGGACACAGGTCCATATCGCTTTAGCTTTGAGTACTTTTTCTCGCTCACCGAGGATTATGTAACGGATAATTCCATGAGGAAAGATATCCATCTGAGTGACTACCGGACAACCTGCTGTGCACCGGTAGCACTGGTAGCACGCTGATATGTTTTGTCCTGACAATGCTTCCATTTCTTTTAAAAATGTGAGATCGTTCATTCGATATCCCGGGTTTTCCTCATATTTGAACATCCAAGCATGAGAGTTTTGCTAACCTGCTTACTGCCATATTATAAGTAATAACCCCTTGGCTTACAAGTAGACTGGGGTCGACAAGCAGCGTTAACCGCTTGTTGATCACAGCCCGCATTATAATGAAGTGTACCTTAAATGGAAAAACAGGAAATGCGCATTATGGCAGACCTTGTTCCACGAAAGCTTATCTGTCTTGTTTCTTATTGATAGAGAAGGTTACTCACCGCATCATTAAAGGCGAGTAAGCGGGAATATTCACAGAGCGTTGACATTGCCTTACTCTCGGTAGAAATACCTGCCTCTTCGACTGCAGCAATGGGGTTCAAACCTCCCACGACAAGCATGCCAACCTTATCAATCCCCACAGGAACATCCAGCATGGGCTGGTTTGGTTTGCCAAAAAGAATACTTCCTCCCAATCCTTTGTGGGACATTTTTTCTTTAAGGACCTCAGCCTCTCTGATGCTCGCCACCGGTATCTCGCGCATGCTTGCAAGAATCCTCCCGTTATTGCCGGCAACAGCTCCGGCTACATCAGTTGCTCCGCTTTTGATGAGAATCTCCAGCGGATCCATGGATGAACCATCGTAACTGATAAGGGAAGTAAACCGCTTGGGGATTCCTCCTTCAACTTCAACAACACCTCCATATCTTGACGTAACAGGAAGCCCTGATTTAAGGAAAATGCCGTTCAGCGTAATGCTGCACACAGTCCCAATGCCCATACATCCCCGGGGTACCTGTACATCACCAATTCTATCCCCTCCTTTTACCAGGATAATCCTGTTACTCATCACGTATGGTGATGCAAACACCGGGGCTGTAATTCTAACTACGTCTTTCAGTTTTTTCTCTGAGAAAAAAGATATGTTGAGAATAATGTTCCCCTCGAGGGTGTCAACATTGAAATCTGTCAGATAGGATAAGCTGTCAATTTTACTGATAACGAAGTTGATCCTCTCTGTCACGAAAGCCTTTGTAACTTCACTCTTTCCTTTTTCCGTAATCATTCTCCCCCTCTTACCCTGGACTTTGGTCATACCCATTTGATCCAGCAGTTTGAGGTAATGACGCACTGTTCTCTCAGAGAGTTCAATTCCGTGGCTTCGAAGTTCTCTTGACAGCTCAATTGACCCCACAATATCCCCATATTTATCGAGGACTCGCAGAATAGTAAACATGGTTCTGTTCATCACACTACTCCATAAGCAAGCATTGCCCTGGCTACCTTCATAAAACCGGCAACGTTCGCTCCAGTTACATAGTCCCCTTTCCTGCCGTATTCCTCACTTGCTTCGAGTGTTGCTTTATGGATGCCTTTCATGATTTTGAGGAGCAGATCATCCACTTCCTGCCTGGTCCATGACATTTTTAAGCTGTTCTGGCTCATTTCAAGCCCCGAAACTGCTACACCACCTGCATTTGCAGCCTTGCCCGGTCCAAAGAGCACATTGTTTTCATGAAAAATCCTAACTGCCTCAGGAGTTGACGGCATATTGGCTCCTTCGGCTACACAGATACAGCCGTTCTTGACAAGGGCCTCGGCATTTTTTCCATCGATCTCATTCTGGGTAGCACAGGGTATGGCAACATCAACCTTAAGCCCCTGTTGCGTGATGACATCCCAGACACTATCCCCTAAATAACAGACAGAGCCGTATTTATCAGCATATTCCTTGATTCTCCCACGCTTCACGTTTTTCAATTCCATCACAAAATCGCATTTGTCCCCGCATATACCCTCTTCATCAACAATCGTTGCATTTGAATCGCAGAGGGTTATAACCCTACCACCTAACTGATTCACCTTTTCCATTGCAAACTGGGCAACATTCCCGGAACCACTTATAGCCACGGTCTTCCCAGTAAAACTCAATCCCCGTGTTGCCAGCATTTCGGCGGCATAATAGATGGCGCCGTAACCAGTAGCTTCCGGTCGAATGAGGCTGCCCCCGTAGTCGAGGCCTTTTCCCGTAAAAACCCCGGTGTGATTGTTCATTATTTTCTTGTAATAACCGAACATATAACCTATTTCTCTTCCCCCAACACCAATATCACCGGCCGGCACATCTGTTTCAGGGCCAATATGTCTGAAAAGTTCTGCTGTAAAGGCGTGGCAAAACCTCATCACCTCATTCTCTGATTTTCCTTTCGGATCAAAGTCCGAACCACCTTTAGCACCACCCATGGGGAGCGTGGTAAGCGAGTTTTTAAAGATTTGCTCAAAACCAAGAAATTTCATGATGCTGAGATTCACAGATGGGTGAAAACGAATTCCTCCCTTATACGGCCCTATTGCATTGTTAAATTGAATCCGGAATCCACGGTTAACCCGGACCTCACCCCTGTCATCAACCCATGGCACCCTGAAAACAATTGTTCTGTCAGGTTCAACAATGCGCTGAAAAATACCCGCTTTCACAAACTCAGGATGTCTTTCCGCTACGATCTCCAAACTCTCCATGACTTCAACAACTGCCTGAAGAAATTCCGGCTCTTCTGGATCCCGGTGTTTCACCTGTGCAATGATTTCTTCTATCAATGACATGGTATTATGCCTCCTTGCAAAGTATTAAAATCCAATTTCTTTCTCTGAGTTCTTGCCAAGCCCCTCTGATGATGGGTGTGAAAACAAACCCTATTCAAATACCAACGAAGTGATGATTAATTATGCATTTTCCCCCATTTTCTTCAGGACGCACAAAACTTTGCTGATGAGATTCACATATTCTCCGCTAATGCCATGTTCATCATTCTACCTGCCGGATAACATATCATGCACGGCAGTTATTGCCGTCTTGAGAGCATTACCTGATCATGAGTTTCCATCACTCATTTTCCTCTGGACTTGAAGATCTCATACATGTAGTAAAACCAAAAATGGTGATCGATAACAATCAGAGAAAACCTATTATTTATATCAGGGTAAATACGATATTATTGGTAGGTGATTCCCCTATAATCAAGTAGAATTACTATCAGAGGCTTTCTAGCCAGTAAACTGCGTGTTTTATCAGTTCTCTTGCATTTTTTAAATTCAACTTTTCTTTTATATTTGCACGGTAAGTCTCGACCGTCTTGACACTCACACGAAGCTCCTCTGCAATTTGGCGCGTCCCAAAACCCTGGCCTACCAGTCGGAATACCTCGAGCTCACGGTCGCTCAGAAGCTCTTCCGGAGACGACGAGCGCTTTGATTTCCCATCAACAAATTTTTTTACAATACCTGCGCTGACCTTTTCGCTAATGTAGAGATCACCCCTTATCACTCGACGAATCGCCTCCATCATCTTTTCTGTTGCTTCCTGTTTCATGATGTATCCCCGTGCTCCGGCCCGCAAGGCCCGTTCTGCATATAGTGATTCGTCGTGCATGGAAATGATGAGCACCGGCAGGTTCCCGTATCGGGCCCGAATGTTCTTGGTCAGTTCTATGCCGTCCATACCTTGAAGCGAGATATCGACAATAGTCAGGTCGGGCTTCAGTTTCTTGAGGATTTGGAGTGCACTCTGAGCGTCAGAGGCTTCCCCGCAGGTTAACAGGTCAGCCTCCTGATCAATAAGTTGGGAGAGCCCTTTCCGTACAATTGGATGATCATCTACAATGAAAATCTTGTAGGTCTGTCCGGAAAACTCGCCCTCCTTCATCATTGTCTTATCTTTTTTTTCTGTCACGACGCTCTAAAATGTACAGATAACCGCTGTCTCTCCGTCTCCATTGCTGCGGATTTCAAGGGATGCATGAATTGAATTGGCCCTGTACCGCATGATTTTCATTCCCATTCCCTCACAGAAAGTCTTCTTGAAACCAATCCCATCATTTCTGATTGTCAGTACAGTCTGATTTTTATCGTTGCGGAAACTGATGGTGATATTCCTGGCAAGGCTATGTTTGATGGCGTTATTTACAGCTTCCTGGGCAATTCGATATAAGTGCATCGCGGTTAGGTCATCATCGATAGGAACCAGCTGATCATATTCAACACAACATTTTATCATGAAGAGCTTCTCCACGGTATCTGCCAACTCGGAAAATGCAGCCATTAGTCCCTCTCCCACTAACCATTGCGGGTAGAGTCCCCGTGCAAGCCCTTTCGTTTGTATTATTGCATCATCAATTAGCTTCACGATCTGGTTTGCGTCTTTTGCTTCCTCAAATGACTTTGCAGCGATCTTTCTCTCCAGTGTTTTACCGAGATAAGCTATTCCTGCCAGTTGCTGGGACAGGCTATCATGAAGGTCTTGTCCTATTCTTTGCTTTTCCCATTCAGAGATCTCGAGAACCTGCTTTTCAAGCTTCCTCCACTCAGTCATGTCACGAATAATGCCAAGCACCTCATCCCTGCCGCTTACCGTTAAAAGGACTTCATAATGGTAGGTCTTTGAGCCATGACGATACTGGTGCTGAAATAGCTGTGTGGTTCCCTTCTCAAAAACCTGTTCAATATTTGTCATGCCCCGGCCCGTAATATCTTTAGATAGAAAGGGATACTCATGTGCCAAGTCCGCAATTTTCCTTCCAATAATTTTTTTGGCTTTAATTTTCTGTCCCAATGTTTTTCCCTTCTTAAAATCGAGAATCGTTCCATCCTTTTTGATTCTGAATATAAGATCAGGTATAGAATTCTGCAGGGCTTTATTTCTGACCATACTTTCTTTCAAATCATCTTCGGCCAATTTTCTTTCTGCTATTTCTCCTATACGCTTTGCAAGGGAATTTATCAGCTTCCTCTCCTCTTTTAAAAACGGGCCTTCCCAGCACTGGGGCCTTTCTTCGAGATAGATCACCTGAAGAAAACCTGATTTCTCACCTCTTACCCGTATATCTGCTGACTGTGTCCATTTTGAGGGCCTGTAATTGGCAGTGATAAATGTGTTCGCGCCCATTGCAACCTTGGCCGCCGCAATCTCAGGATATTGCCATGCAGAAGGCATAACCTCTACCACGTGATGAAGTATTCTTTCGAGGGAAGTCCGGTGTTTCTCGACAAGACTCGACAGGGCATAGATACAATTCAACTCCTTGACTCTCTCGCCTAACGCACGGGTTTTATTCTGAAGGCTCTCCCTGGTCCGCCTGTGCTCTTTCTCTGAAGCTCTGAGGCAAGCGACTTCTTTTCGCAGCTTCGCCAACTCATCGGAATTGTTCAATTTGTCATTTTGAGAATGTGCATCCATCTTCTCAGACGCATCAACCAGATGTGCGGATAATGTGCAGCATTCCATACTATACCATACATTTGGGGCGGAATTGAAGCGTTACAAGACGTACGCGGTAAGGACTGACAGCGGCAACGAGTGGGAGAAGTAAAAGAATAAGTGAAATGCTTTTCATTTCATTGCTATTTTAAAATTCACCGCTATATTTATGGTAAGACGTATTAAAAATCAAGGAGGTAAATATGATCACTTTCGAAATGACAAAAGACGAAGCAAACATTGTCCAGAATGTCATCGAACGCTACCTCTATCATTTGCAAGTAGAAATTATGCATACAGATAAAAGAGAATTTCGAGATGCTTTGAAACAAAGGGAGAAATTTCTGAAGGATATTATAGACAGGATGAAAACAAAGATACTTGCTGAGCCGTAGGTTCTCTTTGCATCGTTCGAAAAAGGATCAGAGAACCATATCCTTGTTATGAGGCACTCCAGAGATATGGATCATCCCCTGTATCTGTTGGTTATGGGCATTCTTCGGTCCTTGCCCAGTGCCTTTGGCGTAATCTTGATTCCAGGAGGGGATTGCCGTCGCTTAAACTCGCTCCCGTCTACCATCCTCGATACCTGAATGACAACATCCTTTGCAAGAAAAGAAGAAGTAATCTCCTCGGGATGCTTGTCCTCTTCGACATAGGCCTTGAGAATGGAGTCAAGTGTTTCATATGGAGGAAGGGTATCGCGATCTTTTTGACCTGGCCTGAGTTCTGCAGTCGGTTCCTTATCAAGAATCCGTTGGGGAATTACAGGACCTAGGGAATTCCTGTAAGCACTCAATGTATACACGAGTGTCTTTGGTACGTCTTTGATGACCGCAAAGCCACCCGCCATGTCTCCATAAAGGGTTGAATAACCGACACTCATTTCTGATTTATTGCCAGCAGCCAATACAAGCCAGCCGAACTTATTTGAAAGGGCCATCAGGATATTGCCGCGAATCCTGGCCTGAATGTTCTCTTCCGTAATGTCTTCCTTGCGGTTTTTGAACAACGGCAAAAGCGTTGAAATATAGGCCATGTATACGTCATCGATGGGGACTGTAAGCAACTCGATGCCGAGATTTGCTGCGAGTTCTCGTGCATCTTCCTCTGATTCTTTGGATGTATATCGTGATGGCATAAAAACACCAGTGACATGATCTTTTCCCAGGGCATCTGCTGCAAGGGTTGCAACGATTGCCGAATCTATTCCTCCACTCAGACCCAAAGTGACCTTGTGAAAACCATTTTTCGCAACATAGTCATGGAGGCCTAGTTCAAGAGCCTTGTAAACTTCAGCAACTGGATTCAGCATCTCTCTCTGATGCCATGTAATCGCCGGTTTATCGGCATATTCTACATTCTCGGACAGCGTGATCATTTCAAGTTTCGTGGCTCCATCTGTTTCTAACTTCCCTGTCTGTTCTTTTATAAGCTCGTTCTTGGGGATATCAATGACCAGGAGGTCTTCACTGAATGCAGCAGCGCGTGCAATGATAGCCCCGGTGTTGTCACAAACCATACTCTGGCCATCAAAAACAAGCTCATCCTGACCACCTACCAGGTTCACGTAGAAGATAAAAACTCTGTTAATGGAAGCATGGTGACTCACAATTTCTTCTCTAACCTTTATTTTGCCTGCTTGGTATGGGGAGGTATTGATATTGAGAATCAAAGCAGCACCTGAAGCAGCCTGCGAAGCTGTTGGCCCTTCATCAAACCATGTGTACTCGCAAATATTTACTCCAAAAATGAGTTCACCGAGTTTAAAAATAAGGGATTCATCGCCTGAAGAAAAATAACGTTTCTCATCAAATACGCCGTAATTTGACAAAAGGGTCTTGCGGCAGACACCTTTAATTTCATGGTCATATATCACTGAAGCTGAGTTGTATATCTTGCCATTGTCTCTATCCACAAACCCCACAACCGCCACAATATCCTTTATTGACCGGGCAACCTCTTCAACTGCTCTTATGTTATCTTCAATAAACTTTGGCTTCAGAAGCAGGTCTTCTGGCGGACAACCTGTTATTGCAAGCTCGGGAAAGACAACAATATCTGCACCCGAACCTCTTGCTTTTCGTGCATATTCAATAATCTTTGCACTGTTGCCTCTAAAGTCTCCAACAGTGCAATTAATCTGAGCAATCGCAATTCGCCAGTTTTCAGTCATACATCATCCTGTTCAAATGCTAAGAAACACCTCAAATCGCCCAGTGTCATTTGGACGCCATAATCCCAAGGCAGACATAACATACACATTTCTGTCAAGATTTTTTCCTCAGTTCAGATGAAAGGATAATTGCTTCTGCAATCTCCTTCATCGTCTTGCGTAAATCCATACTTTTTTTGTGGATCTTCTTATAAGCCTCGTCTTCTGAAACATCGAGATCCTTCATCAGGATACCTTTTGCACGCTCAACAATTTTTCGTGATTCGAGGGCCTCTCTTGCTGCCAGTATCTCTTCGCTGAGATGGGTGTTCTCGATAGCAACAGCAGCTTGGTTCGCCACAGTTTGGAGAATGCTTATCTCCTCCGGCTTAAACTGGTGTTCTTTTTTAGTATAGCAATTTATGACTCCAATAGCCCTATCTTTCACCATCATTGGAACAGATAACAAAGAAACGATCCCCTCTTTTCGAGCCACTTCAGGATACATGTATCCGGACTCCTGTCTAACGTCAGAGACTGTAACAGGTTGTTTTTCAAGAACCACTCTTCCGCTCACCGACTGTCCAACTTTTAGGTTCGGTTTATTAAGATATCCCCGACTGAGACTCTGGGTTGCAGCGATAAACAATTCGCTGCGCTTTTCATCGAGAAGCATTATTGAACAGATTTGCGAATCCATGACTTTTGCTGTCATAGTAACAATCAGCTGAAGTATTTCTTTCAGATAGTGATTAGATACAATGGTTCGCGAGACTTCCGATAAAAGGTCCAACTGTTTTGCCTTTCTGATAACATCCTCATAAATAATCGCATTGTGGATGGCGCTTCCCAGATAGCGACTAACAGTAAATAGAAGGTTTACCTGGTATTCTGGGTATCTGTGTACCTCCATATTCCGAACATTCATAACCCCTATGACCTCATCTTTGGATAGAATGGGTATGGACATGAACGCCTCATATTTCTCTTCCTCAAGGGATGAAAAAGTTTTAAAACGTTGGTCTTTATATGCCTCTTTCGGCAAAACAACAGGCCGTTTTTCCTTTGCAGCCCATCCTGTGACTCCCTCTCCTATCTTCAGTTTAACGCGCCCAATGGATTTTTCTTTAGGCTTGCTCGACGCAGTAAGGATAAGCTCATCATCCTGGCGGTCATAAAGATAGATAAGACAAGAGTCAGCTGTAATAAAGTTCATGATCATAGAGATGATACGGTTAAGCAGTTCCTTCAATTCGAGGTTGCTGCTGATGTCCTTCGCAACCTCATGGAGGATTTTCAGTTCCTGCTCTTTCTGTTCTATCTTTTCACTAAGCTTCACTTACCTGCCCCTTGATATATGGAAGCCCGCGGTATTCGTTGCAGTGATTAAGAATAGTGTATCCATGATTACCTTGTCAATAAAAGATCAATTCGAGTTGCAGGCATCCATGTTTGTCAATATTAGTACTGTTGATTAGGTTTTCCCTGCCAACCATTCTGGCAACTTTCCATTTTTCATAGCCAATCCTGGTCAAGTTCATGTAACTTATGACATGTAGCACTAGTCTGTCCAATATGCAAGCGAGGTAAACCTGCTAAAACCTTCTTAAGTTGCACTTGGGATGATCGGAGAGGTGAACAACTACTACTTAAAATAGGAATCTCAACGGCAGAACCCTATTGGTTTTCTATTCATTTACCAGGGGTTTTTGACGCGGAAAAAGAAACACATTTAAGGGGCTCTGCAGTAATCTGTTCAAATGAACTGCGGGTATTCTCTCAAGCTTGTCATTTCTGGCACCGCATTTGCTATAATAGTAACCGGAGTTGGGGCATGCAACAAAAAATGAGTCTCGAAAAACTAAGGGTAAATCTTATTATTATTCTTATCCTCATCTCATCGGTCCCGCTGGTACTGTTCGCTATCGTGGTTTACAGGAAAGAGGCTGACCTCGTAAGGAAGAAAGTTCTATCCCACCTGAAAAGCATAGTTGCCCAGAATAGCCTTATGGTTGATGAATTCCGTCTGGAACGTATGCGCGATCTCAGCCTGCTGGCAGCAACCATCGAGGCACATGGCGGAGAATGCGACAGAATTCATCTTAAGCTTATGCACAAAGACCGTACGATTTACAAACATATTTTTTTCGCTGATAAGGAGGGAAGAATCAGGTGTAAAACAGGTAAAGGACATCTATTTGAAAGGGGGCTTGTCAATCAGGCATGGTTTAAGGCTGCAGCAAAAGGAAAGCCTTTTATGGGAGAATTGACCTCTCGTGAAGGAAAAGACAGGTATGACCTCCTCCTCTCAGTCCCTGTGAGGATGGCTAACGGAACGACAATTGGTGTAGCAGGTGCTATTGTCGATTTTGATAATATCGCCAGTATTATGAAAAATACTGGTATAGGGCAGACAGGCGAGATTTACATCCTGAACAAGGATGGGGTTTTTCTCACGTCAACACAAGTGGAGGAGGGCCGTTCAGGGGAGCGCATGGAGCCTGAGCTATTTGCAGGGTATTTCAAAGAGGTAGGGCCTAACGAGTATATCGACTATCGTGGTAAGAAGGTTGTACGGGTATTTAAAAAACTTTCAGATTCTAACTGGTATCTCGTTGGAGAACAGGATGCAACAGAGGTCTTTAAGGACGTTGCAAACCTTAGAAACCTTTTTGCTGGCTTTGTAGTCCTTCTCATTGCCCTTATAACCCTTATAGGTTATCTAATTTCAAGGAAAATTGTCCATCTGCTCAAATCCGCCTATGAGCAGAAGAAAGAATTGGAAATCCAGGTTATCCAAAAAGACAAGCTTGCCTCTATGGGACTACTGACTGCTGGAATCGCCCATGAGCTAAACACACCTCTTGCGAGCGCCCTTCTGTACACCCAGATGCTGAAAGAAGATGCCAGAAGCACATGGCCCGTGGCCCTGGAAAAACTTAGTTCAATTGAAGGAGAAATTAAAAGAGGAAGCAAAATTGTGAAGAATCTTCTCGACTTTTCAAGACAGTCCCAGACAGATACCGTGACAACAGATGTGAACGAGGTTCTCGGCAAACTCCTCGATATATCTGAGCAATTATGCTCTGACAGAGGCATTGAGATCAAACGAACCTTTGAAAAGAAGCTCCCCCTGGTAAAAGGTAACGCTAACATTCTTCACCAGGTTTTCATGAACATTGTTGCCAATGCTGTCGATGCCATGGAAAAAGGAGGCACTTTGAGCGTCCTCACCCGGCATATTGCTTCATTACACAAAACTGTTATAGAGATTCAGGATACTGGCACCGGAATTCCCGAAGAGCTGCTGGGCGATGTGTTCGACCCTTTTTTTACTACCAAACCCTCCGGGGAGGGAACTGGTTTGGGCCTTGCAATAAGCTATTCCATGGTGAGAAAAATGGGAGGCAACATCAGAGCGACAAGCACCTGTGCTACTGAAAATAGCTATCCCTACCAGCCAACCGGAACAACCTTCACGATAGAGCTTCCGGCTTTAGATGATGACACACAAAGCACTGTAAAGGAAAGGATGGTAAAGACACAATGAAACCCTCACAAATTCTCATTGTAGAAGATGATCGAAAAATGAGGCTGGCACTGCGAGAAATCATGACAAAGGAAGGGTACTCTGTTGACACAGTAGAGACAGGGGAAGCTGCGCTTGGTCGGGTAGAAGAAACAAGTTATGACCTGGTAATTACAGACCTCAAGCTGCCTGGAATAGATGGAATGAGTCTGCTCAAGGCCATTCGTAAATCAAGACCTGACACAAGCGTGGTCATTATAACAGCTTATGCAACGGTAGATACTGCAGTTGAGGCAATGCGGGAAGGAGCAGAGGACTACATATCAAAACCTTTCAACCTTGATGAAATAAGGATCATCGTGAAAAAAGTGCTTGAAAAAAAGGCACTTTTGGATGATAACAGGCTCCTAAGAAACCAGCTCAAGAAAAAATACAGCTATGATAATGTGGTGGGTAATAGCGAGGCTATGATTGAGGTCTACAAAACCATTGACAAGGTGAAGGATGCAAAAGCAACCGTTCTGATCTTGGGCGAGACTGGGACGGGCAAGGAGCTTGTGGCAAGAGCTATCCATTACAACAGTACCCGTTCTGGAGAACCATTTCTTCCTGTTAATTGTGCGGCCCTCACAGAGTCTCTCCTTGAAAGCGAGCTCTTTGGGTACGTAAAAGGTGCATTTACAGGGGCTCTAAAGGATAAACTGGGTGTGTTCGAAACAGCTGATGGTGGTACAGTTTTCCTCGATGAAATCGGGGACATAAGCCCTCGCCTGCAACAGGTATTGCTCCGGGTTTTGGAGAACGGAGAGATTCAGCCAGTGGGCTCGACAGCACGGAAAAAGGTTGATGTCAGGGTTGTTGCAGCTACAAACAAAAACCTGGAAGAGTTAATGAAGACATCATTATTCAGAGCTGATCTTTACTATCGTCTCAACGTAATCTCCCTACGGCTGCCCTCCCTGTTGGAGAGAAAAGAAGATATTCCAGCCCTTGCAAACCATTTTCTCAGAAAGTACTCGGCTGAAAACAACAAAACCATAACCGGCATATCAAAGGAGGCGCTTCAGATGCTTGAAGGCTATAACTGGCCTGGGAATGTACGGGAACTCGAAAATGTAATCGAACGGGCTACACTCCTTGAAACAACAGACGAAATTACCGTTGATAGTCTCTCTGAGAAAATACGGAGTTCCCTGAATAGATCTCCGGTGGTACTTGAGGAGGACCTGAGGACTCTTGAGGAAGTCGGTAGGGCATATATAATAGAAGTCCTTGAGAAGACAGGCGGAAACAAGGTTAAGACCTCCGAGATCCTGGGTATTAATCGTACCTCTCTCTGGCGGATGATGCAGAGATTGAAAATCGTTGCATAATGCAACATAGGCTGCAAAAAGCAACACAGTTCTGGGAATATTTTTTCTGTATCCCCCGATTTAACCATACTTCTAAGCGAAAATAACTCCACTTACCTGTATTTAATGTACTTTTTCTTGGGCATGTTATTTGCTTTATTAACTGATATCGAGCCAAGGGAGGAGGGAATGAATATACGTTTTATTGATAAACACAGGGATTTTCAAATTACTTATGACAGACTTCTTGAGTTGAAAAATTCATTTGTCCTTGATCAGCATCAGCAGTTCCTTTGTAGAGCCCTCAGGCAAGATGGAAACTGGAGGCTTAAGGAAAGGATTTTGGAATTTGCCATAGATATCCGAAAGCCCACAGATGACTTCATTGAGAACATCTGTGCTGTCATGACAAACAGAAACACGTCCATTAATGCCCGAATCCTTGCAGCTGACGCCCTTCGAGTCGTTGTGCCAAGGAAGGTGCGGCAAACCATGGCTTATCCTACCTTTCGGGGGGCATCAGTTTTGCGGGTCATGAAAGACATTCTCAAGGCACCAGAGGTTCCTGAGCTTCACGAAGCAGTTACGCGAGCCTTGAAAGCTATTCAGGAAGGATCGTGAAGCAAAAACGACAGCAGGGGGTGGACCATGACACATAGAGACTACACACCAGAAGTCACACGGGTGCCAACCGGCTACAACTGTGACGGTATGAAAATCATCACATACTTTTCCGATGGTAAAGAGATTGCCAAAGAAATTCTCTGCGACAACGGGCTTCAGCTCGTGATGACAGGCACCATACCGGATGGCACTGTATTGGAGTATTATTGGGTGGGAACCCTGCACAGGGTTTTCACATATGCAAACAATAGGGCCCATGGCCGCAGTCACACATTTTACCCTGATGGTGCAATCTGGATGGAACAAGAATTCATCGACGGCCTACTCCATGGCCCTATGAAAACATTTTACAAAGGCGGCACGATCCAAGAAGAATGTACATACAAAAGCGGCAGACTCCATGGGGAGCTTAAAAGGTATTATGAAGACGGAACTCTTGATACTCTGGCATACTTTAATGAGGGTAAGCTGGACGGAGACTACTGTACATACTTTCAGAACGGGATGCCCAGAGAAAAAAGCATCTTCAGAGATGGGATAAGAGAGGGAAACTCAATCAAATATTATGAGACAGGGGAGCTACAGTGCATAGATCTATGCCTTGAAGGGAGGGTGGCCCACAGAAAGAGATTTGATGAGAGAGGAAGATTAATTTCAGACCAGTCAGAGCCAGTTGCTGAGATTGAAGAAGAAAAAAGCATAGAAGCAAAGGAACACATGAACAGGGGCATGGACCTAGCAACTATGGGGTGCCATAAGCAAGCTGCAGAAGAATTCCAACGGGCTATTTCCGCAGATCCCTTCACCTACGAAGCATACCTGAGGCTTGCTGTTGCCTACCGGCGTCTCGGCTTTTACGGTGATTGCATCGATACGCTCGGGAAGTTGCTCGAAATTAACCCCCACCACCTTGAAGCCCGTTTTAACCTTGCAATAGCCCATGTAGTGACAGGAAACAGGGGGGAAGCGCTTGCTGGCTATCATGTATTGAGAGACATAGACGAAGGGTATGCACACGGGCTAATGACCATTCTGGAATCGCCCAGATTGCATCTGCAATGAAGGATCCAAGCTGGTATATATATGAAGACAGTTATTCTTCTGATCTGGTATGGGGGCCACCACTTGGTAGCTGCTCATGGGTTATAACATGGAGCGCAAAAAACAGGAAATGGATGCCCATACCATGAATAAAAAATACCAGTTCTATGGCACATGGATTGCTTTACAGCCTACATTAACACATTTACACCATGGGGAGGAGTAACGTATGGAAAACGAGAAGGATCGGTGTGAACAGGATAGTTTTTCTGGGTTCATTTTTAATAAGCCCCAGAGGTTTAAGGAGAGTTTGCGAGGGTGGGTCAACCATTTTCATAATATCGGCTGCAAATTCGTAGTGCTTCAACAAGGAGTCACGGGACAGTATGTGATTTTTAAAGGGAGTCAGGACACAAGGGAGGATATGGACCGGTCAGTCCCGTTAAGCAAAGTGCTTAATAATGGATATCGTATGGTGGAATATCTCGATATGACCGATGAGGTTCGAAATCACAAGCACGACACCATGGCATGAAGTGGTGTGCAGCACCAGGGATCCATCAGGGGGGTTATTTAGCGCAATTGCCTCTCGTGAACAAATCGCTATGCATGTAACCAATGCAGAAAGGAGGTTGGCTCGCAGGAGAATATATATCGAGGAGGTAAGTATGGAAACCACCAGAGATTTTTTTCAGGGCACGGAAGCGGCACCAATTCTAACCAGGAATGACAACGATACAGCCCTTGCAAACCCGGAACACATTTTTTCATTTCTTTCCTTAACACAGAATCGTGCTGGCGACCAACCCATGTCTATTGCCCCCTTCAAATTTCGTTCGGCGTGCAAACGGGCCCCTGTCGGCATGTCAGTCGTAAAAATAGACGATGGCAAGGTACTGTTAAGCAATCCAGCAATGCAAAACCTGTTGGGATACTCAAGGCAGGAGTTAATAGGGATGCCTTTTTCACAGTTTACTCATCCCGAAGACGTAGAGAAACAGAAAGAGGCCTATCTGAAAATTAAGAGTGGAAAGCGTGTTTCCTTCGACCTCAAGAAACGATATATCCGCAAGAATGGGACTTCTTTTACTGCACATCTTGTATCCACCCTCATCCGTAGATCAGATAGCAAACCCCAGGTTATGATTGAGATGATCATGGAAGAGGCATAAAAGTCACGGCAGGGAGAGACAGAGCTATGCAATTGGATTTGCGACCTAAGGAGGTGTATGGGCTATTTCCCACAGACATCCTTTTTCAGACAGCCTACTGGAGTCAGGTAAAATCCCGCCTGGGCTGGAAGGCACTTGCCTTCGATTTCTCAACATCGGGACACAGTGGCGATGTCCTTGTCCTCGCTAAGAATTTCGGGAATAAATTTTCTGCCGCCTATGTTCCCCAGGGTCCAGAATACGGTCCCGAACCCGAAGATTATGGTCGTTTTCTTGAAACCATGTCTTGTTCACTGGTAAAATATCTCGACCCAAAACCCACCTTCATCCGGTATGACCTTCCCTGGGAGTCCCACTATGCCAGGGATATCGCTCAGGGAGAGTACTCTGCTCCTCCAGAAACGAGGCTGGTGGAGTTGCGCATGAATTTCGGAACACAAACATGGAACCTCAGGAAAGCGGTTACCAACATGACCTTCGCAGATGCCTATGTGGTCGACATCACGCCTTCGGAAGAAGAAATCCTCCACTCCATGAAGCCCAAGACCCGGTACAATATACGCCTTGCAAAAAAAAGAGGGGTACATGTCTTTCCGGCATCTGTGGAGATGTTGCCCAAATTCTACGACCTGTACCGGCAAACAGCAATGCGGGATGGTTTTTATCTGTGCGGGTATAACAGTTTCCTTGCACTTTTTTCCCCTATGCCAGAGGAAGCCAATTCACCAGAGGTTCATTTTCTCATCGCTGCCCATGACAACGACCTTCTTGCCTGTGCCATCATCACTATCAGTGGCAAAACAGCAACATACCTCTTTGGTGCGTCATCGAGCGAAAAAAGAAACCTTATGGGCCCGTATGCAGTTCAGTGGGCTGCCATTTGCCTCGCCCGCTCAAAAGGATGCCATGTTTATGACATGGGGGCAATCTCACCCACAAAAGATCCTGCCCATCCTTTCTTCGGACTCTACCGATTCAAATCAGGCTTCGGAGGCAGGATTGTGCACCGGACAGGTTCATGGGATTACCCACTGGATCAAAATCTATACAATACGTTCAGGAACTCAGAGATGATGAGTAGAGAATAAACCCTCAGGAGGGCGCTATGAAAAACAAGGCACGATACCTATATATCACCGAGCATGACGCAGAGCAACTGGAGCATCTTATCAAGATAGGAAGCACCATGGATGCTGCACACCTGGAAACCCTTGAAGATGAATTATCCTCTGCCAATGTCGTCAGCCCAAAAAAAATTCCGCCCAACATCATAACCATGAACTCAACTGTACAGGTAAAAGACATGGATTCAGGGGAAGAGAAGACATACACCATTGTTTTCCCGAATAGGGTGGGCATGGTTGAGAACGCAATCTCTGTTCTTGCTCCCATTGGCACTGCCCTCCTCGGGTATAAAGAGGGTGACCTGATTGAATGGGAGGTCCCGGCAGGAACGAAGCGGCTCAAGGTCCTTAAGATCGTGTATCAGCCGGAGAGGGATGGAGAGAGAGGTGGTAAATTTTTAGAATAATCAGGCAATGTTTCCACACCCTATAATATTCCAGGATTTAAGCTAAATCCGGAGAAAACTACGATGTTTGTCATTACGAAAAGGACTAAACTTTTTTGAATGTCAGGCAATCTCCGGACAAGATGTATAAATCTATAAGGTGTATAGGTACAATATTCTCTTATCGCTTTCGTTAGCAGGTGCCATGGAGACACGATCACTCGTCTTTTGGCGAGAACCATGTCAGGAGGTAAAAATGGGAGACAGAGGTGGTAAAAAAAATAAAGATAAGCGGCAAAAACAGAAAGCTCGCAAACTCGCAGATAATTTGAAAGAAAAGAAGGAAAAGGAATCCAAAGGCGTTACAAAATAAGTCTGACAGGATTAGCAGACAGCAAATGCCGGGAAATTGAGTCCGTCCTTGGCAGGAGGGCAGTTGATCACGGGTGTGGCAAAGCCAGGGGCCACAACAGGGAAAAGACTGGTGTTTGAAGAACAAAACCATCTGATTAACATGGCCTGAGAGGCAGTCAACCTTAAAATTGGGGGTTTCGAGGCGCTTTTGTGTGTCCTGTCAAGGGTATACATGCACTCGATGGGCCCAAAGGAACCAACTTCAGGGAACTAAAAAGGCATTGCAGATCAGGAAACGTGGGGACAGGGCTATGCAGGTACGGATCTTTCTTCTGCTTGATTGGCTAATGTGCCCAACCAAATGGAGATACTATGCTAATTGGAAAAATCGACAACAAGAAACATGAAAAATTACTTGTAACGGTGCGGGAGCTAAAAGGTACAAAAATGATAGACTTCAGAATGCATCATCTGAACGTGGATGGGCGCTTGATTGCTACCCAGGCTGGGGTAACATTGACAGTGGATCAGGTTGGGCGGGCAATTGAGTTGCTTGAGGAGGCAAAGAAAAGGCTGACCGATCAAAACTGAGGGGGCTTAATTCCCTTGGATTACAATGCGAACAACCTTGAATGGTTTCCATCTGAAGGGAAAACAGACTTGACTGTCTTTAAGGATAACACCTTCAAGGGTTTGTATGGCGTTGAGCTTTGGGCATTCTCTGTTGATTGAGTTTTGTATCTTTGTTCAGGAATCCGGCAAAACACCCGGAAAGGCTTAAACAACAGCATTACAAAAAATATAGATAGTTTTTGTGGCTATGACAAATTTTGTCATAACATATCTGGATCCATAGCATTACGTCGTTTACATATGGTCTTCGGGGAGAATGAGCTGGCAATAATTATACTTCCATCCTGGCAAACAAGCCTGGTGAAAAAATGACTTCATTTTTGACGTTAGGGATTGGTGTATGGATGACGGCAATCAAGTGTTAATTCGGAATAGAGATTTGTAGCAGTGTTCTTCACATAGGTTCGTAAACCGGGCGAATGGTGTACTGTTTTTTAAGTACACTAAGACGACCCTTTTCTACGAGGCTCTTAATCATTCTCGAAACTGTTTCTCGTGAGCAGCCGCAGGCGCTCGCTATCTCAACCTGAGTAGGTCCGCTCTCAATAATAATACGGTCTTTTACTTTTATTCCCGACTTTTGACCTATATCCATCAGATATTCCAGGATACGACCCTCGACTCCAAGGAAAGCAAATCTTTTCAGCTTTTCGTTTGCTGCACGAAGCCTTTTCGAAAGCTCTTTAATCATGCTCAGGGCAAAATCATTGTTGTCTCTGAGAATCCCCATGAAGTCCTTTCTTCGAATCACCAGCAGTTCACAATGTTCCAAGGTCATGACATTTGCAAAGCCCGACAGTTCTTCAAAAAGGGAAAGCTCACCAAAGAACCCGTCCTTACTGATGATATCTAGAATATACTCCCTGCCATCCTCATCGTATAGAGAGATTTTAACTCTTCCTTTGAGGACAATATAAAGGGTGTCTCGCTTTTCTCCCTCTTCAAAAACCATGTAACCTTTATTGAAGGTCTTCACAAATGCAATTTTAGCAACCATCTCAAGCTCCTGGTCGCTTAAAGTGGAAAACAAACTGACACTACGAATATTTTCTGCGTACAGTTTCATAACTGTTCACCCAAATGTGTTAGTTATCCATCAGTTCAATCACAGAGCTTAATGCAGCTTTGATTTTATCCCCCGGTACACCGCCCTGTGCAATCTGTGGACCACCTCCGCCTTTGCCGCCATAGTGCTCCATCATCTTCTTCATCATTTTCCCTGCATTGTATTTACCGAGTAGATCCTTGCTCACTGCAACAATGACCATCCCTTTAACATTATCTCTTGTCCCAACCACAGCAACACAACTTTTAACCCTGTCTCTTATTATATCGGTAACTTTTCTCAAATCTTCAGCTCTGGCATTGGGAACGAACAATGAAACAACTTTCACACCATCCTTTTCCGATGCCCCTTTAATAGCATCTTCCACCTTGTAACCGGTTAGCTCATCTTTTAACTTCTCCATCTCCCGTGACTGGGCATTGAGTTCTGCCACAAGGTTTTCAATCCGCTCCCTAACACGTTCCGGTTCTGTGTTGGCAACCCGGGCAATCCCCCTGATGGTCGCATCCATCTTTCTTTTGTAATCTAAAGCACTTTTCCCTGTCACAGCCTCTATCCTGCGTACACCGGAGGCTAAGGAACCTTCGCTGACAATATAAAAACTGCCTATTTCACCTGTGTTTCTTACATGGGTCCCTCCGCAGAGTTCAGCGCTGAAGTCGCTGATGCTCACTACCCGTACTTCATCACCGTACTTTTCTTCAAAGAGGGCTGTGGCACCTTCACGCATAGCCTCTTCCCTCGATTTTTTCTGCGTACACACATCAATATCTTCCATGATCTTCTCATTGACGATATCTTCGACCCTTGCAACCTCTGACTCATCCATTGCCTGAAAATGGGTAAAATCGAACCTAAGCCTGTCTTTATCAACGAGGGAACCAGACTGCTTTACATGGTCGCCAAGTATTTGCCGAAGGGCATACTGGAGAAGATGAGTGGCCGTATGATTTCTCGCAATGCTCTTTCTTCTTTCAGTATTGATGGACAAGTCCACTACCTGGTTTTTTTTCAGGATGCCCTTCTCGACAACTATGGTGTGTGAAAAGAGGTCTTCTTTAATCTTCTTGGCTGCGGTTACTCGTGCCGTGCCGCCAGTCCAATCTACCGTACCTTCATCTTCCACTTGACCACCACTCTCTGCATAAAAAGGTGTTTGGTCAAAAAACGCCTCCCCAGTTTCTCCTGCCCTGATCTCATCGACCATCGTATCATTCTTGATGAGGGTGATGATTCTGGCTTCAGGAATGCGAACCATGTCATATCCGAGAAATTCACTGGAAATACCTTGCTTCAAGACTGACACATGGACTTGATCAAGGCCCTCGCCCTTTATTCTTGAAGAAGTTCGTGATCGTTCCTTTTGCTCCTCCAGGGAACGAGCAAAACCATCCATATCCATGGAAAGCCCGTCTTCCTGGGCCATCTCTGTAGTAATATCAAGGGGAAATCCGAAGGTATCGTACAGCTTGTAAATCATCTCCCCTGACATTACGGATTCGCCTTTTGATGATATCTCATCTACAAACTCATCATAGACTTTCATGCCCGTGCTGAGGGTCTCAATAAATCTTTCCTCTTCTCCCTTTATGACACGGACAATGTAAGGGTGATTATTTTTGATGTCAGGATAAACATCTCCCATGATATCTACCACTGTTGACGAAAGGTCAGAAAGAAACTCCCGTTCAATACCTATTTTCTTGCCGTATCGAAGTGCCCTCCGCAGAATCCTCCGCAATACATAGCCCCGTCCGTCCTTTGAAGGAAGGACACCGTCATTGATAACAAAGGTAGCGCCCCGTATGTGATCTGAAATGACGCGCATGGCAATATCTGTCTTTTCATTTTCACCGTACACATTGTGGGAAACATCTTCGAGTCGCGTGATAATGGGCCGGAATAGGTCTGTCTCATAATTACCCAGTTTTCCTTGCATAATAGAGGCTATGCGCTCCAAACCCATACCTGTGTCGATTGATGGACGGGGGAGTTTCGTCATTTTGCCATCCCCAGACCGATCAAACTCCATAAAGACAAGGTTCCATATCTCAAGGAACCGATCACAGTCACACCCTACTGCACAGGATGGTCTTTTGCATCCCACGTGCTCTCCCAGGTCATAGAGAATCTCCGAGCATGGCCCGCATGGTCCTTCTTCACCCATTGACCAGAAATTGTCCTTTTCTCCGAGCCTTACGATCCTGTCTTCCCTGATACCGATGCTTTTCCATATTTTTGCTGCCTCATCATCATCTTTGTAAACCGTTATCCACATCTTTTTTTTGTCAAGTTGATAGATATCCCCCAAAAGCTTCCATGCATAAGCTATTGCATCTTCTTTGAAATAATCTCCAAAGGAGAAGTTACCAAGCATCTCGAAAAAAGTGTGGTGCCTCAGGGTCTTACCCACGTTTTCAAGATCATTATGTTTGCCACCGGCACGAACGCATTTCTGACAGGTTGTGGCTCTAACATATTCACGCTTTTCAATGCCGAGGAAGAGGTTCTTGAACTGCACCATACCGGCATTCACAAAGAGTAAGCTGGGGTCCTTATCAGGAATAAGAGATGAGCTTGACACAATAGTGTGGCCATTTTCGTTAAAAAACTCTAAGAATTTCTTTCTGATTTCGTTTGATTTCACTGTTCAGCCTTTTTCATTTCGTAATGTTCGAGTATTTTATTTTCAATTTCTTTCGCAACCTCCTGGTGCTTCTTAAGATATTCCTTGGTATTTTCCTTCCCCTGGCCTATGCGCGTTTCACCGTAGGCATACCAGGCGCCTGCTTTCTCTATGACGCCTGCTTCTACACCCAGATCTACCATTTCTCCTTCCTTTGAAATCCCTTCCCCGAAGATAATATCGAATTCAACCTCTTTAAAGGGTGGGGCAAGCTTGTTCTTTACCACTTTCACCCGCGTCCTGCTTCCCACTACATCTTGACCGTCTTTGATAGCCCCAATTCGTCTGATATCGAGCCTTACCGATGAATAAAATTTGAGGGCATTTCCTCCTGTTGTTGTTTCAGGGTTGCCAAACATAATGCCTATTTTTTGCCGTATTTGATTTATGAATATTACTGTTGTAAGTGATTTGCTTATGGTGGCTGTCAGCTTTCGTAATGCCTGTGACATAAGCCTTGCCTGCAGTCCCACATGGGCATCACCCATTTCCCCTTCTATCTCAGCGCGAGGAACAAGGGCAGCTACAGAATCGACGACTATTA
The DNA here is from genome assembly GCA_002067585.1 of Syntrophorhabdus sp. PtaB.Bin027. Lineage (GTDB taxonomy): Bacteria > Desulfobacterota > Syntrophorhabdia > Syntrophorhabdales > Syntrophorhabdaceae > Syntrophorhabdus. The sequence goes on from MVQO01000218.1 coordinate 33,344, forward strand.
CATCTACTGCTCCGCTCCTTACAAGGATTTCTGTGATTTCCAGCGCCTGCTCGCCTGTATCAGGCTGAGAGATAAGGAGGTCATCTGTGTTCACCCCAATTCTTTTTGCATAGCTTATGTCAAGGGCATGTTCTGCATCAACGAAGGCCGCCGTCCCACCCCCTTTTTGAATCTCGCTTACAACTTCCAGGGCAAGGGTTGTCTTTCCTGATGCTTCCGGACCATAGATCTCCACTACTCTGCCCCGGGGAAGCCCTCCAATGCCAAGGGCCATATCCAGTGCCATCGAACCAGTGGAAACTACCGGGACCTCTTCCAGGGCTTTCTCACCGAGTTTCATAATTGCACCCTTTCCAAATAGCCTTTCTATCTGGGTTACCGCCATGTCTATCGCCTTTGCTTTATTGCCGGTTTCTTCTTTCGCAGCCATACGACCTCCAGTTTTTAAATTCAGCTCACAACTTTAAGCTCCAAGCTGATAGCTCTCAGTTAAATCCGTGACGCGTAACGCGTAATCGGTGATCTGTGATCTCTGTGTTTTTAATCCAATTCCGATCACGCTTCACTGCATCACTGTTTTTTAAGTTTTTTCGTCATTCCCGCCCGTCTCGCTTTTTCTGCTTTTAAAACCTATTTCCCACAGTGGAGAATAGATCGCCCCCTGCGGGGTCAGGGTACTTCTGAACATGACAAGCCGGTCAACAATAAATCTCATACCATTCAAGTCTGGAATGTCGCGTTCAAGAATAGGACTCTGTTCCTTCTTTCTCCCAAGGGTTATATGGGGGGTGTAGTCTCTTTTTTCACCCTCGAACCCAAGGGGCAAAAGTGCAACTTCTATATCATTAAATATCGCTTTTGCGATGTCAACCCCCTTTTCAAGGGTAACCACAATTACTCGGGCCCTTCTTTTATTTGGGAAAGCATCAATGCCTTTAATGGTTGCCTCAAAAGGCTCAAACTTATCATCAATACTTAATAGTCTCGTTCTTATGTTTTCTACCATGGCTTCATCGAGTTCACCGAAAAATTTTAGGGTAATATGCTGTCCTTCGCTCTTTACCCACCTGACACCCGTAATGCGTGATGCCATAATCTTTATGATCCCTTGAAGGTATTCCTTAACAGTGGGAGAAATTTCCAAGGCAAGAAATACCCTCAACTCAACCTACCCTCCAAATAATCGAGCACAAGCTTCAGGGCCTCTTCAGAGGTTTGCTCCTTGATGGAGATTCTGTCACCACTGAAAAGAAATTTGCGCACAACGGTGCTATCTTTGGATGCAAGACCAGCAAATACTGTACCTACCGGTTTTTCAGGGGTTCCACCACCAGGCCCTGCAACTCCGGTCACGGAAAGAGCAATGTGTGCTTTTGTGGTCTCTCTGAGACCTTCTGCCATGGCCTTTGCAACTTCAGCACTCACAGCCCCATTTTTTGTTAATACCCCTTCAGGAACAAAGAGATATAGTACTTTCGAGTCGTTGCTATAAGTAATAAATCCAATATCGAAGTAGTCTGATGCACCCTGAATATTGGTAATTCTGTTTGCTATATGACCACCCGTACAAGATTCTGCAACCGCTATCTTCATGCGTCTTTCCCTGAGGATTCTCCCTATTTTTGCTTCTATCATGTCAGTATCCTCTCTCCAATGATTATAATAATATTTGCAAAAACTCCAGCTACAACATCATCCCCTACAATACCGTATCCTTGCCTGAGTGTCTCTACCCGTTTGATGGGGTAAGGTTTTTTAATATCAAAAAACCGAAAGAGAACAAATCCTGCTAACAGGCTGAAAAGTGTAATATTGTGGCCAGCCATAGTGACAAACATACCAGCCACTTCATCGATGATGATATATCGGGGATCTTTCCCCTCAAAAGCAAGGTTATTCAATACAATCAGGGTGACAACTATAAAAATGAAGACGAAGAGAGGATGAGCAAAAACTGAGGGCAAAAAATAGAGGAGAAGGCACGCAAGGGCTGATCCATATGTTCCGGGCGCATAAGGTAAATAACCAATTGGGCCAAGCGTCACAAAGGTGTGAAAGACATTATTTTTTGTCGCCGTAGACCTCTTTGTCATCAAAAACCTTTGTGCCAACTATATTCCAACCATCTTTCCAGACCCTGTAGAAGCAACTCCAAAATCCTGTGTGGCAGGCGGCAACCTTCTGATCTACCATAATAAGCAGGGTATCGTTATCGCAATCAATATAGGTTGATTTTACTTCCTGGAAATGCCCCGAAGTCTCACCTTTCAGCCAAAGTTTCTTTCTCGACCTGGAGTAATAATGGGCTTTGCCTGTTTTTTTAGTCAACTCATATGCGTCTTGATTCATGTATGCAACCATGAGCACATCTTTCGTATTTATATCCTGAACAACAACAGGAACAAGCCCCTTTTCATCCCACTTTATTTGATTCATTGTATCTTCCATCCCTTACTTTGCGTTTTTTATACTCGACATACTGAAATGATGTTCATATTGTATCTCCACTTCTGTGTCATGAGATACAATTATATCGAGAAAATAGTGTTTTTTGTTCATTTGCACTTCATGTTCCTTTGCATTAAGAAGTGATCCTTTAATCAGCATATTGTATGGCTTCTTCCACCTTTATCAGGCCTTCATAGACCGCCTTACCAAGTATTGAAGCCCATACTCCAAGATCTCTGAGTTTCTTCACATTGTCAATATGAGTAACGCCACCACTTGCAATAAGAGGGATGTCTGTCAACTGCATCATCTTTTTCATGCCATCGTAGTCCGGTCCTGCAAGCATACCATCCTTAGCAACATTTGTGCAGAGAATTGCCATAATGCCAACCTGCTTCGCCTCATTCAGTATTTCCTGAACATCCCTATTTATGGCGCTCTTCCATCCCCTGACCATAGGTTTTCCATCGAGCACATCCAGACCAAGAACAATATTGTTGTATGTGGCAAGATTCGCAAAAAAGAGGGCATCTTCAAGGGCCTGCGTTCCAACTATAATGCCATTGATGCCTGCAGAGGTATAGTCTCTGATGTCCTCTTCACGCCTTATGCCACCCCCTACCTCCATATAGCCCGGCACTTTCTCGCGAATCTTCAGGATAATCTCTGTGTTAACACGATTGCCTGTTCGTGCGCCATCAAGATCTATGATGTGGAAATCCCTGGCACCCCGTTGCACAAGTTCTTCGATCTTGTCAACTGGATTTTTACTGTAGACAGTGACTTTCGAAAAATCGCCTTTGACTAAACGGACGCATTCGCCATCTATGAGGTCCATGGCGAACAGAGTCTTCATCTATAGTCCTCAAGAATTATATCCAGCCCCCGGCTGATGGCATCCCGGCAAAGTTCTTCAACGGTGAGCCATTTTGCGCCTCTTCTGAGAAACTTTCCTAAATTAAATAGATTTTCTGACAAAGCTTCTTGATCCTCATCAAAGGTAAACACTCTTTTCAGCACGTTGTTTTCTATAAGATGCATATGGAAGCCAGCACCAGCAGGTTTGTCAACACCAAGATTGCCACCTATCCTCTCTTCATATCTATAGATCAGGAGATGGACATAGTTACCGTTGTTTTTATCCTTCCCATACCCTCCGATTCGTTCTGAAAAACTTTCTCGCAAAATGTTATTGATCGTTGCCTCTGCACCCTTAGGGATATTGCCAACCTTCATATATCTACCACAAACACTACATTTTTTGATCTCGCCGGGAGAACCGCTCATCTTCTCCACAACAATACCCAGGTCTCCAATAGCATGGACATTATTGGTTCCAGCAAATGACAAGAGAAGAAAAACTGTCGCGAATATCAGTGGTGCCTTTTCACGGAACATTTTTATTGGTATCATAGGTATCATTCTACCTAAAAAAGTATGGAAAGAAAAGGATAAAAAGCCTTCACCTCATTGCATCAATGCAGGTATTGTAAAGCAGAATGAGATTAAGTCCAATCAAAAGACCGGTACTGACATAAGTCACCATGTTCATCCAGTGAGAATTCCGGTACTCACCCATAAGTTCTTCATTGTTCACCAGCATGAGCATGAAAATCAGGATCAAGGGCAGAAGCAAGCAATTTATGATTTGACTAAACCACATGACCTTTATGAGAGGTATATTTGGAATAAGAATGATTGAAGCTCCTAAGATAACAATGATCGTAAAAATAGTATTAAACTGGGGTGCTTCTTTGAAACGTTTTCCTGTGCCTGTTTCCCAGCCCATGGCTTCGCATATGTAATATGTGGTGGCAAGGGGCAGAATGCATGCAGAAAAAAGCGAGGCATTTGCAAGCCCTATGGCAAATAGAATGTAGGCATACTTGCCAGCAAGTGGTTTTAATGACAGGGCTGCATCTTCAGCTGTGTGTATATGTATGCCTGCTGGAAAAAGAGTGGCTCCGCATGCGACAATTATAAAAAAGGCCACTACACCCATCATGATGCCTCCTCCTATGACATCAACTTTGGAAGCCCATCTATCCTGTTCATTCAGACCTTTCTCTACAACACCGGCCTGCAGATAAAACTGCTGCCATGGTGTGATGGAAGTACCTATGATACTTATTATCATGATCAGATAGCCGGAACTCCATTCAATGCTCGGAGTGACTGTCTTCTGCATCACTTCCCCCCAGTCAGGTTTCGCGAGAAATGCTGAAATTATGTATGTACTGTATATAAGACAAACACTGAGAACGATTTTCTCAAAGATTGAGTAGTTCCATCGCGTCACAAGAAACCAGACGAAAAAAGCTCCGATCGGCACTGATATGTATTTGCTGGCACCGAAGAGCTCCATGCTCGCAGCCCACCCCGAGAATTCAGCCATTGTGTTGCCAACGTTCGTAACAAAGAGGGAAAGCATGACCCAGAAGGCCACCCTGATACCACTATTCTCCCGTATGAGATCTGCCAGACCTTTGCCAGTTACCATTCCCATTCTTGCAGACATCTCCTGATAGACGATCAGGAGAAATACAGTGGGAATCAGGGTCCAGAGAAGATTGTAACCATACCGTGCTCCTGCTATTGAATAAATCGCAATCCCTCCTGCATCATTGTTGATATTTGACGTGATAATTGCAGGACCCAGAAGAGAAAGAAGAATTATGAACTTTTTCATTCGTGCCATACTACCTTAATTAACACGATATTTTTTTTCGTTCAATTTATTTCAATAAAATGGTTCCATTTTTTTAAACCATCGTAACTACCTCGGCCCAACAAAGTTATAACTCATATTGGATTTCCCAACATAGCAATTTAGCTCAACTTATAAATCAGCCCTGAAAGAGGTTTTTATGAAAATTATGAAAACTTTTCTTGATTAAATATCTGATATGTATACAATAAATATTTAAAGCAGTTAAAAGCTAACAGAAGTAATGCAATGGCGGCAAAATCAAGCTGGCGGCAAAACCATCAGGGAAAATTGCCACTAAACCAGCGGAGAAGAACCAGTCGCGTAAGAGGGAAGCAAGTATACGTGTAGCTTATGCAGAATAGTCGTATCAGTTGGCACTGCTTATAGATGTATTGAACCATGCTATCTCATTTTCTGTTCAAAACCAATGAAATTGAGAAATGCATCACATTCTGGGTCAGAATCGAGGACAAGACCGGTTGCCCTCTTCTGATGAATTTAAGTGAACAAATGAATTGATGTGTGGTATTTTAATAACTAGCTGCAGCACCTGTAATCAGCACTATTGAAATACAGCCTGTTTTGTCAAAGAAAATGATGAAAAGTAACTGCGGACATTACATTTTTTGTTTCATGAAGCCATGGGTGAAAATGCTGGTTTTCTGCATTCTTTCCTTTTTTGTCAGTTTTCCCTATGCCCTCGCCATAAACGTAGCGTCTGTTGAAAAATTTTTAGATAACGCTGCCTTTGACGCATGGGACCCCAATTCCAACGACCTTCTCTTTTTAAGAAAAGATGAAAAGGGCGTTTTGCAGATTTTCAAAGTTCGAGAAAATTCTATAAATCCTGAATCAGACAAGGTATGTATCAGTTGTAATGCTCAACGGGCGGTTGGTTTCAAGCTATCCACAGTTCCTTTAATTCATAAGGGCGCCTCAGACTGGCACCCTTCCGGCGAGTGGTTCATTACCCAGGGAGAAATTCCGGACAACATTAGCTGGAAACAGGAAAAACGGATACCTGGCGCAAGATTGAATGCAGAGCCGGAAACAGGATGGTGGAATAATCTTTTTCTCGTCAGTAAAGACGGGAAGATATGGATCGAACTTACCAAATTCACAAATCATGATATCAACAGCGGCATCCTTTCTCCAACGTTTTCAAAAGATGGAAAAATGATCGCCTGGGCTGAGCGCATTGGAGGCTCCAGACCGTTTGATCAATATCCAAATGGACGCTGGCTCCTTAAGACCGCAAAGATCCACGTGAATGGGGAAGATACGAGAATCTACGATATCAAAGTACACCCTCCACAGGATGGTGCTACATTCAAACCTCAGGGGTGGTCGTCAGATGGAAAACTACTTTTAGCAACAGATATAGGATACGGTGAACTGCCCTATCCTGGTTACAGAGCTGATATTTATGAAGTCAGATTCGATCCAGATGGTACCATAAAAAACATGAAAAACCTTACCGGGTCAAAAGACTTCCTTGAGCACTATGCCTCCTATTCGCCGGATGAAAAATTGATTGCTTTCACAACAAACAACTTCGACCCACAATATGAGAAACGCATGAACGATGCATGGAAAAAGGACGGACCGCGCTTCAGTCACTTTATCGTGCGAAACCTTTTCACCGATCTCTTTCTCATGGACCGGGATGGCAAAATTGTCAAGCGCATCACCAACTTTGTTGACCAGGAGTGGAAAGGAACACACCCAATCGTAGCAAAGAACGCATGGAGTAAAGACGGGAAGACAATCATCCTCGGTCTGGTCCTTCGTTCTAATATAACAGGGAAAAAGGAAGGTGAAATGATTTACAGGATTCGCCTGGAATGAGCCTCTCACCAGAACATCCATCACCTACTACCGATTGTCTGTGGTCTTTAACCTCCAATGGACTGAGAACCTGTGGTTAGTCCTGCTCCATCAGGTTGACCTTCTTCATTCCCAATTGCGCCCCTCCATAAGCACTCTCATCATCTGTGGTGTTCATCCGCCAGCTTCTTTCTCACCGGATATGCGAAAGGGATTTCCTCCTCTTTGCTGTGATGACGTCGGTCTGCATGACCATGCATGGAGTCCTTAAATGCATTTGTAAGCCCTTCATCAACCAATCATGTTTTTACGATGATGGGAACTTCCACATCAATAATGGATATCATTTTTTCAATAACACTGTATTCCACTATTCATAGTGCTGCGGATATCATACGGCAACATCTCACGTATGCACTCCCGTTTATGCTTTATGATACCAGCCACTTAAACTGCAACCGGCGGTGCTGCCGGGTCATATTTGCTCATAAGAAAAATGGCTTTAGTGGGACATGACAGCATACAGGCCCCATCACCAATACAGTTTTGCGGCCTCACCGGTTTTGCAACACCATCCACAATGTCGAGAACGTTTGGACCAAGCTTTTTGCAAAGATTAACGCAATTCCTGCACCCAAGACACCTCACGCTGTTAATCTCCGGGATATTTCCTTTAATAAATGTACGCCCAAAGGCCTCGGCGGTTTCTGTCTGCACTGTTTTTCCTGGCATGGTATAATCCTCCTTTTATTTCATATTTCTTAGTGTAATCTGCCAGCCCGGTTATGCCCACAACAGCAGGTTCAGCATCCACAACCTGAGCGACGTGATGGGAGTGATCAGTTCTCTTCACAACGTCTGAGGCAATGCCTCCCATGAACTGCTTACCCATACCAGACCCTCCATAAGACACAATTGTCCATTTATCTTCAAGGTGGAAAGGAAATCCTCAACACTCATTTCACAAGTAGTGTCTCACACTTCGCGCCTTTTAGAACATTCGAGCTTACACTCCCGAGGAAGTATTTTGCAATGGCTGATCTTCCGCGGGACGCAATGACGATGAGATCAACTCCATTCTGCTCCTGAAATTTTAGGATTTCCTCGTAGGGAATCCCCTGCACCACTTCAGCTGAAGTCTTTACCTCCCCAGACAGAGGAAACTTGGTCTGTATCTGATGGAGGCTATTTTTTGCGTTTTCCATTACGCGTTTCTCCATTTTTGTAACTTCATCTTCAGTCAAGCAATAATCGACCGTGCACGCCTGGATGTCCTGGTCGATAACATGGAGGAGAACAACTTCAGAGTCGTTCTGTTTTGCAACATCGAGTGCCCGTTCAAATGCTCTGTTTGAGTGCTCTGAAAAATCAGTAGGTACTAAAATTTTTTTTGGCTTCACCATGAAATACCTCCTTGTTCTACCCGGTAATCTTCTTCTGAAATATCCCTGTTTTTCACTTAACCAATAGCACCTCACCCTTTGCGTGTTTCAGTACCCTGCTCGCCACATTTCCCATGAAGAAAGCCTTAATTGCCGAACGTCCGTGCGGAGATATGACAATAAGATCAGCACCTTTCTCTTCCTGTAGCTTTATAATCTCTTCGTAGGGAATTCCATTTCTTGCTTCGATGGAAACCTTTACCTCTTTGGATGATGGGAATTTGTCCAGTTGTTTTTGCATGTTTTCGGATGCCGCCTGAAACACCCTTTTTTTGAAAGCGTCAATTTCATCCGCTGTAAAGCAATAGTCAACAACACAGGTCTGAAAATCTTCGTGTATTACATGAAAAAGAATAATCTCGGAGCCCTCTTCTTTGGCAATATCGATCGCCTTCTCAAGTGCCCTATCTGCATGATCTGAGAAATCTGTTGGTACAAGTATTTTTTTAGGCTTAAACATTGTACACCTCCTTGATGTAGTTGGACTGCATTACCGCTGTTTTTTTTAACCTTGCATGACCCCTGATGTCAATAGTGGACTCCAAGAGAGGCAGAAACATACGTGCAGACGTTCCTTCCTCTTTTCTGCTTATTATTTTAAAGCAGCCTTTGTGGGCCTGCACAATTTGATTGACAAGTGTAAGGCCAAGCCCGTGACCAGTCCCTGTTGGTTTTGTTGTAAAGAAAGATTCAAAGATATGCGATTTCAGTTGGGGGTCTATCCCCTTGCCAGTGTCAACAACACTGAGTAATGCACATTCGACAATTTTATGTTGAGCTGAATCAGGACTGTTCATTCTCACCTTTACCTTCCGCGTGACCAGAGCAATGGTTCCACCGAAAGGAAGGGCGTCCCTTCCATTCAAGATCAACTCTCCAACAGCCTGTTTTATAAATCTCATATCCCCCTTCATTGGCAAAGAATCTTCAGCTATATCAACTTGGATTGTAATATCATCTCGCATAATTGGAGAGATAAAAGGAACGATACCCCTGAGAATGTCATTGAGATCAAAGTCTTCCATTTTCATGGGCATCTTTCCATTGAGAATCATGAGCGTGTAAACAAGATTTACACCACGGGCATGCGAATCCTGAATGCGACCGAGGTAAAACTGTTCCAGCGCCTTTTTTTCTATTTCTTCTTCAAGAACTGCCCCGTGCTGCATTACTGATTTGAAAGGCCCGACAGCTGGCAAAACCACCTGTTCAACAGCTCTTGATGTCTTTGGATCGCTGCTGAAACCATTTCTTTCATCCTGTTTTTTAGTCTGGATAATTCCTGCTCTATTCCACAGGCTGGCTAACGCCCAGTCAATAGAAACATTTGCATTGATAGAAACCACACGATGCCCCGTGCTGATTTCACTCCAAAAGCCTTTGGACATGATTGCCTCCCCAAACTTAAGATTGACCTTGGTCTTTCTTTTTCAAGAATCGCGCCACTCATGTGAGGTAGTTGAATTATTTTTTATTCCCCTGATTACAGTGAGTTAGCATTTGTGGAATTGAGATTTGAAACATAATAACAGGAGAGTTGTCCTGAAAAACGAGACTAAGTCCTGCAGGACAAGACATGAACGCCACCGGGCCCTTTTTCAGCTAATATCTATTTAAGGTTTCACCTTAATGAGTCTATGCTTTTTGAGTAGAGCATAAAGACGTGAACGTGACAATCCTGAAATCCGACAGATCTCCTTGACATTGTTCTTCGTTCGGGCAATCAGTTCCACCAGATATTGCCGTTCAGCCTCATCGATGATATCCCCCCTGAATGAACTCAACGTGGTAAATTCCTCGATCTTCCCTCCACCCGGAAGAACAGGCTCGACTGGTTTTTTCGTTTCTTTCAGGGCAGCATGGGCCAGCTTCACACGCAGGTAAGTCGGTAGATGTTTCGGATAAAGGGTCGGCTCATGGAGAGCACTGCAAACTGCAGTATCCATGGCATTGGCAAATTCTCTGACATTTCCTAACCATTCATACCCAGTAAGCGCGTCAAAGAATTCTGGTGTAACGCCTTTCATCGCAACCCCGTATCCTTCGCAGAACTTTCTAAGATAGTGTATCGTCAGCTCCTTGATATCTTCCTTTCTTTCTCGCAAGGGGGGAAGCTCTATTGTAAGAGCCTGAATTCTGAACAGGAGATCGGTTCTGAACTGACCGTTGGCAACCATCCTGTCAAGCTTTCTGTTGGTGGCTGCAATGAGCCTGAAATCGCTTTGTTCTTCCCCGCTGGAGCCGATAGGGCGAAACCTGTGTTCCTGCAAGACCCTCAAAAAAGACTTTTGAATCAGAGGGGGTAACTCTCCAATCTCATCAAGAAAAAGCGTTCCCCTGTGCGCCAGCTTGATAAGGCCCTCCCGCGAACGATCCGCGCCTGTAAAAGCTCCTTTTTCATGGCCAAAAAGCGTGCTTTCAACGAGATTATCTGGCATGGCAGCACAATCCACCACGATGAAGCTTTTGTCTGCCCTTTGGCTGTTATCATGTATGGCACGAGCAAACAGTTCTTTTCCAGTTCCTGTCTCACCGGTTATAAGTACATTGATATCGCTCTGTGCTGCCTGGGCAACGAGATCAAAGCACGCCCTCAGTGAGGGGCTATTACCTATTATGTTGTCCTTTTTGAGGAGAACCGGTGGTTTTGTGGCAAGTCCCTTCTTCTCCCGGTACTGAATTGCCCGTGTCAGGACCAGCCTCATGGAGCTGAGGGAACAGGGTTTTTGGATAAAGTCCCACACACCGCTTTTCATGGCAAGCTCAGCACTGTCAGAATCTCCGTGTCCTGTGATAATGATGACCTCTGGCACAGAACTCATGTCCTTGATAAGGGGAAGAATATCCAGGCCATTCCCATCCGGGAGTCTAACATCCAAAAAAATCACATCATAATCGTTAGCGAGGATCTTTTGCCGTGCATCTTTTAATGTAAATGATGATTCAGGGCGATGGCTCATCCTTGTCACCATTTCAACAAGCATATCAGACACATCACTGTCGTCATCGATGATCAGTATATCTGCCATGGGCCACCCATATTATACCCCTGTCGTCCCGTGAACTTCAGGATCCTTTCGGCTGTATTCTTCCTTATGCAGCACCCTCTGTATGGCATCCAAAAGTTCCTTTTTGGTAAGGGGCTTCATGAGGAATTCCTTGATACCTGCTTCTTTCATAATATCTGTGGTTACAACGTCGCTGTGCCCTGTGCACAGTATGACGGGCATATCCGGCCTTATTTTGTAAATCTCCCTGGCGAGGTCGAGCCCGGTCATCCCAGGCATTGTCTGATCGGTAATCACAAGATCGAATCCTGATGGGTCAGATAGGAAGATCTCAAATGCCACAACACTGTTATCCAGAGCTGTCACTTCATACCCTATTCGCTCCAGCTGCGCCTGCCCCCACTCAACAAGGAATTTCTCGTCATCTATAAACAAGACTCGCTCGCTGTTTCCAGGGGCCTGTTCAGAGGCGGTTTCCTCTGCTGATAAACCAGCTTCTGCCTTTGGAAAAAATATTGAAAAGGTTGAACCAACACCCGGCTCGCTTTCGGCTTCGATCTTCCCGTGAAGACTCTTCACGATCCCGTACACAACGGCAAGGCCCATTCCTGAGCCCTGGCCCACTTCCCTGGTCGTAAAGAAGGGATCGAATATCCTTTCCATAACATCAGGGGTCATACCTGAGCCAGTATCGCTCACAACCACCCGCAGGTATTCCCCCGAGCCCATGTCAGGGTTGAGTATCGGGGAATCGGGCTCAATGTTAACATCAGTAATGCTCACGTGAACCATCCCTCCTTTTTCGTTCATGGAAAGGGCAGCATTCGTTATAAGATTCATGAATACCTGCTGCACCTCAACCGGTGTGGCAAGGATGGTATCAGAGACAGCGGCAATATCGAGCAGAATATCAATGGTGGTAGGAATTGAGGCTCGCAAGAGCTGTACCGTCTCCCTCGCCAGTGAGGCAACGGACACAGGTTTGCGGGCATGTTCTGTCTTCCGGGAAAACGCGAGGATCTGCTGAACCAGTTCCCGCCCCCTAGAAGCCGCACGAATCACCCTTTGAACGTGTTCAAGCTTTGGTCTGCCCTGAGGAATGTCCTCTTCAATCATTTCAGCAAACCCGATAATTGCTGCCAGGATATTATTAAAATCATGGGCAATCCCCCCTGCAAGGGTGCCGATTGCTTCCATCTTCTGAGAGTGACGCAGTTGATCTTCAAGATTTTTATATTCCGTAATATCCCTCAAGTAAGACAGTGACGCCGATTCTCCGAGATAGGTTGTTCTCACTGCTGAAACTTCAATGATTCGCAGGGTACCGTCTTTTTTTAGGCCTTTAAACTCATACCGGGCAGGAGCTGATTTACCCTCCTGTCTCGTTTTGTTGATTTCCAACACTCTGTTAAGGTCATCAGGGTGAACAGTGATTGACAGAGGTTTTCCAACAATCTCGCTGGGACCTTCATAGCCAAATATCTCTGCAAACCGTCTGTTGACGAATACGTGAAGGTCATGTACAACCAGAGCAATGCCGTCGGAGGCGCTTTCAATAGCGATTCGATATCTTTCTTCGCTTTCCCTTAGAGCCTGTTCTGCGTTTCTCAGGGCAGAAATATCCCTGGCCGCAGCAAAAACCCCTAGTACCTTCCTTGTTTCGTCTCTATACAACGTGGCATTGTAAAGTACAGGGGTAACATGTCCTGAACTGTGGCGAATCTCGAGTTCGTAGTCCCTCACCAGCCCTTCTTTGAACACCTGTTCATATCCGGCCTTGGCTCTTTCCGGGCTTGTGAAGTAATCAGAAAAATCAGTACCGATGAGCTGGAGTCTTGCACATCCGGTGACTTTCTCTGTGGCTTCATTGACATCCATTATCCTCCCATCAGCGCTAATGGTTACAAGAGGATCGAGGCTCGCCTCAATAAGACTCCGATTGTATGCGTTTGCCAGCCGAACTTCCTCTTCAGCTCGCTTGCGATCAGTAATATCGATACCCATCTCCAGAATGAGCGTGGAACCGTCAGCATCTGTAAAGGGAAAATCGTGGATATCGTAAATATGACCGTCAGGGCCGGTCCACAGCCATCGTTGAGGTTCAATGGTCTTGAGGGTTTTGTAGGTTTCACAGCCTTCACAGGGGCCTGTGCGCCCGAAGAGATGATGAAAACATTGCCTGTCCTCAGGATCCCCAAAAAGCTCCCGAAAAATGCGATTGGCGAATGGTATCCGGTAGTCCCGTGTTAACAAAACCACATAGGCAGGCAACGTTTCGAGGACACTGTAAAGCCGTTCCCGTTCCTCTTTCACCGCTTCTTCAACCTGTTTTCGAGAGGTAATATCCCGGTTTACTTCCATTATCTCCATTATCCCGTCGACCTCATTCTGCCGCAATATCCACTTGCTGTGTATCGTTGCCTTCCTCCCTTCCTTACAGGTGTGAATAAGTTCACCTTCCCAGCGTCCTTCGTGTTTAACGGTATTTATGATGTCTCTGATGGGAACCTGAGATTCTGTCTGTAACAGGTCATATATGTTACTACCAATAGATTCTTCCTGTGAAAATCCGTAAGTATTCTCGGCACCGGTGCTCCAAAAAATGATCTTTCCATCAATATCAGTCAGAATAATCGCATCCTGTGCCACATTAAGCAATTCTGCCTGTTGTTTGAGTTGAACAGTGCGCCTTGCTATCTGCAGCTCAAGTTCATCAGCCCGTTCTTTTTCTAGGCGGAGGAGGCGTATCCGGTCCATGGCAGTTGCTACCTGGTCTGCCACAATCTTCATAAGGGAAAGCTCATCTTCAGCAAAAGTCGAGCGGGACCGAGTGCCAAAAGAGAGGGTGCCAATAACCTGCTCCTGTACAAGAAGTGGATGACAGAAATAGGCGGTAATTCCCAAAGAGCGGATCAGGCCGGTTTGAATATCGGATGAGGCGGAAATATTCTCTGCCACTATCCGGCATGCATCCCTGGCTGCACACCCGCATACTGTTTCGCCATATTCGAGAAAATGTATGCTGTTGGCTATTTCCTCTTCAATGCCTGCATACGCATTAAGCCGTAAACACTTCATCTCCTCATCCACAAGAAAGTTCAGGAAAACCTCGCAGTCAAGGTGCTCCATCACTCTGCGGCAGAGTGTTTCTACCATTTTCCGCGGTTCTGTACTGAAAAGGAGTTGATTTGCTGTTTCAGAAATGATATCGAGCCGTTCCATGCTTCGCAACAGTGCGCCTTCAGCCCGTTTCCGTTCATTAATTTCGTTCTGGAGTGATCGATTGATTACAGAAAGCTCTTCTGTTTTTTCTCTCTCTTCTCTCGTCGTGGTTCTCCTGACAAGCCAGGAAAAACCAAGCAACACGAAAAAAAAGACAAGGGCAATCAGCGAGTAAACCTTGAGCCGCTCCCTCCATCCTTTCACAATAGGATCGAGAGGGGTTGTGGCCGCAACCACTAATGGCAACCTGTCAATCTTCCTATACGCTATAAACCTTTTAATACCGCCTGTAGCTCGGGCTTCATACGATCCTGAAGGCTCTTTGTCAAAAGGAATGTTGAAGAGCTTGAGATGTTTGAAATCCTTTCCGAGAAATTCATCACTCATTGGCTGGCGCAGGATAAGGGCTCCATCGGTTCGAAAAACAATAACCGTACTTTCTTCGTCAAGTTCAACGTTGCGCATGAAATTCGCAAAATCATCCGTATCTATAGCAGCAACAATGATGCCCAGAAAACGCCCATCCTTGCTTTCTAGCCTGCGGCTAATAGTGAAGCTGTATTTCCCCGTTATTCTACCCTTTACAACCGGTCCAATATAAAATCTGGTGCCCAGATCCCTGTGGGCAATAAAATATTCCCTTCCAGAGAAGTCTATTTGCGGTGAAGGATAAGACGTGGAATCCGACAAAAGACGAGCTTCGTGATCCAACAGCCAGAGAGATCCTGCATCTGAAAGGCCATCCGCAGCTGTTCGGAAACGCTCCCACTCTTGTTTTGATAAGATAATAGAACGAATGCCTTTTTCCTGGATTCGTATAGCGCGGCCATCCAGAGTCGCCTCAGCAGATATAATGGTTCGTCTCACTCTTTCTTCAAGTGAGATGGCTGCTTTTTCAAGGCTAATTCTCGTTCGATCAAGGGTATTTTTGTAATCGGTTCTTGCTACAAACCAGAGAGTGAATGCATCTAAAAAAAACAAAAAAATAAGAATACTGCTGAGATAGAATTTAGAAGGGAATCTTCGTAATTTTGTGGTGCTCATCGAGGTGTTCCAGCTAACCGAAACAAAGCCAATTTTCCACAAACACGCAGTTTAAGACCAGCGAGGAGTCACATATTTCAGTCCGAAAGCCTGTTGTGTCAGCTTCCATAAAAAAACCGGGTGTCTTGTTGCTAAGTATAGCGGATTCACCCCTAAAAAACAAACCACCATATTCTTCAGAAATCAGGTTATTTTGCGAGTTCCTTAAAATGCCATTTTGGGGTCTAAGCCCCCCCCTCATCTTGAATCAATTTCTGTTGAGGGCTTTAGCTCCATCAGGTCCTTTATGTGGCTGCCATAGACACAGGTTTGCCATATCTCCATTAAAGGCAGTCCTGGCTTTTTTCAGGACCCTCTGCTCGATCTGTCTGACACGCTCCCGGGATATACAGAACCTTGCCCCTATCTCTTCAAGCGTTTCCGGCTTATCTGCCATAATGCGGTTATCAAGTATGCATATCTCTTTCTCGTTCAGATTAATCTTCAACGCCTTAATTTTTTCATCCAGGACTCTTTTCGATTCCTTTTCCATTACCACATACTCCACGTCCTCATCGGATGTGAGTAAATCCATAATCGTATCAACTCCATCGTCATTCACAGGAGAGTCAAGATATATGTCATTGTATGTTAATCGAATATTCATCTCTATTATGTCCTCCTCTTTTACTCCCAGGGAACGGGCAAGGGTGGCAGGGGCAGGGTTCAGCCCAAGATGCTCAAGTCTCCGTTTTTCCTTGTTCAATCGATAGAAAAGCCTCCTCTGGCCTTCGGTCGTTCCAATTTTTACAAGGCTCCATGAGCTCATTATATACTGCAGGATATAAGCCCTTATCCAGAATTGCGCATATGTTGAGAATTTGGTTCCCTTGTGGGGATTGTATTTCTTTATGGCATGGAGAAGACCAACATTACCTTCCTGAATAAGATCGAGAATATTCTGATACGTGTTGTAGTAGCTCATAGCGATTTTAACCACAAGCCTGAGGTTAGAAACTGTCAGTTTCTCAACCGCTCTGGGGTCATGGTTCTCGTAAACAAGCTGTGTAACCTCACGTTCTTCTTTCAGGGAAAGCACAGGATATTTTGATAGTTCCGAAAGATATGCAGTCAACGGGTCGCGCTTGACCGGCAGGCATTTTTTATGCTTCCTGTGTTCCGTACATTCTCCACAAACACAATGCCTTTCCATTCTCCATCCCTCCTGATCAAAACTTGCATGGAATATTTTTCTCTCTATCAAAAATTGCGCCATACAATAAAACGGAATGTAAAAATTTGAGATTATCAATTATATCAATATATTAGACGAATTGGTCAGTGATCTGTAACATATTGAGAAAGAGGATTTTGTCCTGTTTGGCAGGACAAAATCTGTTTTTTAACTCTCTCTTATTTCTGGTTATGATCGGGCAAACCTGTATCCAGGCCTTCAGGGATTCCTGTTCATACCGGTATTTCGAGTGATGGGACAGAAAAATCTCGTGTGAGTTCCACTGAACAACCTGCTCAAGGAATTCTGGTGGAATGATATCTATCTTTGTTCTCTGCAGGAAAGTTGAAGAAAAAGGCATGTCATATTCGCATAAGAGGCACGTTATTGCCAGAAAAGAACCCGGTGAGTCGGCAAATGGAGCACTGTACATGCTCCTGTTTGATGACATTTGACTCTATCTCTCTTGTTTGACAACTTGGCACAGAAATTCTGACATTCTTCAGCACCAAAAATAAGGATGTCTTAGGTGACTGAGAAACGCGTATGAGCCTTTAATGGTTTAACAAACATCATTGTTTTTTCAAAAACAACCATAGGTTTGCATTATCTTCACTGGCTATGGTATTTTTAATGAAAAGGCCATGATAAAAGACTGGGACCTCATCGATTCAAAGGTAGACCGAGATTACAGGGTGTTCAGAATTAATGTGGAAACATCTGTGTCTCCAAGAACCAAGAAAGCCGGGCGGTTTTACGTCATTGACACCAATGACTGGGTTAATATCATCCCCATCACCGAGGATGAGCAGGTGGTAATGATCCAGCAGTACAGGCATGGATCAAAAAATATCACCCTTGAAATACCAGGCGGGCTTGTAGATGATGAAAGTCCGGAAAATGCAGCCCTGCGGGAACTCCTTGAAGAGACAGGCTATCAGGGAGATAACGTCACATATTTGGGTGCAACGAATCCAAACCCAGCCATTTTTAACAACCTCTGCCATACCTTTCTCGTAAGAAACGTGAAAAAAGTGTCCGAAACAAACCTTGACGACAATGAGGATATCGAGGTAACCCTGAAACCCATTGAAGAAATCCCGAGCTTGATAGCTGACGGGAGCATAAATCATGCTCTCGTCATCATAGCATTTCATTTTTACTTTTCCCGGCAATCACAATTTTAAACCCCATGGTAAAAGAGAGCATACCTTACCTTGCCTTCGTCGGTAGATCAAAGACTGGAAAAACTACTGTCATTGAAAAGCTTATCCCTGCCCTCCGTGAAAAAGGGTTTAAGATAGCGGTTATCAAACATCATCACCATGATTTCGATATTGATATACCGGGAAAAGATACATACCGTTATAAGCAGGCCGGTGCCTCTACAAGCATTATTGCCTCACCCGGTAAAGTAGCGGTTGTTGAAGATACTGCGAGAGAACTCCCCCTTCATGAGATTATTACCAGGTATGTACATGATGATGTTGACCTCCTGCTCATAGAGGGCTTCAAGAAAGAAAACATCCCTAAGATTGAGGTATTCCGTCAAAAAGAAGATGGGACCACACCAGTGTGCACCGGAGATAAAAACCTTATTGCCGTTGTTACTGATGAATCAGTGAAAACGTCTCTTCCCATCTTCACACGGAATGATGTTCAGGGGATTGCCGAGTTTATTGTAAACCGTTTTTTGCGACAAAAATCTTCTGGAGTTCCTTGACCAGAGCAATATTCTCAAGATGACCTGTTTGTTTTGCAGAGATTCTGCCTATAACGGGCCTGTTCAAGAGATATATATCACCGATAAGATCAAGCACCTTGTGCCTAACAAACTCATCAGGAAACCGCAATGTGGTGTTAACAACCTCTTCATCATTCAGAAGGATTACATTGTTAACCCGCCCGCCGGAACCGAGTCCCATCTTTGCAAGGCGTTCAAAATCCTTGATAAATCCGAAGGTTCTTGCAGGGGCAATATTCTGTAAAAAATCATCTCTGTTGCCTGCAAAGTGGTATGACTGCCGGCCGATCGGCATGGGATGTTCCAAGATATATTCAACCTCGAACCTTTTTGAGGGCTCGATAGACAGGTGACGACCGTCACCAGGGTTGGAAAGAACAATTTTTGTGTCTATTTTGAGAGGCTCTACCCCTTCCTTTTGTTCAACAATTCCTGCTTTTTCAATATTATTACACATCTCAAGGGCTGAGCCATCAAATATGGGCACCTCTTCGCTTACCTTTACCAGGAGGTTGGTGATTCCGAACATATGGCACGTGGCCATAAGGTGCTCTATTGTGCGAACCTGGCAGTTCTTTCCTTTAACAGTAGATGCATATCCCACCGAGAACACATAGTCGATGTGTGCAGGGATTCGTTCACCATCAGGTATATGTTCAAAAACAATCCCGGTGCCTTCTGGCATGGGCAGGAGAATCATGCCGGTCTTGACCCCCGAATGCAGGCCAACCCCGTACACAACGATACTTTCTCCAATAGTCTTTTGTTTGTAAACATCAGGGCCTTTTGAAATACCAACCTTTACGTCTTCGGCAACTTCTGTTTTTTGGTTTTCACCGGCAAGCCCTCGTGAAATCACTTCCAACACCTTATCAATGGATAGGGGCTTTTCAAGAAAATCGTATGCACCCATTTTTACGGCCTCAACTGCTGTCGAGATTGTCCCATGTCCTGATATGACAATTACAATGGCCTCTTTTTCTTTCTCTTTGATCATTTTGAGCACCTGAAGACCATCAAGTCCGGGCATCCAGATATCAAGGAGGACAATTTCAGGCCTGGCTGTATCGAAGAGTTCTAGTCCCTCCCTGCCTTCCCTGGCTGTAAAAACTTGAAATCCCTCATCCCTCAAGATGGAGGAAAGACTATCGAGAATTTGCTTTTCGTCGTCAATAATGAGAACCTTGTTCATAGAGGATATTTTACCTGAAAGCACTCTTATTTACAAATTTACAGGATTCATACCCTTATAGTGCAAATATCTTTTTTGTGCTATACTATGTTCACAAAGTTAAGGAACTTGGAGGTCAACAACATACTAATTGGAAGAAAAAACTGAAGAAGGTTACCTGAGGTTATCCTTTGACGATACCAACGTAGCTCGAAACCTTTTTGGCCCACGCGACGAAAACATAAAATACCTGAAAAAATACTTCAATATCAGAACAAGCATTCGTGGGAACCACCTTACCATCATGGGCAACAAAAAAGATATCGACAATACAAACAGAGTGATCAACGAACTCCAGGGAATTGTTCGAAAAGGCCTTGCCATCAATCAGGCCGATATTGACCACGCTGTTAGATACCTTTCCCATACCAAGGGCGATATGGAGGAACTCCACAAAGACCAGATTTACATAATGCCCTCAAGGAAACTTATAGCACCAAAATCAAAAAACCAAAAGCGCTATCTTGATGCCATCAAAAAATATGACATGGTCATTGGCATCGGCCCTGCCGGTACAGGAAAGACCTACCTCGCCATGGCAATGGCCCTTTCATCGTATTTCAGGAAGGAGGTTTCACGCATTATTCTCACAAGGCCGGCAATAGAAGCCGGTGAGAAACTCGGATATCTTCCCGGGACCATGTATGAAAAGGTGAATCCCTACCTACGACCTCTTCATGACGCTCTTTTCGACATGGTAGACATGGATAGAGCAACCCGGCTTATTGAAAAAGGTGTAATTGAAATCGCCCCTCTGGCATTTATGCGTGGCCGCACACTTAACGACGCCTTTGTAATTCTTGATGAAGCACAAAATACAGCCTCGGAACAGATGAAAATGTTTCTCACGAGGCTCGGGTTCTCTTCGAAGACCGTCATAACCGGCGATATTACCCAGATTGATCTACCTGACAAAAAAACGAGCGGCCTTGTTGAGATTCAAGCGGTGTTAAAAGGTGTCAAAGGCATCCGATTTGTTTACTTTTCAGAGAAAGATGTGGTAAGACATCCGCTTGTCCAGAAGATCATTCGGGCGTATGAATCCCGGAAGGCTGTCCTGGAGGATATAAAAAATGCTGAGCGAAAAAGCTAAACCTCCCTCGTACCTGAATTATCGCAGGCTTCTTGTCATTTTTTTTCTCTCCCTCCTCCTATCAATAGTATGCAGCACCAAAGATCCCTTTAAGTTGTCAGAATATCAGTATGGGGATATTGCTAAGAAGAATATAAAATCACCTGCTGATGTTTACCTTCCAGACAAAGACACCACCTTGAAGAAGGGAGAGATTATTGTCAGAGAAGGTGACAGAATTACTGACGAACATCTTCAAAAACTCTCCCGGATAGAGGTCAGGGAAAGTACTGCGGCTTTCTCTGTAAAAAACCTGGTTCTGATCTTTCTTCTCCTTTTCTTTTCTCTTACCCTCATATACGAATACGCAGATAAGAATATAAAGAAATTTACCCTTACAGAAAAAGACCTGAACTTTGCAGCTATCTTCACCTCTTTCATGGCACTTCTTGTGAAGGCTTCCACGTTGATTTTTGAACATTTTGCACCCGGTGCTGCCCCTTATCTTCTCTATATTATTCCCATATTCTGTTATGGCATCATACTGAGGATAGTCCTGTTCTCTGAAGCGGCCATTATATTTTCCATACTCTTCTCGATCGTCATGGGCATCTTGTTTGAGAATAGCCTTCCAATCTTTCTTTATACACTTCTAGGTAATATCCTTGCATCTTACTATTCTGGGAAGTGCGAAAACAGAAACACGGTTCTTAAAGCCGGTCTCTATACAGCTTTTATCATGTCTCTTATTGTTATTCTTTTTGACTCTCTTCAGGGAACCTCACCCTCAAACATCCCCCTGAAGATGGCATTTATTATTGTTAACGGCGTAGGCAGCAGCTTTATAGCACTGGGCCTTCTTCCTGTCATAGAACACATTTTTAATTACACCACGGACATCAAGCTCCTTGAGCTGGCAAACCTGGAACATCCACTCCTTGAAGAGATGATGGTAAATGCGCCTGGAACGCATCACCACAGTATAGTTATCGGGAATCTTGCAAAGGCTGCAGCTGAAAGTATTGGTGCCCATCCACTTCTAGCAAGGGTATCCGCGTATTACCATGACATCGGCAAACTAAAAATGCCTCACTATTTTATCGAGAACCGGGTGGGTAACGATGATGCCCACAGGGGACTCACCCCTAACATGAGCGCGCTGATTATCCTTTCCCACGTCAAAGAAGGGATTGAAATGGCACGGCAGTACAGACTTGGAAAAAAGATAACCGATATGATTGGTCAGCACCATGGCACAAGCCTTGTCACATATTTTTATAACCGTGCGAAAGAACTTGAAGACCCAAGGATGCATGTGACTGAGGAAAAAGATTTCAGATATGCCGGGCCCAAACCTCAAACAAAAGAGGCAGGCATCATCATGCTGGCAGACTCTGTTGAAGCGTCATCACGCCTTCTCGACGATCCAACACCAAAAAGAATCGAAACACACGTCCAGGAAGTCATTGAAAAAATATTTCTCGACGGGCAGCTTGACGAGTGTGAACTAACCCTCAAAGACCTCCACGCCATTCAGAAAAGTTTCATTGCTATTCTCATTGGTATATTTCATCACAGGATTGAATATCCAGAAAGGACCCTTCATGAAGGTACTGATAAGAGAGTCACCAAAGTTTCTGGGAACGGACAAAAGAACGGTCAGAAAGATAATCGAAAATTTACTAGCATCTTTAAAGCTACCGGATAGGGACCTCAGTATCCTCTTTGTGGATAATAAAAAAATAAGACAACTGAATAAACAATATTTTCATAAAGACTACCCTACAAATGTTATATCTTTTTCCTATATGGATGGGCTGACTTCTGAAGTAATAGGTGATATTGTAATCTCTATTGAAAGGACCCGCGAAGAAGCGGAATCTCTGTCAGTCCCTTTTTATGAAAGGCTTTTTACCCTCATTATACACGGGTTGGTTCATATTCTTGGCTACGACCATACAGGAGACAAAAACCAGGCGAGGAGAATGCGCTATCGTGAAAAGAAGCTCCTCAATTTCATCATCTCCCACTCTCTGTATCAAAAATTAATATGTAGGTAGCTTATGAGATTTTTTGATTTTTTTCATTCTAATGCCCGAAGTCTGAACTTCTCCGGGCAAATAGGGTTGCCTGTGCTCAGCGGAATTCTTCTCATTGTATGCCAACCCCCGGTCTCCCTGTTTCCTTTTGCCTTCATAGCATTGATCCCCCTGCTTTATGCTATGGCAAAATATCCATACCGTCATCCTTTCCTTCCCGGTTTTATCACAGGAATTGTTGCATATCTTGGCCTTATTTATTGGGTTATTGTTGCAATGAACACCTATGGGGGTATCGATATCTTCACCAGCACGCTTATACTGTTGTTGTTTGTTCTATATCTTTCCCTGTACCTGGGTTGCTTTACGACAGCAGTTTTTATACTTGAAAAAAAGATGTCAGTTCCTGTTTATCTATCTGTGCCCATTGTGTGGACACTTCTGGAGTACCTCAGGGGCGTTGCCCTCACAGGCTTTCCGTGGAGCTTCCTTGGCCACTCCCAGCACAACTTCCTCATCTTTATTCAAATTGCGTCTATTACCGGCACTTACTTCATATCTTTTCTCATTGCCGCTATAAATTGCATCGTTTTCTTTGTGGCACTCAAGAAACCAATTTCAAAGATCTATTTAACAGTGATACTCGTCATAGTAACAGCTTCTGTTGCTTTTGGATTTATTAGAGTCAATGAGCCACAAGATGCAAAGTTAACCGCTGCTATTGTCCAGGGAAACATCAGGCAAGACGTCAAATGGGATGATAATTTCAAGATTAAAACCATTCAGATATATTCCGAAAACACAATCAGAAAAGGCAACAATGTGGATTTCGTAATCTGGCCTGAGACTGCCCTACCTCTTATCTTTAACGAAGAAACGTACGTCAATCAATACATCAAAACATTGCCCTCTATGGTGAATTCACATCTTCTTTTCGGCACAATCTGGAAAGACCAGAGAGGAAAAGTATACAATTCAGCCTATGTCATTGGAAAAAATGGTGATGTAAACGGTATTTACAATAAAGCGCACCTCGTCCCATTCGGTGAGTATACCCCGTTAGTCCGCTACCTCCCCTTTCTTGAGAAAATCACTGCCCAGGGTGCAGGTTTTGCTTCCGGCAATGGCCATGACCCTGTAATAACCCCCTCTGGCAAAGTAGGGATTCTTATCTGTTACGAAGGTGTCTTCCCCTATATCACAAATGCAACAGTGGCAAGAGGGGCCCAGTTTCTCGTAAACCTGACAAATGATGCATGGTATGAAAAAACCTCAGCGGCTTTCCAACACTTGGCCTTCTATGTCTTCCGGGCTGTTGAAACCGACAGATATATTCTTCGTGCAGCGAATACAGGCATAAGCGCCATCATCGACCCAAGAGGGCGCATCACAGCCAGAACGCCTATTTTCGAAGAACAGGTTTTGAAAGGAAATTTCTCACTCAGGGACAGCATGACCTCATACATCGTATATGGTGATTACTTCATACTTATTTTATTCCTTTCTCTGCTGACCATCATAACTGTTCAATTCATTCGAAGGAACAAAAAACAAAGATAAAGTAAGTTGGTTTGCCCCGGGACAGGTATCCGCGAAGAAAAATTATCCTTTA
This sequence comes from Syntrophorhabdus sp. PtaB.Bin027, assembly GCA_002067585.1. GTDB lineage: Bacteria > Desulfobacterota > Syntrophorhabdia > Syntrophorhabdales > Syntrophorhabdaceae > Syntrophorhabdus. The sequence goes on from MVQO01000218.1 coordinate 57,956, forward strand.
CAGACACTTTCATTCGCTCCACAACCCTCACCCACCCCAGTTCGTGCAAAGATAAGCATCAACATTGCAGGAGAGTCTGTTTTGGATTGGGTCTTGTTGTGTTACCTCAGGAGTAGCTTAGGAAGAAGGGTTGAAAGTTGTGGAACATACGTGATAATCACGAGGCACCCAAGGAACAGGAGGATAAAAGGAAGGATTGATTTGCCGATCTCTACAAGGGACCGTTTCATGATAGCCATTGCAACAAACAGGTTCAGGCCAAAGGGCGGTGTCAGGAAACCACATTCTATGTTGACAATCATGATGATACCGTAATGGATGAAATCAATATCATATCTGCTGAGCGTTTCCACAAGGATTGGTGAGATGACAATAATGGCTGTCACAATATCCATAAGAGCGCCGATAATGAGAAGGACCCCATTGATGGCCAGGAGAAAGAGCCACTTGTTCTGAATGTTTGAAACGATTGCTTCGGCCAGCTTAATGGGAATCTGTTCAACAGTCAGAAGCCAGATAAAACTCATGGCGCAGGAAAGAATAAAGAGGAGGCACCCCGACAGGATTGCAGAGTCCCTGCATATGTTGAATAGCTTGCCAATCTTCAACTCTTTGTAAATGAAAAGCTCAACAAATAAAGCATAAACTACTGATACTGCAGCAGCTTCTGTGGGAGTGAAGATTCCCCCGTATATTCCGCCAAGAACAAGCACAGGAAGAAAGAGTGCCCACAGGCCATCTTTGATAATTTTCAAACCCTCTTTAAAAGAATAGTGGACCTGTGACCGCCATCCATGTTTGCGAGCCATATAGTACGAGTAGCCCATAAGGCTACATCCTATGAATATGCCGGGAAGAAATCCTGCCATAAAGATTTCTGCCACAGAGACATTCATGACAAGGGCATAGAGAATCATGGGGATACTGGGCGGGATGAGGATGCCTAGAGAACCGGACGATGTAAGCAACCCTATAGAGAATCTATTACCATAACCTTCCTTGATGAGGGCAGGCATCATGATGCTCCCGATTGCAATAACTGTTGCCGGGGACGATCCAGAGATGGCCGCAAAGACCATGCACGCCAAAACAGACGCAAGGGCAAGGCCTCCGGTGAACCTCCCTACGAAAAGCTTCATAACCCCAACCAAGCGGTCAGAGATAGCCCCTTCTGCCATAATGTTACCGGCAAGTATGAAAAAGGGCACCCCCAGGAGCACAAAATTATCGAGCCCATTAAAGAGCTGCTGGATAAGGGATGTAACAGGGACATGGGCGATAAAGATCAGGTAAATAGCAGTTGTGGCGGCAAGAAGTAAGGCAATGGGCATGCTCAGGGTAAGGAGTATAAAGAAACAGATGAGGACAATCGTTAGGGTCATTGGTTATTTCTTCCTTACCCGCCCAAAGGGCTCTCTCTTCAGAAAACTCATGAAATGCTTATGGGAAAGTACAAAAAATCTGAAGGCCATCATAATAGAGAAGAGAGGAATAGGGATATAGGGGATAAACATGGGCAACTGCATAGCAGAGCTTTTGACACCGAATGATTGGAGTTTTAAAATGTGGACAATACCGTAATATACGAAAAGAATACACAGGATGCCCGACATCATATATGCAAAGACCTTCAAGAGGTGGCTCACCCTGTCAGGGGCATATTCGGTAAGCGCCTCCATGGAGAAATGAGTACCATATTTAACTCCTATGGCAGCTCCAAGATAGGTACAGAATATCATCATGTAATTGGCGAATTCACCAAACCAGGCAAAGGTATAGGAAACAGTATATCGAAGTCCGGTCTCAATAAATGTGAGGATTGCCAGGCCAAGGAGTGACATGCCGACAAGCCCCTCCTCGACCTTGTTCAGTGTCTTTATCAGGTTTTCCATCTGAAAGCAGTATATTACGTTGAATCAGTTGATTAGGCTAAATGGTCTGGCAAACTCAATCCATCCAGCCTAATCAACATACTTTCTGTTTTTTACTTCTTCTTGGAATAGAAGTCGATCTTCTTCAGGTAAAAGTCATACCAATCAGCCCCATATTGGGCACGATATTTGTCATGCACAGGCTGAACAGCTTTTTTAAAGGCAGCCCTTTCCTGGTCAGTAAGGATATGCACATCCACCTTTTGTTCCTTCGCTTTGTCAAGTGCTTCTACCCTGTTCTTGGCGTTTCCTTCTCTGTTAACCTTTGCCTGAACTTCGGCCGCTTCCCTGAAGATCTTTTGCTGTTCCGGCTTAAGGGAATTCCAGAAGGCCTTGTTCACAATTGTCGGGCATTCGGTGAGGATGTGGTTTGTGATGGTGGCAAATTTGTTTACTTCAGTAAACTTCATAAGGATGGAGGTATAGATTGGGTTGTCCTGGCCATCAATCACCTTTTGCTGCAGTGCATTATAAATCTCAGGAAAAGGCAGTGGTGTGGGATTGGCACCAAGAGCCCTGAACGTGTCAATCATCATGGGAGACTCAACAACCCTTATTTTCAAACCTTTCATGTCATCGGGCATTTTTATGGGCCGCTTTGAGTTGGTTAAATCCCTGAACTCATTCTCGGTGTAACCGATAAAAACAAAACCCTTTGCGTCGCAATATTTTGCAAACCGATCTTTCACTTCTTTATCATCGAGAACCTTGTATGCCACATCTCTGTTTGGATAAACAAAAGGCAGCTCAATGATGCCCATCTCGGGAACAAAGTTGGCGAGAACACCGGCTGTTGTTGAGGTCATCTGGAGTGTCCCACCCTGCACTTGCTCAGTCATTGAGCGCTCGCCTCCTAGCTGGCCAAGGGGAAATACCTGAACTTCAATTTCTCCGTTTGTTTTTTCAGTTACGTACTTCGCGAAAGCAACAGCTGCATGGTGCTGAGGGTGGACAGGTGGGCCAACATGCCCATACTTCACAATCGTTTTGGCATCTGCAACGCCAGAAGTTAAAGCCACAAAAACCGCTAAAACAAAAACAATGGACAGCATTTTTTTAATCATGATGACCCCCTTGTTTGATATTGTTTTAATATAGACTTTATCAAAAGAATTCTTATACAAAAAACCTGTCTTGTCAAATAAAAAATCCTTGCTTCATTCGTTCTGATTGTAGAAGCCTCAACAAAATCTGTTGACATCAATCAGATATCTGGGGTACTGTACACAATGAATGGCCAGATTCATCATTAAAGATAACGAGACAATCAGAAAAAAAGTCTATCATCATATTAGAGAAAAAATCTTAAACGGAGAAATTGCGCCTGGCGAACGTCTTATAGAAACACGGCTTGCTCACGATATTGGTACCTCGCGAACCCCTGTCCGTGAGGCGTTACACAGTCTTGAACTTGAAAAACTGATTAAGTCAATACCCAGGGTCGGTTATATTGTTGAAGGAATGGATGTGCATGAGTTGGAGCAAATCTGTGAGATCAGATCAGTCATTGAGGCACTTGCAACTCGTTGGGCAATGGAAAAGTCTAATAAAAAACTTGCAAAAAGTCTCATGAAAAATGTTGAAAAGCAGGAAAAGGCCCTGAGCAAAAACAGATTGCAGGAGTACATTGAACTCGATGCACAATTTCACGACATTATAGCAAAACTGAGTGGCAGTGATCGCCTTCTTGAACTGGATCAGACGTTGCGGAGACACATGTTACGGTACCGGGCTCATGTTGTCTACGCAATCGATACTGCTATTCGATCCGTGGAGGGGCATCGTCGTATCGTGAATGCCATTGAAGAGGGGAATACTAATAAGGCAATTGAGGCACTTCAGTACCACCTTCAACAGTCAAAAGAAGATATTCTTCAGTACGTTTTAAGCGAACACCCTCAGTGAGTAATTGCTCAGCCATCAAGCATTATCTGAAAAATTAAAGCTCTATGGAACAGCCGCTGTAACCTCCATATCATGTGCTTTTTCTCCAGTATTTTTTCTTGCCACATGACCGAGAAAATCATATTTCTTTGATTGACAGTATGAAAAGATACATAGTAACATTTATCAATCATTGAGGGGGGCTGGAAAGATTCCCCAGAAACTAATCAAGGAGGTACAGGATGCGAAGATCAGTTTTGTTTGTAGTGTTTATGGTTTTTGTCATGGGTCTTGTCTGGTCGCAGTCAGGTTATTCAGCAAACACAATAAAGGTTGGTATTGTTGATACCTATTCAGGACCTGCAACTACGTATACCCAGGACGCCCTTGATGGATTCAAGCTTGCTACTGAACAGATCAATGCAAAAGGCGGTATACTTGGAAAAAAGCTGGAGTATACCACTCGTGATGAGAAATTCAAACCGGATATCGGTCTTGCCATGGCAAAAGAACTTGTCCTCAAGGAAAAGGTTGACATTCTGGCAGGTACCATAAACAGCGGGACAGCATTGGCAGTTTCAGATTTTGCGAAAAAAGAAAAAATGCCTTTTTTCGTTTTCTATTCTAAGAGTGAAAAGATCATAGGTGAGAAAGGACACAAATATGTCTTTAATATGAATGAGAACACGGAAATGGCAGGGAGGGCTGCTGCAGTTGCCTTATCCAAAAAACCCTACGTGAAGTACTGGATTGCAGGCGATGACTACGAATACGGTCATGCTATTGCTGATGCAACGTGGAACAACCTGAAAAAAATGAAAGCAGGTGTTCAGCTCCTCGGTCAGTCCTGGTGGAAAGTTGGCGAGGCGGATTTCACCCCTTATATTACCCAGATTCTTGCTGCAAAACCTGATTTCATTATCGTTGCTACCGGTGGTTCAGGCATGGTGAACTTCCAGAAGGCCGCCAAGGCCACTGGTCTCGTTCAGAAAATTCCTTTTTATCAGCATACAGCAAACGAACTTGGAACCCTCCTTCCGCAGGGCAAAGATGCGCCTGAAGGAGTATGGGGAACCTCTAACTACTTTTTCTACTATCCTGAAACTCCAGCAAATAAGGCCTTTGTTGATGATTTCAGAAAGGCATTTAACAGGTATCCAAAAGCAAGCGCACTGGTTGGCTTTATGACAGCCCAGTTTATCGCGGAAGGTTACAAAAAGGCAGGCAAAATCGATAATGAAGCATTTATAAAAGCCATTGAAGGAATGAGCCTTGACAGCCCGGTGGGGCCTCTTGCAATCAGGGCATGCGATCATCAACTTGAACTGCCCACTTACTGGGGCGTAACCAAAAAGGACCCGAAGTATGATTTCTTAATCTCCGGTGATATCCAGGTCATTGCTCCCAAAGATTATATGCCAACGTGCCAGGATGTTTTAAAGCTCCGAAAGTAGTTAATATGTCAATATAACCAAGGAGATCAGGCTGTGGATGTGACAGGGGTATTGAATCAGGTGTTCGTGGGCTTGAGCCGTACAGTAATTCTCTTCATAGTCTCTTCAGGGTTGAGTCTTATCCTGGGGGTTTTGCGGATCCCAAATGTAGCACATGGTTCCCTATACATGATTGGCGCCTTTATGGCCTTTACCTTATCTAAACTTTTTGGTGGAGGGGACATGGGATTCTGGATGGCCCTCATCGGTGCCCCGCTCGCTGTTGCACTCATAAGCCTTGTCGCAGAGCGGGGTATTTTCCAATACCTCTACGAAAGGGAACACCTTATGTTAATCCTTTTGACCTTCGCATTTTCGCTGGTCTTTGGAGATCTCGTTAAAATAGTATGGGGCGGGGAATACAAATCAGTACCCGTCCCATACATGTTTCAGGGGTTTATCCCCCTTATTGGCGGTCTGCCTTTCCCCCTCTACAACCTTTTTCTTCTTGTGTGTGGCCCGATCATAGCAATCCTCCTCTGGCTTCTCGTGAATAAGACCAAGATTGGAAAAATTGCTAGGGCTGCTGCTGTGGACATGGAGATGGTGGGTGCTGTAGGTATAAATGTGAGCTGGGTTTTTGCCAGCGTCTTTGTCATTGGCTGTCTGCTCGCCGGTCTTGGTGGCGTACTTGTAGCTCCAACTGTCAGCGTTACCCTTGGTATGGACCACACCTTGATTATAGAAGCATTTCTGATAGTTATTATGGGCGGCCTGGGCAATATATGGGGTGCTCTTCTCGGCGCGCTTATATTTGGACTTTCACAGTCTCTGGGTATTCTTATTTGGCCACAGTTCGGCATTATTTTTCCTTACCTGGCTGTAGTCATCGTACTTATTTTCAGGCCCACAGGTCTGCTGAAAGCTACATGGTAACGAGGAGCATAATATGGCAACAGGGATATTGAACATAAAAGGCAGAATCTGGTGGATCGTGGCGCTCGTTGTCCTCTGTCTGGTACCTTTTGTGCTGCCACGATTCTATGTTTATCTCTTATCAATCATCTTGCTCTTTGGGCTTTTTGCTATGAGCAACAATTTTCCCCTTGGTTTTGGCGGTATCTACCAGCTCCACCATGCTGTATTTTATGGCGTAGGGGCTTACGGGACTGCCCTTGTTATTACAAAATCTGGCCTCTCGCCCTGGATCGCATTTATCGTGGGACCTCTCATAGCTGCATTTTTAGGTCTTGTTATGGGCATCATCTGCATCAGGCTCTCAAAGCTTTATTTTGGTATGCTTCAGATTTCTCTTGGATCCCTCGTCTGGGCAGTCGTGTACCGATGGTACTCTTTCACCGGAGGTGATGATGGAATCCATGGGATTTCAGTACCTGACATTATATCTTCTTACAAAGGGGCCTACTATTTTACCCTCATAGTCACCGGCATTTCCCTCTATGTTCTTTACAGACTCCTTAAATCTCCTTATGGAAGTGTTCTCCAGGGAATCCGGGACAACCCGGTTCGAAGCTCTATGATAGGAGTTAACGTTAAGAAGCACCAGCTTCTTGCTCTTGTAATTGCAGGTTTTTTTGCCGGAGTGGCCGGCACTCTCTTTGTTGTTGTCGATAACACGGTATTTCCTGATATGATGTTCTGGACTCTATCGTTGGAAGCAGTCATCATGTGCTTGCTCGGAGGCTGGCTGACCTTTCTTGGACCCATGCTGGGCGCTGCACTCATTGTCATTATCAGGACTTTCGTGAGCACCTATACATTGTATTGGGCTCTTGTTCTTGGCATAATTTTTACACTTGTCATATTCTTCCTGCCGAATGGTGTGCTGGGATGGATAGAAGATGCGGTGAAGCGAAAACCAAACCTTGCAGAAGCAAAGGAGTAACCGGTGTTACAAGTAAAGTCCTTAACAAAATCTTTTGACGGTTTTAAAGCGGTAAACAATGCTAATCTCGATGTTCAGAATGGCGAGATTGTAGCAGTAATCGGTCCAAATGGGGCTGGAAAGACAACGCTCTTTAACCTTATTTCCGGTATTTTAAAGCCGGATTCCGGGCAGGTGCTTTTCAAGGGTGACGATATCACCGGACTCCCCCCCTACGAGATATGCAGGAAAAGAATATCGAGGTCGTTTCAGGTTGTCAACGTATTCAACAGGCTTAGTATTTTTGAGAATACTCAGATATCGATCCTTTCGAGACAAAAAAAGACATGGAATCTTTTTACTCCTTCCTCAAGTCTTGCTGTCAACGAAACAAACGAACTTCTGAAGAACGTTGGTCTCTACGAAAAAAGAGACCATATAAGCGGAGCTCTTTCCCATGGCGACAGAAAAGTTCTTGAGATTGCCATGGCATTAGGTGGAAACCCGGAATTTCTTATCCTTGATGAACCTACAGCGGGAATGTCTCCTGAAGAAACAACCCGCTGCATCGATCTCATCAAGGGCTTGAGAGAAAAATATGGGCTTACCATTCTGTTCTGTGAGCACGACATGGAAATTGTCTTTGGTATTGCAAGCCGGATCATGGTGATGGTTCGAGGCGGAACGATTGTACAGGGTACCTGCGAAGAGGTTCGGTGCAACGAAGCTGTTCAAGATGCTTACCTGGGCGGGAGTGACGTATGCTTGATGTAAAGTCTATCAATACATTTTATGGATTGAGCCATATCCTTTTTGACTTGTCTATAACTGTGTCCAAAGGGGAGGTGGTAGGACTCCTTGGCAGGAATGGGGCTGGAAAAAGCACGACCATGCGGAGTATTATGGGGCTCACCCCTCCTAAGGAAGGCTCAGTTATTTTTAAAGGAGAGGATGTTACAGGTGTTAAGCCCTTCCGATTGTTCCGGAAAGGCATTGGCTATGTCCCTGACGATCGGAGAGTTTTTGCCGATCTTTCGGTTGACGATAACCTGGAGATTGTTTATAAACAGGACACCACCTGGAACAAGGACAGGGTCTATGAACTATTTCCTGCCCTCGCAGAGATAAAAACACGGAGGGCAGGTCATTTGAGTGGCGGTGAACAACAGATGCTCACAATTGCCCGTGCGCTCATGGGCAGCCCTGAACTTCTTCTGCTTGACGAACCTACGGAAGGACTTGCACCTTTAATTGTTCGCAACCTTGAAGAACAGATACTTAAACTGAGAGATGCAGGTATCAGCATTCTCCTCTCCGAACAGAACGTCAGGTCAGCCCTCAAGATAATAACTAGGGCTTACGTCATCGATATCGGACGAATACGCTTTCATGGAACTGTTGCAGAACTCGATGCAAATGAGGAAATTAAGAAGAAATACCTGATGGTATAACGCGCTGACCAGGGGAAAATATGTGATGTTCCTCCCCCTCTTGAGTGGTCGCTGTTATCAATCAAAAGGTCACATAAAGGGTCCCGCCCATAACCGAGCAGCTTTTTATTATTGTTAGCATTTTCGTTGCATCCCCTGTATTTGCTATGCTTTCAGACAAATTCACTGATACACCATCACTCCTTTTTCGGCAAAAACGCAAAATAAGATCATGTGAGGATATCAGAAAACCTCGCTCCCCCGCAAAATTGGAGTCCCACAAGTAGTCATGATGAGAACATACTGATCACTAATCGCCCTTCGTTCTGAGTCCCTTTCGTGTTCCGATTAAGCAGGATCCCTACCTGCCATATATTTTTAAATGATTGCCTGCACAACTGAATTAGTGTATAAACTTTAGTTATGTTGTGCTCAATATTCCATATAATCGTTCCATCCAAGGGGGGCTTATGAAAAAATACCTGATTATTCTCTTGATCGTTGCAGGGATTTGTTACTATTATAATCCTCCTCTTGAAAACCACATAGAGTCTTTAAGCATTCTGGCCCCTGAAAAACTGACCGAAGGTGATAATTTTCAGGCAAAGATTCGAGAAAATCTGGATTTTATAAACTTCTATGTAGCCTCTGCAACAAAAGATAGGCAAAGGCTTTCTATTGTCACCTTTGGTTGTCTTGGAAGGGTTTTTGTTATCGATAAGGAATGGCTTTCGTGGCTTTCAAAGGGTCGTCCATAGAATAGGCCTGGAATTGGCCAAGTAATCTTTGACAAGCCTATAAACCATATGATAAATATACAGATTCATGGGCATCAGAGTCTACAATACCTTTTCGGGTAAAAAAGAAGAATTCAGGCCAGTAAACGAAGGCAAGGTAAAACTCTATGTGTGTGGTGTCACAGTTTATGATCACTGCCACATTGGTCATGCCCGAAGCGCTATCGTCTTTGATGTTATTTATCGATACTTTATGGCAAGGGGTTATGAGGTTGTCTTTGTAAAGAACTTCACTGATATCGATGACAAGATCATAAGGAAGTCAAACAGCGAAGGCATTCCGTGGAAAGACGTGGCAGAGAAATACATAGTATCCTTTCATGAAGACATGGATGCCCTTCATGTTCTCCGCCCAACCCATGAGCCAAAGGCCACGGAACACATTGAAGATATGATAGCCCTGGTTGACAATCTGATCAATAACGGGATTGCGTATAAGGTAAACGGAGATGTCTACTTCTCTGTGGAGAACTATAAAGGCTATGGTGAACTGTCGGGAAGAACCCTGGATGAGATGATGGCTGGTGCCCGCGTTGAGATTGACGAGAAAAAGAGGAATCCCCTCGATTTCGTGCTTTGGAAATCTTCAAAGGAAGGGGAACCAAAATGGCCCGCTCCTTTTGGGGACGGGAGGCCTGGATGGCACATTGAATGTTCTGCTATGAGCGCAAAATATTTGGGGTTGCCTTTTGACATACACGGAGGTGGTAAAGACCTTGTCTTCCCTCACCATGAGAATGAACGGGCGCAAACCGAGTCTGCCACCGGTGTGAAATTTGCCAATTACTGGCTTCATAATGGATTTGTAAACATAGAAAAAGAAAAAATGTCCAAATCCATCGGAAACATACTACTCATTAAAGATTTTATTGAAGAGTTTCACCCTGAGGTACTGAGGCTTTTCTTTCTCTCAACCCATTACAGAAATCCCATTGACTATAATAAGAAATCAATTGAGGATACAAACCAGGCACTCCATAGGCTCTATTATACCCTTGAGAGGGTGGCTGAAATGGAAAAACAACTCCCTGTGGAACCGAAGCCATACGGTGAAGCAGAGGAGCTGGAGAAAAAATACTATGAGGCCATGGATGACGATTTTAACACTGCTCTGGCCCTATCTTACATCTTTGAACTGTCAAAAATGCTCAACAAGATGCTTGACGATGATCCAACAATAAATGCTCCGTTCGTCCTTTTCACCAACAGGCTTTTTCTTTCTCTTGCAAACACTCTTGGCCTGTTGCATGACAATTTGACGGACTTCACTTCCACAGAAAAAATACGCCACCTCAACCGAGTAGGATTAACTCCGGAAAAACTGGACAGGATGATAGCCGAAAGGGCAGAGGCGAGGAAAAACAAAGACTATAAGACTGGAGATCAGATACGGGATGTTCTTGCAAGAATGGGCATACTTCTTCAGGACTCGCCCAGAGGCACTGAGTGGCGGATAAAACATATAACTATGAAAGGAGAAGGTTAGATGATAGAGGTTAGATTTCATGGAAGAGGAGGACAAGGAGCCGTAACATCAGCAGAACTCATCGCTCAGGCTGCCATAAAACAAGGCTTATATGCACAGGCATTTCCAAGCTTTGGACCGGAGAGAAGAGGAGCACCGGTCCAGGCATTTTTAAGAGTGTCCGATAAACCCATACGGCTGAGATCAAAAATTTACAAGCCTGACCATGTAATCATCCTTGACCCCACGTTGCTTGGTACGGTCAACTGCGCTGACGGCCTGAAACCGGATGGTTATATCATAATTAATTCCCATAGATCCTCTGATGAGCTAAAAAAACTCTTCCCAGATCATAACATCGCTGCTGTGGATGCTTCAACGATTGCAAAAGAAGAGATGGGCGTCCCCATAACAAACACTACAATGCTTGGCTCTCTCATCAAGGCAACAAGTATCGTTGCTATTGAATCCCTCAACGAGCCAATTCAGAATAGATTTGGTAAAATCGCACAGAAAAATGTGAACGCTTACACAAGAGCACACAAAGAAACAAAGATAATAAAAAAGGAGTAAACCCTTGCGAGAGGTAAAGGGCTATAGATTGACTTTTTAGATGTTGCTTATTGCTCATGGTCTATAGCCATTCACATATTTTCTCTCTACCAAGGCTTCTCGTAACACGCTGGGTATGTGGTGCCAAGGATAGACCGTATGTCTTCATCCCGGCCACCTTTCATGGCCCTGTGTTATAGGATTGTGCCAGTCATTTCAATACTAACGCTTACTGACAAAACCCCCTTCCGTGGACAACAGTTTTATTTCATTCATCTGCGCCAAACATAACAGGCCGTCCTCTTAAGACCTCAACATAATGTTGGAATTTTCAAGAAGTCTGAGGAAGGCCCAAGCTGGCGGTGATAGGTCCCGACGGTTTCGATATCCTATGCCAAATTCTATTATAGGAGAGCCTTCAAGGATATGCACTGATATCAAGGAGCCATTCTTTAGCTCTTCCTCCACTGCGCCTTTCTCCATAAATGCTAATCCCCTGTCCTGCATCACAAACTCTTTAACAAGGACTATGCTTCCGGATTCCATGGCTATGAGAGGTTTTACTTTGAATTTACGGAGATATTCCAATACAATCTCTCTGACCGCAGAACCTTCCCGCCTAAGAATTAAAGGGATTACAGGCAATTGCATAACTGAGATATCTGGACCAGACCAATGGCTACTCAATGGCGCAGCAATAAGAAGCACTTCCTCTGCCCAGATTGATTTTGTTTTTAGCCTACTGTAGTTGGACCGGCACCTGACAACTGCGAGCTCATTTCGATGTTCGCCAATGCTTTTGACCATTTCTGCATTCGATCCCTGATCAAGAATAATCTTGATTCCGGGATGCGTTTTGTTAAAGTCAGCAATAAGAGGTGCTAAACGTTTCAGGGGGGTTTCAGGACATCCTATGCGGAGCTCTCCGGATTTGCTCATAGATATGTCATCAAAAAAGCCTTCCATTTCATGGATCTCCGTAAAGATTTTTTCTGTCCTTGTCAATACTGCATCCCCTGTTTTTGTCAGACGTATGGAGTTACCATCACGGACAAGAAGCCTGACGCCTACTGCTTTCTCTAATTTCTTTATCTGCATAGTAATAGCTGGTGGAGTGACCATCAACGCATCAGCAGCCTTTGTTATACTGTTCGATTTTGCAGCAACAAAAAAAGCCCGCAACTGGTTCATGTTCAGGATCATATGTATTGTTCCTTTTAGATATTTAATTTTACTTAATTGCAATTAATCTTATTTGAGTTGATTTGTCAACAAACAAGTATTATAAAATTGGAACAGACGCGGCCAGAGTCTCTGCGGACTGTTTGTCTAATCATAAGGGGGAAGGGAAGCTATGAAGAAACAGCTCCTGATCATTGCAACCCTTGACACAAAAGGCAGGGAAGCCAGATATGTCAAGAACTGCGCCATAAAGCTCGGGGTACAACCGGTTGTTATGGATATAGGGGTAATCGGCAAGCCTTTCATTAAACCGGATATAACAAACCGAGAACTTACAGAAGCAGCAGGGTATGATCTTGAGGAACTGATACGATCACATAACCGACCACTGGCTGTCATTGCCCTCAAGGAAGGCGGGCGCATAGTAGCAAATCATTTGCTACAGAAAAATCAGTTCAATGGTGTCATCGGGCTCGGTGGAGGAACGGGAACCTCCGTGGCATCATCAATTATGCGCTCCCTGCCCTTTGGCCTCCCAAAGGTCATTGTCTCCACTATGGCGTCAAGGGACGTAAGAGAATATGTGGGTACCAAAGACATTGTTATGTTCCATTCTGTGGCAGATCTGCTGGGCTTCAATGAATTCATTCGCCTAATCCTTGACCAGGCATCACGCGCTGTCTGTGGAATGATGGGGAGGAAAATAAGTACAAAAGCACGAAAACCCATAGTAGGGGTAACAGCCTACGGGCCAACTTCTCGGTGTGCAGTCCTTACCGAAAAACTCCTCCATGAAAAGGGATATGAAATGATGGGATTCCACACTAATGGATGTGGAGGCATGGCCATGGAGGAAATGATTGCTGCCGGTGAGATTGCAGGAGTTTTAGAATTTACACCACATGAAATAGCAGACGAAATGGTGGGGGGCTACTGCAAGGGGATCGGGCCGAACCGCCTTGAGACAGCCGGGAGGATGGGCATCCCTCTTGTTTTTGCACCAGGTGGTTTGGACAACATTGTCTATGGACCTTCGTGCCCTATGCCAGAGGATTTTTCTAATAGAGACATATACGCTCATGACCATAGAATATGTGTTCGCCTTGACACTTTGGAAATGGAGAAACTTGCAAAGATAATTGCCGAAAAGTTGAATAAATCACCTGCGACTACCCATGTTCTTATACCTACTGACGGCTGGTCTGAAGGTGATAGAGAGGGCATGCCCCTCTTTAATCCTTCAGCAAACAACGCCTTCACAAAAAGACTCAGAAAACTTCTGAATCCGAAAATTCCCTTTGAAGAGATGAGGCTTCATATAAATGACCTGAAGTTTGCACAGAGGGCAGTAGATATCTTAGATACCATGATGCAGATAAATAAATAAAACTTTATTGGGGTACAGTGTACATTTTTTTCTTGACAAGCTTTCTACAAAATACTATAATTCGATATGTTAAATAATTCACAATGCTGAGGCTAAATATGAATCAAGTACATAGCATTCAGAGCCAAAAGGGATTGTGAAAGATAACAAGAAGCCTGAGAGCTGATGAAAATGTAATATAATTCACAAGTATCTCAGGATTAAAAAACTGAAAATCACCTCCATAAGCTTCTCATAATAACCCCCCTTCCCCCTGGGTCCCCCCCAGGGGGTTTCTTATTTTGAATAGAGGTGCTCACATCCACCTTCTCCGAGGCCTTGTCAGGCATATCGCTCCTCTGTATTATGGGATGTAAACAGTGTATTGATCGACTATAGGCCACCCTTAACATAATCACGTAAAGGTAGTTACCCGGCTATCAGGTAAGCAGCCTATTTTAATGTAAGCAAACAGACCAAATTACCCGATCAACCGTCACTGCACATTGTTCTTGCTTTTCTTTCTATCCCATGGATAGATCGTCCTATTCCCTTTGTTCCTTGAATCCCATTCTTTATTGTCACTTCACAGCTATCCCCTATCTTGGCTTTTTCATTGAAATCAATGCCATCCTATTGTATAATCGTCACAATAAATCATGTTCAACGTTGATCTATATACCGGCGGCATATTGGGCCTTC
>MVQO01000219.1 GCA_002067585.1 Syntrophorhabdus sp. PtaB.Bin027
GAAGGGAATGTAGCCGCCATTAATCTCTACAGGAGGTTTGGTTTTGAGAAAATCGGCAAAAGAAAGAAATATTATACGGAAACTAATGAGGATGCGTTGATCATGTGCCTATCGGTACGTTAGTTCATGGTTAAAATCCTGGCACTCGGAATCGGGAAAATAAGGATTGTGGTCCCCGGTTAACAGTGAAGATTGAACTGAAGACTGTAAGCGTTATTTAATGTAACTATGGACGATATAGAAGGCAGGATAATTCAAAACAAAGAAATTGTATCAGGGCACTACCTGTTGAAAGTGAAGCTGGCTAAACCGATGAATACCCCTATACCCGGGCAATTTGCAATGATGAAGCTACCCGACAGCGAGGTTTTCCTGAGAAGGCCATTTAGCATCTATGACTACAGGCAGGACACGGCGTACTTCATGTATAAGGTCGTGGGAAAGGGAACTCATTCATTGAGCAGAACAGGGAAAAATTCAACGGTTTCTCTTCTCTGCCCCCTCGGCAAGGGGTTCAACATACAAAAAAGAGACGCATATGTGGTTGTTGCAGGGGGTATCGGTATAGCAGGAGTTCATCTTCTGATAAAACGACTGGGTAAACAGGCTATAATTTTTTTCGGCTGCAACAGGGCGGAAGAACTGGCGCTCATGAGATATCATATCAACTTAAATCCATATGTTTCTACCCTTGACGGGTCGTATGGTTTTCATGGCAACGTCGTGCAACTCCTTTCGAAACATTTGAAGACCATTTGCAAATCAAACATCGAGGTCTTCACCTGTGGTCCGGAAAATATGTTCGTAAGCCTCAGAAGGCTTTTAGAAAAAATGAGAATCCCTTGCCAGGCATCATTTGAGGAACGGATGGCATGTGGCCTTGGATTATGTTTCGGGTGTGTAAAAAAAACACTCGATGAAAAGGAGCCTTACAAAAGGGTTTGTAAAGAAGGTCCGGTGTTTGATCTATGGCAAGTATGTCTGTAAAGCTGTTTGGAAAAAACCTTCGAAATCCGGTGATGAATGCATCAGGCACCTTGGGATACGGTGAGGAGATTGAACCGCTCTGGGGAATTGAGAACCTTGGCGCCTATGTTACCAAAGGCCTGTCTTTAAACCCCCATAACGGAAACCCCACGCCCCGCGTCTGGGAAGAGCGACAGGGGCTTATTAATAGCATAGGGCTTCAGAACGTCGGGGTTGACAGGTTTTTCAATGAGTATTTTCCCTTGTTCAAAAAAAAGAAAACCCCGATAATCGTCAATTTTTTCGGCTTCACCGAGGAAGAATATGTTGCGTGTGCTAGGCGCATAAAGCCGGACAATCTTATCATTGCCCTTGAGATGAACCTCTCATGCCCAAACGTTAAACAAGGGGGCATAAGCTTTGGCAAGGACCCTGAAATGGTTTATAAGATCGTAAAAGAGGTTAAGGCTGTAACCCGGATTCCAATAATCGCCAAACTGACCCCTGAAGTTAGAAATCTCCGTGAAATTGCCGGGGCTGCTTACGATGCTGGTGTTGATGGATTTACTCTTTTAAACACCATGCCTTCCCTAGTAGTTGATATCGAAAAATGTTCTGTCCCTATCAGAGGAGGGTTATCAGGACCAGTTCTCAGACCCATTGCTCTGAAGGCGGTTTATGAAATTTTTTCAAGCCTCCATGTTCCCATTCTCGGTTCAGGAGGAATTATGAATTATAGTGATGCTTTGTCTTTTATCATGGCCGGCGCATGTGCGGTTCAGGTAGGTACCGCCACATTCGTAGACCCCTACACAATTCCAAAGATCATTCAAGAATTAAAGAATTACCTGGAACAATTGCGATGCCCTCGGATCAGCGATCTTACTGGTGTAGCACATGGATAAAGGAACGGAGGGCGCAGAGAACAAGGCGCAGAGCGTTGAGCCTGAAATCCATGGTAACCCAAGGTTGTTGGCGAAAGAGCTCGGCATTCCAGATCTAGCCGGACGCCTTCTCTACTCGCGAGGTATCTTTGACCCTGACAATGCTGACAAGTTTCTTTACCCGAAACTTAAAGATCTCTCTGACCCTTTTCTTTTGCCTGATATTGATGAAGGAGTTGGAAGGACTGTGGAAGCCATACAAAAAAATGAAAATATCTGTCTCTATGGGGACTATGATGCTGACGGAGTGACATCTGTAGCTATCTTGAGCAATTTTTTTCACCACATAGGTATTAATCCTGGTATCTATATCCCCGGGAGGTATGATGGGTATGGGCTTAATATCAATGCCGTGAAAAAATTAAAAGAACAGGGTGTCTCTCTTCTCATATGCCTCGATTGTGGGTCCTCTAACAGAGAAGAGATAGAACAGGCAAAAAGCTATGGTATAGATATTATTGTCATTGACCACCATGAACCACCCAAGGCACGCCCTGCCCCTGTTGCATTGATCAATCCCAAGAGGGCTGACTCTCGTTTTCCCACACGGGAGCTTGCCGCGTGCGGGGTAACGTTTTTCTATGTTCTCGCCTTAAGAAGACGGTTGGCCCACATGGGGCTTCTTACACACCCAGTCAACCTAAAAAAAGAGCTTGATCTCGTCGTTATTGGCTCTATGGGAGACATGGTCCCTTTGGTAAATGATAACAGAATTTTGGTGAAATTCGGCATGGCTACTATGAGAAAAAGTCCTCGAACATGGCTCAAAGCCTTCCATTCTGAACGTATCCTCTACAACGGCGTCATCGATGAATATACTCTTAATTTTGTCGTTATACCAAGAATCAATGCAGCTGGAAGAATTACAGATGCTCGTCGGGCATTGGATTTTCTTGTTTCACAGGATGACACAGATGCCTGTGCATTGCTGGTTGAACTTAATGAGACAAACAGGAAAAGACAGAAAATAGAAGAAAACATTCTTAGGGAAATCTCTGGTAGCCTGGCCAATGGAGATTTCGATGCAAGAAAATCGATTGTGCTTTATAATCAGAGCTGGCACCTCGGGGTAGTTGGCATTGTTGCCCAAAAGGTGATGGAGAAGTATGGCAAACCTGCAATCATTCTCACAAGAGTAGGCGACTACCTGAAAGGTTCGGGAAGGGGGGGTAACGGGATAGACCTACATGGTACTGTGGCTTCTCTTTCACCATTTCTTTTGAAGTATGGCGGTCATAGGTTTGCCTGCGGCATAGCGTTGGCCGAGGAGAACCTGAAATTGTTCATTGATGCATTTGAAGAACGAATAGAGGCGCCGATTACATTGCCCGACAAAAAATATATAGTGGATGCCTGTGCAGGATTTGAAGAATTGACAATGGAATTTATGGAATTTATGGAACAACTCTCGCCTTTTGGCATGGGTAATCCACGACCAAACCTCATGTTGTTTCCATCCGCCCTCAAGCAGAACAACCGCATGGTCAGAATTTCCGATAACAACAACAAGATTTGGTTTGGTTCCATGCAAGGTCAATGTGAGATTCCCCGGAACGGGCCGCTGGGCATTATTGTAACGCTTACTTTCAAGGAACTGAGAGGTGAGCAGTTTATCCACCTTAATATCAAGGACATAGTCTCCATTACAGGTTAGGGACGTCGCTCGTTGTGATGGTGTAGATCACTCACAGTCAAGACAGTACTCGCAATTTATTGCTGCAATGATCAATGATAATTTTCGAAGAAATTTCTTGACAAACCCTTTGCTCTTGGATACAGTATCCATGTTTGAATTTATATACATAAATTTAATCACTTAAGTATGGAGATATAATGATCGAAATTAAATTCTGTGGAAGAGGCGGACAGGGAGCGGTAATTGCTTCCCAGATCCTGGCAAAAGTGTTTTTTCTAATGGGCAAATACCCTCAATGTTTCTCTGTCTTTGGTGGGGAAAGACGAGGCGCCCCGGTTGCGAGCTTCCTTAGGGTAGACAACAAAAAAATCTATCTCAAGTGTGAGATCAGGAGGCCTGACCACCTTATTTATATGGCCCCTGATCTGGTTGACGAACAGGAGATTGAGTCTATACTGAAACCGGATGGACTAATCCTTATTAACAACGCTCTTACGTCCGGTGAATATGTGCGGTTACGAAAATTCCGCCTTGCTCTCATCGATGCCCTTTCTGTTTCAGAGGAGGCAGGACTCGGGTCCACTATCAATACTGCCATACTTGGTGCATATGCCAAAGCAAGTGGAGAGATATCCCTAGACTACCTTGAACAGGCAATCAGGGAGACTGTTCCTGCAAAGATCGAAGCAAATGTTACAGCTGCACTGCACGCATTCGACGTGACGCACGTTATGGAGGGAGTTAATTAGATGAATGGTCACGGAATAACCATTGAAAATATAAAAAAGATCGTTCCATTTTCCCAGGGATCCACAGAGATTTTTCTGACAGGTTTGTGGAGCAGCAGAAAGCCAATCCATTTAGACAAAACCTCGCCTTGCCGTCAGGCCTGTCCTGTTGGAAACGATATTTCCCGTGCCTTCTATGAGGCATCTATGGGCCACTATGATGAAGCTCTGAGAATATTTCGTCAGGACAATCCCTTGCCCGGCGTGTGCGGCAGGGTATGCTACCATCCCTGTGAATCCCAGTGTAACAGGAAGTATTATGACGAGGCTGTAAATATCAGGGGGTTCGAGCGCTTTCTTGCAGACAATGGCAAGGTTGACATTGGCCGTGAAAGACCTGCCCTGCTAAGAAAAGAGAAGGTTGCCATTGTCGGGTCCGGCCCGGCAGGTCTCAGCGCTGCATATCACCTGGCAAGGCTCGGTTTTTCAGTTACAATTCTTGAAGCTTTACCCATGGCAGGGGGCATGCTCCGATATGGAATTCCTGAATACAGACTTCCAAAGGGCATTCTTGATAAAGAAATCTCATATATTCAAGAATTGGGGGTAGAAATAAAAACCGGGGTTACGGTTGGAAAAGACCTGTCACTGTCGGAAACAAGAAAAGACTATCAGGCTATTTTTCTTGCTATCGGGGCTCACAGTGGCATGCAATTGGGGTTAGAAGGGGAAGACCTCCTGGGTGTCATGGATGGAATTACCTATCTCAGGACAATTAACCTGGGCAAAAAAGTAAGATTGGGCAAAAAAATAGCTGTCATCGGGGGCGGCAATACCGCCATTGACTGTGCACGGACAGCACGGCGATTGGGTGCAAAAGACATAACTGTTATTTATCGCCGCACCAGAGCGGAAATGCCTGCCCTTGCCGAAGATGTGGATGGCCTGGAAAGAGAGGGTATAAAGATTGAGCTCCTTGCAGCACCTAAGCGTTTGATTTCAGAAAATGGAAAGATTTCCGGGGTAGAGTGTCTGCGCATGAAACTCGGCGAGGCTGATACAACCGGGCGTCCCAGCCCATTTCCTGTGGAAGGGTCTGAGTTCATCGTTCCTGTAGATGCCATGATAGCCGCTATCGGCCAGGCACCCGAAGCAGCATTCGTAAAAGAACTTGGAATATCCATCAGTAAAAACAACGTGATCCAAATCTCATCCGAAACAACTGCAACCAGTGTAGATGGGGTCTTTGCTGGAGGTGATGGTGCAGGAACCAAGGCATTCGTAGCAGATGCAATTGCGAGTGGCAAACTGGGAGCTCTTGCTGTTTATTGTTATTTTGAAGGAAAAGACGTAAAAAAAGAGCTTAAGAACCATCAGATTGGGAACCAGCAGTCATTCTCCTTCCAACACTTCCTGAATCCGAAACATTATCCTGTTGATCTGAAGAAGGTTGTTCCGTACGAAAAGATCAACACCCTATGCTTCCCCCATGGAGTAAGACATAACAATCCCGAGAGTGTGCCTCCAAAAGAGGCTGTAAAAACATTTCGAGAGGGTACCAGTGGCATTGAAGCCTCTCGGATGCCATTTGAAATATATCGCTGCTTTAAATGCGGAACCTGCACACATTGTGATCTTTGCTTTTTGCTTTGCCCTGACATTTCCATCATAAAAGGAACAGATGGATACACCATAAAGACCGATTTTTGCAAGGGTTGCGGCCAGTGTGCCACAACCTGTCCCCGAAATGTAATAGAGATGGTCGAGGGCCCAGGAGGTAATACATGAAAACACTGCTCCAGGGAAATTATGCAGTCGCAGAAGCTGTTCGACTGGCAAGGGTACAACTTGTGGCGGCATACCCCATTACCCCTCAGACTCCAATTTATGAAAAACTCTCTGACATGGAGAACGAAGGAATCCTTCCGGGCGTAATGATGCGAACCGAATCAGAGCATTCTGCTATGGCAGCCTGTATCGCAGCCTCTCTAACTGGTGTTCGTACATTTACCGCAACTGCATCTCAGGGATTGGCACTTATGCATGAGATGCTCCATTTTGCCTCAGGAAACAGGGTT
The DNA here is from genome assembly GCA_002067585.1 of Syntrophorhabdus sp. PtaB.Bin027. Taxonomy (GTDB): domain Bacteria; phylum Desulfobacterota; class Syntrophorhabdia; order Syntrophorhabdales; family Syntrophorhabdaceae; genus Syntrophorhabdus. The sequence goes on from MVQO01000219.1 coordinate 6,353, forward strand.
CCCATAGTAATGTGTAATGTAAACCGGGTAGTCGCTGTTCCATGGGCCTTTGGCAGCGACCAGTCAGACAGCCTCTCCCAGAGGGATACAGGGTGGTTGCAGTTTTACTGTGAGGATGCCCAGGAAGCCCTGGACACGGTAATCCAGGCTTATCGAATCGCCGAGCAGGCACTTTTACCTGTTATGGTTGCCATTGATGGCTTCTTTACGTCCCACTTTATAGAACCGATCGAAATTCCAGACCAAGCCTCTGTTGATGCTTTTCTTCCGGCCTTCAGCATACCTACACGTTTTAATGAAGCGGACCCGGCATACATAGCAAATGTGGTCAACCCCGAACAATACATGGGGTATAGACAGAAGAGTTTCGAAGACATGGAAAACACAAGGCCTTTGATAAAAGAAGCAAATGAGGAGTACCAGCGCATTATAGGCCGTGGATATGAAGCCGTTGAATCCGTGAACACTGATGATGCTGATATTGTTTTGGTAACGAGCGGTGCCATGACAAGCACTGCACGGGTAACAATTCAGTCCCTTAGAGAGAAAGGTGTTAAAGCAGGGCTTCTCAAGATGAAGTTGTTGAGACCCTTTCCCACCCGAGAAGTACAGGAGATATTGAAAAACACCCGGAAAATAGCGGTATTAGACCGCAATATTTCTCTCGGCAAAGGTGGCATATGGTGCCAGGAATTGAAAGCTGCCCTCTATCCCCTCGAAAACCGTCCCATCATAACTGGATATATCGCGGGTATCTGTGGCGCAGATGTTTCGCCTGATATGATTGAGGACATGGTTGTCAAGGCACTTGAAAGAGAAAGGTCAGATGATTTACCCATCTGGGTACGGAGGGATCAATGATAGCTTCAGAAGAACAACAAGAATATATGCGATCCGGCCACATGGCCTGCCCGGGTTGCGGTGAAGCAAGCACTATGAGGCTCGTGTTAAAAGTCCTTGGAGAGAAAACGATTGTTGTCATTGTGCCTTCATGTGTCGGGGTTATCAGCGCTACCTTTCCGAACAGTACGTTTAAAGTTCCTTGCTTCCATTCAGCTTTTGAAATTGCAGCCCCAACAGCCGCAGGCATTGCAAATGCCCTTAGGGTGCAGGGCAGAGAAGATGTCACAGCACTTGCCTTCGCCGGCGATGGTGGCACCTTCGATATTGGACTTCAGTCTCTCTCAGGTGCCGCAGATCGGAATGATAATTTCATTTATGTCTGCCTCGATAATGAAGCGTACATGAATACAGGTATTCAGTCCAGCTCTTCAACTCCACAGGGTGTTTGGACCATGACTACCCCAGGTGGAAGGCAGGGAAGAAAGAAAAAATTTATGCAAATTATAGCAGCCCATAGGATGCCCTATGCAGCAACTGCCTCTATAGGCCACCCTCACGACCTAATGGCCAAAATAAGAAAAGCAAAGAACATTAAAGGAACAAAGTTTATCCATACACTGACTCCCTGCCCAACAGGGTGGAGAATGCCTGAGAATCTATCAGCAAAAGCAGCCATGCTTGCTGTAGAAACTAAGCTCTTCCCTCTCTATGAGGTCATTGATGGCACTGAATATCGGATCACCCATCAGCCTCTGGGGTTACCGGTCCAGGAGTTTACAAAAATTCAAGGCAGGTACCGTCACTTTACAGAAGAAGATACCGCTATCCTTCAAAGGGAAGTTGACGACGAATGGGAGCAGCTTGTGGCAAAGACAAAGGGATGTAAGCTATAGTGAAAAAGAAACTTGTGATTCACCAGACAGATACAATTCGACGTAAGGTTTACAACCACCTTCGGGAGCAGATTTTACGGGGAGAATATGAGCCCCATGAGCGCCTCTTTGAGACAAGAATATCGGAAGAGATAGGAGTTTCAAGAACTCCTATCCGGGAGGCACTTCATAATCTCGAACTGGAGGGCCTTATCGAATGCCTGCCAAAAGTGGGTTACGTGGTAAAACCTATCAGCGAAGAGGAGGTTGCAGAAATATGCGAGCTTCGTGGGCTCGTTGAGGCCCTCGCTGCCCGCTGGGCTTCTGAGAAGGCTCGCGATAAACTGGTAGCGGAGTTACAGAAAAACATAGCTGCCTCGGAGAAGAAGCTTGAGCAGGGAGCTGCCCGTGCCTTTGTTGAGCTGGATGCGCAATTTCATGAAATCATTGCCCGACTGAGCGGAAGCAAGCGCCTTCTCGAGCTTGCCCAGACGCTACGGCACCACATGCTTCGTTACCGAATACAGAGCATTTATGCAACCTACAATGTTTTTCGTGCTATAGAGGGTCACAAAGGCATACTCGTAGCTATAAAAAACGGTGACAAGGATGAAATTGAGCTTGCTATTCGGACACATCTTGAACAGTCCAAGAAAGATATACTTCGTTACGCCCTCAAGGAGGATGAGAATCTGGCCGCAAGAAAGAGCAGTAATCAATCCAATTCATAAATTAAGGAGATCAGTACATGAAAGCCTTCTGGGCTTTGTTTGATAAACTCTTAAATATGATGGCAGCCCTTGCCGGGATTATTCTAGTCTTTATTGTCGCTGCTGTCTGTTATACCATTGGCATGCGATATTTCTTCAGACAAACAACCATCTGGATCATACAAACCACCGAGTATGCCCTCCTATGGATTGTCTTTCTCGCCACTACATGGTTACTCCGGGAAGGCGGCCACATCACGACTGACATTATTTACAGTCACCTCAGCAATAAAGCTAGAGATTATCTTGATGCCATCATGTTTATAATAGGGGGCCTCGCCTGCTTGGTAATGCTCTATTTTGGAATCACTTACACCTATGAGTGTATTACCTCCAATGTGACAGATGTGAGAGCCGTTACAATTCCCAAGTCTGCAGTGTTTATCATCATACCCATCGGGAGTTTTCTTCTTACGATCCAGTTCTTCAGAATGGCATGGCAGAGGCTTGTTTCTGCCAGGAAGGGGGGATAACTCGTGGAATGGTACTCCATCATGAGTTTGCTCTTTGGGGGCATGGTACTGCTGCTTCTAACAGGGATTCCAATAGCCTTTGCCTTCCTCATCGTCAATATGGTTGCTGCCTATTTCTTTTTGGGTGGTGTGCCTGGTCTTATAGGGGTTGTGACCGGGGTTTTCACCTCTATTACAACCTTCACTCTTCTCCCCGTACCATTCTTCATCCTCATGGGAGAGCTGATATTCCATTCCGGCCTCGGCCTCGATGCTGTAAATGTTCTCGACAAGTGGCTCGGCAAACTCAGGGGTCGGCTCTCCATCCTCGCCATAATCATGGGCGTCATAATAGGTGCACTCAGCGGTTCCACCATTGCCACGTGCGCCCTCCTTGGCACCATTTTGCTTCCGGACATGCTCAAAAGGGGTTATAGTAAACACATGAGCCTTGGGCCCCTTATGGGTGTAGGCACCGTGGATGCGCTCATTCCCCCAAATGCGCTCACAGTTGTGCTTGCAAGTCTTGCTATGATTGACGTGGGCCAGCTCCTCATTGCAGGCATTTTACCCGGCATTATTATGTCCGGACTTTACTTAATCTATGTTGTCGCCTGGGCCCATATCAGGCCTCACGAGGCACCCATCTATGATGTTCCCCACGTTCCAGTAAAGGAGAAGGTTATGGCCACTGTGCAGTACCTTCTGCCTCTCGGCTTTATCATCTTCATGGTCATAGGCCTCATATTCCTTGGCGTAGCCACGCCAACAGAGGCTGCTGCAACAGGCACATTGGGATCTTTTATCCTTGCCCTTCTCTATGGGCGCTTAAATTGGGACGCCCTCAAGAAGTCCGTCGTGGGAACCATAAAAGTAACAACCATGATCTTCATGATCATTATCGTGTCAAACACTTACGGAGAGATTCTCGCCTTTACCGGTGCTGCCTCGGGCATGACGAGCTACATAACAAGCCTCCCTATTCCGCCCATAGCAATTGTAATCGGAATGCTCATTGTAGTCCTAATCCTGGGGGCATTTATGGAGACCGTTGCAATAATGATGATAACCATCCCGATCTATATGGCTGTTGTAAATGCCTTTGGACTAAATCCAATCTGGTTTGGAGTGCTTATGCTTATTGCCCTTGAAACAGGCTTGATAACACCACCTTTTGGTGTTACCCTTTTTGTTATGAAAGGGGTTGCCCCTCCTGATGTGACAATGGCGGATATCTGGAGAGCAATTATTCCTTATGTGATCATTGATATTCTCTGTATTTTTATTGTGCTGATGATGCCTTCCATCGCAACAGTTGTTCCAAATTTGATGGGGATGAAGTAGGGCAGAAATTGTGAAATTAAGCTGTTAAGAAGATGGGAACAAAAGCTTAACAAATCAATAATGAGGAGGCAAAAAATGAAAAAGAAATTGTTTTTAGTGTTTATTGCGGTTTGTTTTGCTTTGACGGTTTGCATGATGTGTGGGCAGGCATTGGCTGCCGAGGTAGTTACCCTGAAAGCCGTGACTGCCTGGCCAAAAACATCGAGTGAGAACAAGGCGTTCTTCATTTTTACGGAACTGGTTGAACAGATGGTAGCTAAGAAATATCCCGGCGAGTTAAAGATCAACTATATTGGTGGTCCTGAGGCAGTAAAAAATACCGATCAGGCACAGGCTGCGCAGCGTGGCATGGTAGACATGGTCTTCACAACAAACGCTTATTATTTATCTGTTCTCCCTGAGGTCGATGCATACAAACTTTCTGACTTTACCCCTGCTGAGGAAAGGACAAAGGGCGCTTACAAGTACATGAATGAACTTCACGAGAAGAAAGGGCTCTATCTTCTAGGCAGGTTGGGGCTCAGCGAGAAGTTTTATCTCTATCTCAAGAAACCGATCCAAAGTGCAGACCTCAAGGGCCTCAATGTTAGGGTCTCCCCAATGTATTTACAGATCATAAAAGGGCTTGGGGGAAACCCTGTCGTCATTCCACCAACCGAGGTGTATGTTGCCCTCGAAAGAAATGTTGTTGATGGATTCTGCTGGCCCGCAGTCGGCATTCGGGACTGGGGGTGGCACAAACAGGTTAAATACATTGTCGAACCTGGCTTTTATCAGGTTCCAAATCCCCTGATCATGAGTTTAAATACATGGAAAAAGTTACCAAAGAAACTCCAGGATCTTCTCACCGAAGCAGCATCAGAGGCTGAAAAGAAGGCAGTTGCCTACTTTGATCAACTGGCAAAGGATGAGAGGCCTATCCTTATCAAGGAAGGGCTCCAGGTAATTAACCTTCCTGCCGCAGAACAGCAGAAATTCCTCAAGGTTGGCTCTGAAGAAGGATGGAAGGACATTATTCAGAAGAATCCACAGACCGGCCCTGAGCTGAAAAAACTTCTAACAAAAGGGAGTTAGTGTCTCCCGGGAAGGCAGTTATGGAAGAACATTATGTTTTGTGTGAGGGGGAAAAGCTTTGCTTCTCCCTTCCTCCACAGTGGAAAGTCCTCACTGCGGAGGATAAACCATTCATTGCCGGGGTTAAAGATTCTCTGGTAGAAGTCAATCGGGCCCTCGACAACCCCATTGGATCTCCGAAACTTGAAGAAATAGCAAAACCAGGTATGGAAGTGGCTCTCCTTTTTGATGATCTCCAGAGACCGACTCCTGTCAACCTTGTCATGCCTGAGATGCTCAACAGGCTGAACAGGGCAGGAATCCCAGATAACCGGGTATGGGCTGTCTGTGCAATCGGTACTCACCCAGTATACTCTCGGGAAGAGCTTGAGAGAAAGGTGGGGCCGGAAGTGTCATCACGCTTGAAAGAACGGCTTGTTTCCCACGACCCTTACTCTCCTGAGAACGTGGTAATCGGGAGGACTCACAGAGGAACTCTCGTGGAGATTAATCCATATGTAGCTTTCGCCGATCTCGTTATTGCTGTGGGGGAATGTATGCCCCATCCATGCGCAGGTTTCGGAGGTGGATTCAAGATTGTATTACCGGGAGTTGCTTCCTACCGTTCTGTTGCCGAACACCATTTCACCTGGATGCGCCACAGGAAAAGCAGGGTGAACATTCTCGATGGAAACCCCTGGTATGAAGAGATTGTAGACGCGGGACAGATAGCTCGCCTCTCCTTCAAACTCGACTGCATCATCAATGAAAAAAGGGAGATCATCAGGACCTTTGCTGGTGAGCCCTTTGCCGAGCATAGGGCAGCATCTGAATACGCCTCATCTCTTTACTATGTGCCCCTTCCCAAGATCGCTGATGTGACCATTATAGCAGCCTATCCCCTGGAGATTGGCGTTCAGGCGACAAAAGCGCTCACCATGGCTGGCTTCTGTACCCGGGCAGGAGGAACAATCATCTGGGTTGCACCGCAAAAGGAGTCTGGACCTCTCATGCCATTGGTAAGGCACATGTCAAGTTCGGAAACAGCAAGTGATTTTCATCGGCGACTCATCAGAGGTGATATTCCTGAAGATCTAACGTCTTATGGCATCTCATTTATCATGCAGATTGTCTTCTTTAAGGAACTTGCTGAGAAGTTTAACGTCATTCACGTAACAGAAGGCCTGCCAAGCGAAGTGGTGCGTATGATGAAATTCACTCACACAACAAACCTACCAGAGGCCATAGATATAGTAGCCAGGAAGGAACCACAGGCAGATGTGGCAATTTTTCCTTCAGGAGGAAATATTATACCGGGGATTGTATAAATCAGGCCATAGGCGAGAGGCGCTCTAGGCAATGGGTTGAAAGAGCGAGTATGGTCTCTTGTTTTTCTCCATTGCCCATTACCCCTTGCCTATAGCCATTTTTCTTATTTCGTTGGTGCTGGTTTTGGTGCGGGAGTGCCTGGCTTGGCAGCACCCGGTTTAGCCCCTGGTTTAGGTGGCGGTGAAGCACTCTCTTCTTTAACTGAAACTAACTCGATCTCAAAGACAAGAACCGCATTCGGCCCAATCTTTGGTCCTGCTCCACGCTCACCATAGGCCAGTTCTGGCGGGACAAAAAGCTGCCACTTGCTTCCTTCTTTCATCAGCTGCAGCGCTTCTGTCCATCCCTTTATAACTCCACTCACTCTGAACGTGGCGGGGTTTTTGCGCTGATAAGAGCTATCAAACTCTGTTCCATCGATCAGTGTTCCTCTATAGTTTGTTACAACAGAGTCAGTAGCTTTGGGGGTTTTTCCTGTACCCTCGGTAATCACTTTATATTGCAGACCGCTGGGGAGGGTTTTTACGCCTTCGTTGGCCTTATTCGCTGAAAGAAAGGCTTCCCCTTCTTTCTTGTTTTTCTCGGCAAGAGCTTTTCGTTTCTCTGCCTGCTTTGCAGCCATTTCCTTCTGAAAAGCCATCATTGTGTCTTTCATTTCCTGGTCAGTAAGGAGCATTTTGTCGCCTGTTAAGCCGTCTTTTATTCCTTTTATAAACATATCTGTGTTTATTTCAATTTCTTGTTGTTTCAGGCTTTTGCCAAAGTTAGCCCCGAATGTATAGCTGAGCTTGTCTTTATCTACCTTGAGGGCCTCATCAACTCCATAAACCTGGCTCGCAAGAACCAACAAACCTAGCACTACAATAGAAAATAATTTCATACACCCTCCTTGTTATGATAATGTTTGTCATTTATCATGTTTTTCGGGAACATGTCAATCTTTGTAGCTCATTGCAGGAAGCTGTACGCTCAGAAAAACTGCTGACAAGACTTATCATTCTCTATGCCGTCACTGTCAGCTATGACCGGAGAGCATTGAGTTGTCTTATCAGGATTCTCTCAAGGCATCCACTATATTCATGCGCGATGCTCTGATTGCCGGCAGAACACCCCCCGCAAAACCCATAATCAAAGCAAAAGCCAACACCATACAAACAATCTCAAAACTAAGTGCAAAGCCGAACTCAAGTTCTGAAAAGGTTTGAAAATTAACCGTTGAGATCTTAACAAACCTCATGAGGGATGCAAAAACAAGGCCTGTAATGCCTCCGGCAAGACCTAGAAGCAGTGCCTCTACAAGAAATGCGCCAAGGATGCTGGTCCTCTGAAAACCTAGTGCCTGTAAGGTTCCTATCTCGCCAATCCTGTTTGCTACGGAGGTATACATAGTAATCATGGCTCCAATGATAGCTCCAAGGGAAAAAATAACGGTGATAGAGATACCAAGAATACGAAGAAATTTGGCCATCACCTCAGATTGTTCCTCATAATAGCGGGCCTCCCTTTTTATGTCCACCGTGAGCCTGGGGTCTGATTCCAGCCTAACTTTAACTGCATCAAAATCATCGTGATCTCTCAGTCTGAAAAGAACTGATGAATATACCGGTCTCCTGAAAGCCTGCATAAGCTGGTCTGAATCGCCCCAGATTTCCGAGTTAAAGCCGGTACTCCCTGCATCAAAAGCACCTACCACAGTCCAATCTCGCTTACCAAACCTTATTGATTCACCTATATTGACCCCATCAAAACGCCTTACCAAACTCTGGCCTGTTATTATTTCGGTAGACCCTGCATTGGGCATGCGGCCTTTTACAAGCTTTACCTGTGGCCTCAGCTCCAAGGATTTTTTTGTAACTCCGCGAAGAGTAACGTTTGAAGATCCAGCGTGTCCTTTTTTAGGAAGCGTTATAAGAACCACCATCTCCTTTGCTAAAAACCTCTCGCCGTCAGACCCACTGGCTACAGCAGAGTCTGTTTCAATAATGGATGCTTGGTAACGATCTATCCCACTTTGAACCTCTGAGCCGGAAGCCCTGCGAATAACAATCAGGTTGTCTTCAAACCCTGTTTGCACAAGGGTTTGCTGGAGCCCTTGCACCAACATCAGAATGGTCGCAAAAACAAAGACTACCAGTGCCATTCCTGATGTAGTTATCACCGTGGTGAGCCTCCTTGTCCACAGGTTTCTAATGCTATACAAAAGGGGGATTTTCACTTAACCTATTCTCCTTAAACCACCTGCAACGGGAGTCTTTATAGCATGCCAACACGGGATGATGGCTGCAAGAAGACCAACAATTATTGATGTAGCAATATCCATATAGATAGTTTCAAGGGTAACATTAAAGGCTGGAAAATACTGCCCCATCGCCGCCCCAAAGACATCTGCAATGGGAAAGGTGAGTCCAATTCCAAGAGCACATCCCATCACTGAGATAACCAAAGATTCTCCGAAAATGAGACCTGCTATCTTAAACCAGCCGAAACCTAATGTTTTTAGAATTGCATACTCGCCTATGCGTTCCCGCGCTGTCATAGCCATTGTGTTTGCTACCACTGCAAGGATAATGGCAATAACGACAAAGGAAACAAATTCAATAGCGGTTATGATAGCATCAGTCATGGAGATGAAGCCGAGAACAAACGCCTTCTCCGTTTCAGTGAGAGTTTCTGCAAGAGAGTTTTTGAACGAATTATCTATGCGTTGGACTACACCTGTAACATCCTCGAGGTTTTTTGTAATTACGATGAAAGAGCCTACTTGATCTTCCATGCCCTTAGCCGTTTTCTTCAGAGTTTCGTTCAGATAGTCCCAATGAAAGAAAAACACTGTCTCATCTGCATCCTTTCTTGTTCCCTCATAAATACCGCGCAGTGTAAACTCCCAAGTACCTGGGTAGATCGTTCCTTTGAGGGTAATTACGTTCCCTAACTTCCATCCATATCTTTGGGCAAGCTTCCTCCCTGCAACGGCGCCTTTTCGATCTCTTAGCATGGCAGCTTTTTGTTCAGGAGGGATGTAGTACTCAGGAAATGCCTCCATATATGTTTGAGGTTCTACAGCAAACTGGGCAAAAAAATTCTTTTCATCAATATAGATTCCACCGAACCATGTGATATGAGAAACGGATCGCACACCTTCAATCTGTCTGATCTTATCTTTATATGCTATGGGTAATGGAAGGATGAGAGACACAGAGTTTCGTGTCCAAAGCCTGTTTGCTGCCGAGGCTTCCACGCTCATGTACCATGTGGTAATAACTGTACGAAGGAGGCCGAACGCTAGGACTGCAATGATAACTCCAACAACCGTCAGAGTGGTGCGAAGTTTGTGACGTAGAGCGTTTCTAAACAGAATTTTGATGATGTACATCGTTGAGAACGCCTTTGTCGAGATGACGAATAACATAGGCCTTTTGAGCGGCCCTTGGGTCATGAGTTACCATGATAATTGTCTTACCAAGTTCCCGGTTCAGACCATCCATAAGATCCATAATCTCTTCAGCTGATTTTCTATCAAGATCGCCTGTAGGTTCATCTGCCACCAGTATTGTTGGGTCCGTAACAACAGCTCGCGCTATGGCAACCCGTTGTTGCTCGCCTCCAGAAAGCTGTGCGGGGTAGTGGGCAAGCCTGTGGGAAAGATTTACTGCCGCGAGGGCAATTTCAACATGCTTCTTCCTTTCTTTTCTTGTAAGCCTTGTTAAGAGAAGGGGAAGTTCTACGTTTTCGAATGCGGTCAGGACTGGGATCAGGTTATAGAACTGGAAAACAAAACCCACGTGATTGGCCCGCCAGTTTGCAAGCTCTGTTTCAACCAGGCCTGTGATCTCAACACCATCGACAAGAATGCTTCCGCTGTCAACCCTGTCGATTCCTGCTATAAGATTAAGAAGCGTGGACTTGCCTGAGCCTGATGGTCCCATGAGGGCAAGGAACTCTCCCTCGTTAATGTCAACTGTGATGTCGTTGAGCACGGGTACAATCTGGCTGCCACGACGATATGATTTACTTACGTGCTTAATCTGGACAATTGGGTTTTTTCGCTCCATACTTCGACTCGAAATGCGCAGATATTATTGCTGTATGAGCTTAATTCTTGATCCATTTCTGAGTTTGGCAGGCGGGTTAATGACCACCTTTTCTCCCTTCGTAAGACCGCTATTGATTTCTATCATATCCCCAATCTGATGCCCAGCTGAAACCTTCATTTCATCAACCCTGTTTCCTCTCACGACAAAAACCATCGTGTTTCCATTTCTTACTCTTATTGCTTTCTGAGGAATAGCAAGTCTGGGTTGCTGTTCATCGTTACTGGCTTCTCGAGAAAGAAAGGCTACTTTCGCGCTCATCTCCGGAAGAATCCTTGAATCCATGTTGAGGAATTTCACCTTCACCATTACCGTTGCTTTTGTCCTGTCCGCTGTGGGCACGATCATATGAATCGCGCCCTTGAAACGGGTGTCTGGTATTGCATCAAGCTGGACCTCGGTTGGTTGTCCCATCTTAATCGCCTCGAGATTCGATTCAGCAACATCTGCCTCTACCTGAAGGGAACTCAAGTCTGCAATAGTTACCACTGCAGCCTTTGCATTCGCCGCTGCACCGATGGGTGTCACAATGTCACCGATATCTGCATTTTTTGTAAGCACTATGGCATCAAAAGGTGCCTTGATGAGCGCATAGCCCAATACGACATTGGCTGCCTTTAGAGCAGCATCGTTCGCTCTGACCATCGCTTCTGCAGCGGAAGCAGCAGCAATCGCCTTTTTACAGCGCGCCTCTGCTGCATCGTATGCCGCTTTCGTCGTGAAATCCTGAGCAAGGAGAGCTTCCTCTCTTTGAAAAGAAGCTTTTGCATCAGCCAGTTCAGCCCTTGCCTGCTCAAGATTCTGCTTTGACACCTCTAGGTTTGCTCGGGCTTGGTCCCTTTGAGCAGCAACATCATCTGCTTCCAGGCGAGCAATGATTTGGTTCTTTTTGACGCGACTTCCCTCCTCTACATAAAGGGCTATGATTCTTCCAGTCACTTTGGCTGCAACAGCGGCTTTTCGTTGCGGGACAACATAACCGCTTGCGTTAAGCTGGGTAAGTGCTTGCGAGGGATAGACAAGTGAGGTTGTGCTCGTGTCTACCTTGATAGATGGTGAGAAAAAACCGGTCAGGCCCAGTACCATGAGGAGTACAATCACCAGCGCAAAAATTACTCCAAAATAAACTCGTCTATTCCTTCTCTGTTGGGGCATGATTCTTGTTTTATCGATTCTGAGACCAGAATAATCTCGTCCTGTCAATGAGTTGTATTCCTTTGTGAATTTTTTCCATAATGTTAAATATCAGTCTACCATAAGTCAATAGAATTAAGGCTGGTGAGAGCTTATATGTCTTTTGCCTTACTACAGATTCTGACCGAATTTTAAAGAATTTTTTGGCACGCTGATTTTTAATGACGGATTGAAGTAATCACCTTCTTGTTCCTGGAAAGGAATGTAGACAAGGTCAGCATGTAGTTGTGATATTGTTACGGACTCAAGGGACGGCCAGATACGTTTCTTCATGGCGATAAGGCTTGCTATAATCACCGTGATGCTATCACTTGCATCATCCACAGGCAGGGAAACCGGTTGAGGAGCATCAAGAGGCTCTTCATGGTCAACAAAGTCTCCTGGTTGGTGGAGGGTCAAAAGGCGTGCAAGCCTGAGAAAAAGGGATGCGTGGACCTTGAACCCGGGAACCCAGAAAAAGAGGCCGGTTGATTCCCATTCCTCTCGAACAACAACAGGCAGGTTTGCCAGCCTTGCAAGGTCAGCCATGGTCTGAACCTTAAGACCATCAACCTGTGCCTTGATTCTCCAGAAAGGGAGGTAAGACGTTGCCTCCTGGTTTCCATTGAGCACTAGAAAGCCTTTCCGTTCCAGGTTATTTTTCGTAAGGTACCATGCCTTGTTGCAGTTCCTGCAGAAAAAGACGATGCTATCCCTTCCTCCCTCAAGGTCCGACCCACATTCCGGGCACATTGCCGGGATTACTGTCAGCGGGCGCCCGATGCTTCCCTGGGGAGGCACATTGCTCATCCCATCCCTGAGTGCCTTCAGTGGCTTCCCGAGAATACCATCATGCAAAGCCCTGTTTTTCAGAAAAAAAGGGGCATAGACAATGCTCACCTTCTCTCCGAGAAAAGACTTGTGAAATACGCGCACCGGTGAATTACTGATGTGGTAATGGGGCAACCCACCCTCAACTCTTTCAAAAATGGAGTTGAATTCCTGGGGCGGTTCAGGAAAGATCGACCCTGATTCGGGACCGGCAAACCTGAGCTTAAGGGCCTGTGGTCTTAAGCCAAGGGACTCCGGGTATGGCCCTCCATGAAATCCGCAATAGGTTGCGTCAACAATAGAACTCTTTATCTCCAGCTCATCATCACAGATAAACCATATCCCTCGTACCCTCCAGAATGGCACATAGAATATCTCTTCCGGTGGGTTGTCCATTGGCTGGAGGTAGTAACGGAAATGATCATCTGTGGTGAGGCAGATCCTTACCCTGCAAAAGGGGCAGGCAAAATAGCGGTCTGCCTCTTCTAGTGTTATTGGGGCGCCGCACTGGGTACAGCGATGTTCGACGATCCATGAGCTTCCCATTATCGTTCGAGCTTTTCACCACATTGGTCGCAGTACACAGAAGATGGGAGGTTTTCTGTTCCGCAGTGAGGACATTTCTTCGCCTCGGGCTTTTTCCCCGTTTCCTGACCACACTTCGGGCAAAAACGTGCCGTGGGGGGAAGATTTTTCCCGCACTGGGGGCACTGGCTGATTACCAGTATCTGGTGCCCGCAGGAGGGACAAAATTTTGCGTCCTGTCCAACAGGGTTTTTGCAGTCAGGGCACAAAACCTGTGGGCCCGTTACCACTGGCATCTGTGATGCCTTCATAGCATCAGCAAACATGGAAGGCATCATGAAACCAAGTCCCATGCCCACTCCAGCCCCGGCCCCGCCCTGGGACTCTGCTGCCTTTTCCATGGCCATTGCGCTCTTCATCTGCAGGAGGCGGTTCATGTCTTCAAAGAGTCCCATACGACTCTTGTCATCGATCGCCTTCTGGACATCGGCAGGAGGAGTTACTGCATTAATATAAAGTTCAGACAGGCAGAGACCGAATCGGGAGAAGTCTTCCTGGAGCGTCTTCGTCAATCCGTCTGCGATTGAGTCATATCTTCCTGGCAAATTTAGAACCGTATCAAGGTTCCCCCCGATATAATCATTGAATCGAGAGACAATAACCTGATTCAGGTATGATTCTATTTCAGTTGTTGTATATACCCCCTGGGTTCCGACAAGGGTGTTAACAAAGAGCACAGGTTGAATGACCTGTACATTGAAAACTCCGAATGATCTGAGACGGATAAGGCCAAGCTCAGAATCTTTGAAAGCCACCGGGTCACGGGTACCCCACTTGAGACTGATAAAAACCTTCATATTTACAAAGTAGACTTCTGCACGAAGTGGGCTTGTCATCCCCCAGGGAACACTCATAATTTTGTTGAGAATTGGAATGTTACCCGTCGTGAGTGTGTGTCTACCAGATCCCAAGCCATCATACGCCTTTCCGTTGTAAAAAAAGACCGCTGCCTGGCTCTCTCTCACAATGAGTTGTGCACCCCACTTGATCTCCCCTGAGCCTGTTTCTGGTATTCTATGGACTATCTCCTTCCCGCTCTCATCGAACCATTCAATGACTTCAAGAAAAATAACGTTAGTATTTCCCATAGTTGCCTCCATATTGCCCCGCCTGCAAGCCTGCCTATCCTATTTCTATGCTTGTGTCACATCCTACGGGGAATCTTCAATATTTTTCGGATAGCCTTAGGGAAACTTAACAACTGAAGTGATGTTGTGTTTTGCCTGAATTGTTCTTTATGGTGTACAGGTCTGTTGGAGGCGGCATCCGGATTTGAACCGGAGAATAACGGTTTTGCAGGTTCCCCCTTGGGATACCCTACCCTTTCCCGATTTCCACCTTTTTCATACTCATTACTTGTTCTGCGGGATATTTCATGGTAGGGTTTTCCCTATTTTGGGGGTTAGAATGCTCATGGCTACTATACAAAAACTATACAATAAAAAGGAGAAAAATATGATTTTACAATATACCGATCTCTTCGACGAAAAGAAAAAGATACACAGGATTAAGGCAAAGATTACCACTGAACACTCTGCCAGTCATTACGGTCAACCAGTTATTGTTTTAGATGATGGCGGCGCGCTTGATCTTTTCTCCTGGGTTTCCCTTGGATACCAGGTTATTAAGGCATCTAAAAAAGAGCAACAAGCATTACGTCAAATGGGATTAATCTGAAATGGGTTGTACAAAAGTTGTAATTGATGCTACTACACGGTTAGGGGAGTTGCTGGCAGAAATACCGAAACCTAAGCTTAATAAATCCATCAATGGTTCTCTAAGAGGAACCATTGAATCTCTCCCACCAGGTATCACCAAGAAACGATGTTTGGTAGTGGCGTAATGGTAGGAGATTGTTTATATGATATTATAGAGTGAAGATTATCAAGGGATAGGCTTCATGGGCTGACAAGGGGTTTTCTCCAACCACTCACCCTATTTTTCTTTGGAGAGATGACAACGAATGGAAAACGAAAAAGACACGGACAAAATTGTATCATTACTCAAGAATTTTTTTGAAAGTAAAGAGTTTTCCTCTGTCCTTAACCTTCTCCCGCAGAGAGCATTATCAATCTTTTTTGAGAACTTAGCGAACGCTACCATTGAAAACAGCTTCCAGGCATATATGTGTGCCGTAGATGAAGTCAGACGCTACAAGAGAAAAACACCCAAAGCGCGGAAAGAGAAGCTGAAAAAGCTGCTTACACCCGTGATGATTCTCAATAAGGCAATAGCCCTTGATAAAGTCCACACCTTGGGTACGTCCGTTAAAGAAAACTCCGCCAGATTGACCTTGCCAGATGGTACTTCTCTGTTTCCTTTTATACCTCTTACCGTTGATTTAAATAACGATTTAGATGTGTCAAAACTCGTTTACAACAAAGATTCTTACCGGATACCTTATGTCCAGTGCCAAAAAAACGGTGCCTGTGTCGTTCATGACGAGGCGTTACTGGGCAATCGTTTGGGTGTAAAAGAGATATGGCACAAGGAAGTATCAGCAACAAAAGAGGAGCTCGAAGTTATCCCCGTAAGCAAAAAGACTGTAAAGGTGAAGGTTACGCAGACTGTTTTAGAAGAAGGCAGCCATGACCTATGGGATTTGTACGAATGGTGGCTACCGGACATGGATAGTAAGAGGCTCAAGAGCACCGATCTATTAGACCAGATACTTGTCGTCTACACCATAAAAAGAGCATTAAACGGAGATACTAAAGCAATTGATGCACTTTTCCGTGCCTATGAAAGGGCTGCTATTAGGATTGCCTGTAAGATGGCAAAAAAAAGGAAGCTCGGCCGATACCTCGAAGATATAAAACAAGATGCATGGTCTTTCTTGAGACTCACTCTATGTGGTTTCACCCCGGAGAGCATTTTCAACTCCCTCATGGAGACGGAGAAAATTTTACCCTTTCCCAAATGGATTGAGAGTTTTTATATCTGGTACTATTCTGAGTATGTTCCAGAAGCCATGACAAACCACTTGGAGAAAATCGAGAGGCAAGAACAGATGCACCCAATCTATGAGGCATTCTTTATTCTGGCTCTTTTATGTTTTTACACACCGATCAGGGACAAGAACAGATGGGTAGCCAAAAACAGAACAAGAATTAATAGATTCAGCAGTTATTCATACAGGCCAAATAAAAACACAAACTTGACCGTATGGCTCTTCGGGACTCTTACCAATCCCATGCAGGGCAGATTCTGCCAGTTAGTGAGCCAACAACTCGACGCGTACTATAAAAACCATGTGAAAGAGACATGTAAAAGTAACCTTCCAGACAGTTCAAGAATGGGGGGGGTTAAACTTGTTGACATCATTGAAAAACTAATAGAAAACGGTGTTTCTGAACGAAATGCGGAAATATTCAGTAAAAATACCTTCGACGGCTATAGCAAAGTTGATTTGGCAAAAGAATATAAGCTCACCAGAATGACAATCCACAGAATCTGTAAGCATATAATAAAAACTATCGAAGAAAATAATTTTCTTTAGCACCCGATGTTACACATTTAAATCCAAAAACCATATATATCTATGTATCCCCTGAGAACTTTATCGGGGAAATGAAAAGTTCATGGAGGTAAAAGCATGGATAAGATGGTTCTGGATGATGCTTCCGTAGTAGCCTTCCTCTCTCTCAAAAAACTCAAAATCACCCCGCAACTAAAACCAGATGGAAAGGTAAACTTTCTCGTTGAAGGTGATAACATCACTGAGGCCTTGCAGGAATTGTATGGCAATGTGTCTGTGGGTGCGCTCGATTACATAAAAGCATTCAAGGGCTTCCGTTCGAGCATATTTGCGATGAAAAGGGAAAGAGATGATAAGTGATCTCTTCCATGACCATACCTGTTCTTGCGGCAACTATTGCAGAGAAAACGCGCCTGTACCGTTCCGAAGAATCAAAGAACTCAAGGTGAACAACGGCCTTGATTATGTCTGTCAATGTCTTAAATGCTTGAAAATTTTCAGAATTTCATTTATTCGGTGGGGAGGCGAAAATTGAGACTTGTCTCAATTTCAGAAATTAAGATTTCTGGGCTTAACGAAAGAATCTATCGTCCGATTTCCAACGATGATCCTGCAATACAAGAACTTGCATCATCGATTGAAAAAGATGGCATCCTTGACCCTTTAGTCCTGTCAGAGGATTTCTACATCATATCCGGCCACAGGCGGTATGCAGCAAGTCAACTTGCAGGGTTAACTATGCTTCCTTGTTTTATCCGGAAAGGTGTCAAAAAGGACTCGGATGAATTTCTCAAACTGTTACGGGAATTCAATCGTCATCGGGTAAAAGGTGTCGAGGAATACCTTCGGGAGTCCATCATTGATGTTTCTGATACCAGGGTAGACACGGAATTAAATCTCATAATAGACCGCGCAAGACGTTCGTACATCGAAGATGAACCGATGGAGATTGTCGGTAAAAAAGTAAGGGCAGAAATAACTCAGGCAAAATATCCTTTTCTCAAGGCTATCATCCGGGTTGTACAAGATAGAAAACCATACTGGCCGCTGTCTGACCGGGCAATCCATTATGCTCTTCTCAATAACCCGCCTTTAATTCACGCAAAGAAGCCAAAATCCATATACAGGAATGACCGGGCAAGCTACCAGGCTCTCTGTGAACTTCTGACGCGGGCAAGGTTAAAAGAATATATCCCCTGGCAGGCCATTGCTGACCCCACAAGGCCAGTCACTCAATGGGATGTTTACCCGTCGGTAGAGCCGTTTATCCATGAACAGATGGGCGCTTTTCTCCAGGGATACTGGAGAGACTATACAAAATCGCAGCCCCATCATATCGAGATCATAGGCGAGAAAAACACGCTACAAAGCATAATTCAGCCTGTTGCAATGGATTTCTGTATTCCTGTCACTATAGGCCGGGGATATTCGTCATTACAGCCACGGTATGAACTCAGCCAACGTTACAAGAACAGCGGGAAAAATAAACTTGTTCTGCTTATCCTATCTGACCACGACCCGGACGGAGACGAAATTGCACAGAGTTTTTGCCGCTCCATGCGCGACGATTTCGATATTGAAAACATTCATCCTGTCAGGGTAGCGCTGACGAAAGAACAAGTTGAACTCCTGAGGCTTCCACCTATTATGCAGGCAAAGACCACAAGTAACAATTATGCAAAATTTGTTACTAAGCACGGACATGATGTATTTGAACTTGAAGCAGTACCGCCGGAAAACCTTCAGCAAATCCTAAAGGCAGCTATCCTTTCGGTTGTCGATATAGATGCCTTAAACCGTGAACGTGAACAGGAACAGTCTGACAAAGTTGAAATACAAAAGCGAAAAAGGCTGATAATGGACGCCATGATATGAAATTGAATCGGTACAGCGAAACGTTGAAAAAGATACCGGCTCCCGGCTGTGGATGCCACAATTTTCTATTATCGGTTTCAAATCTTGGAGTCATCGCAGGAGTCACACCGGAAAAACTTTTTGATGATATTCGACAAAATATCCCGAAAGGCAATCGGCGGGTATCCGATAGAGAAATTCAGGATGCGATCAGCAAAGCCTTCAGTGATCATAATACCGGAACTTTTACGCCGAAACCACAGCCACAACCCATAGTGTCGGACGGTAGAGCAGCCTTCAACAAGATAATAAGCCAAAGTTACATTAGCAGCGAAGCAGACCTTTGGGAACTATCACCAATTCGGTTGCTCGATGAACCTCAGAGCGATCCGGCCTTACTGCTTCGAACCCTCTTTGACGACACAGACTTCATTTTCATCGGTGAACCTTATGATAAAGGCATTATTGGTGATACCATCCGGCCAACCCAGGAATGGATTGAGTATTTCAAGGCAAGCGGGAGGACAAAGCCACATATCATCATAAATCCACTAACGGGCGACCCAGCCCCCAAAGAATCAGGCGACGGTGACACTTACCGGGGCAACGGCAACGTGGCAGCATACAAATATTGCCTGGTTGAGTTTGACGACTTGAACCGGGAGGATCAGATTAAATTCTGGACAACGATTCAGTTACCGGTTGTGTGTCTTATCGACACCGGCGGCAAGTCCATACATGGCTGGATCGATGTTCAAAAATGGGCGGCTATCAGTACATCGGAGCAATGGCAGGGCGAAATCGAAGGCAATCTTTACAACCGGATATTGAAGCTTCTGGGAGTGGACAAGGCTTGCAGTAATCCAGCCAGGCTGTCACGGCTTCCTGGACACTTCAGAGAAGAAAAAGAGAACTATCAACGCCTATTATGGTTATCGAAGGAGGGTAAGCCCCTATGCCAGTGATTGACTACAAGAAGAAGCTTGAAGAACAGGTGCGGGGTATAGAATCAAAAGAACTTCATTTTCCGCGCTTTATCATGCGGGGTGTAGCTGGAGATTATGCTACGGCGTACAGCGACATAACCGAAGCGCCGAAGCACTTCTATTACATGGCTTACTTAACCTGCCTTGGATCAATTTTGGCAGACAATGTTCGTTTGAAAACACTTCTTAACGTGCAACCGAGGCTTTACACGATTTTCCTCGGGCAAACAGGTCGGGGTCGTAAGTCAACACCTATTGCAATTACCATCGATTTTTTTAAGCAAGCCTTTGACGACTTTAATTTAATGCACCATGCGAACAGCGGAGAGGGCTTGGGCGTGTTTCTTGAAAAATCACCGAGAACCTTGCTTGTTTATGATGAGTTTATGGGCTTTGTGTCAAAGGCGATCCAAAAAGGAAATACATTGCTTGGAACAGTGACAACGCTGTTCGAAAAGAACCAATACCAGACAGCAACAAAGGAAAAGCAACTTCTAATTGAAAACGCATACCTATCAATATTAGCGGCTTGCACAACGGATACATGGGAGAGATGCTGGCATCCGGATTTTACTGCAATAGGACTTGTTAATCGACTTTTCTTGGTGTGCGGCGGCATGGAAAAGCTTGTCCCTATTCCACCTGTACTTGAGATAGGCCGTTGGAAAAATCTTTTACAGAATACCCGGGCAGTTGTGAAACTAGCGCAGAAAATTCATAAATATGAATTAACACCGGAAAGCGTAAGATTGTATGATCAGTGGTACAGAAACACGTTGGATCACAAAAGCGTTCATTCTGTCCGGCTTGATGCCTATGCATTGCGGCTCATGCTGCTTCTTGCGATCGTTGATGAACGTTATCAGATCGATACAGATATAGTTCAAGATGTTATTCAGCTTGTGACCTGGGAACACGCTGTTAGACAGCAGCTTGATCCTATCGACGCAGATAATGAACAGGCAAAGATTGAATTGAGGATTCGGCGAAACTTGTTATTAGGGCCTCTTACAAAACGTGCGCTACAACAAAAAACTGGTGCACACCGGTCTGGTACTTGGCTATGGCATAATGCTTTGAGCGGCTTGCTTGCTCACAATGAAATCGCCTACAACAATAAAACGAAAGAATATTACATACTTAGCAACACTGAAGAGCTGCGATGAAAAGTGTAGACAATTCCGTAGACATACTTATCTTATCATGTAACATCTTTAAATTATTAATGATTAATAGTTTTCACTTATATAGTAGCACCATACTTTTTAGAACTCGGGTGTGTGTTGATCAATACTATTGTGTAAGTACCGGAAATATCAAAAGAAAACACCGTTTTGATAGGTGTCTACACTTTTGTCTACAAAATCATCGGTTAATGAAAACCCGATATATGAAATGCGAACAAGTCCCGGCCCTTTGGCGGGCATTAATAGGAGGTCATTATGAAAAATGTTATTTCCAACAAGTGCAGGGACACACAGCTAATTGAACTTATCAACGATTTATACGAAGAATCACAAAGTTTAGGATTTATAACTAATACCGCAGAGATACCGAAAGAGATAGCAAAAGAATTAGACCGGGTCGCAGGCGTGTTGCGCGGCCTGTATCTCATCCTTGAAAAGGCTACAATAACGATAGATCAGAAAACCTTTGATGTGTATTTTGAAAAAATTATCAAGCACCGACATGAAAACTGGCAGGTTATTTAAACAACAAAATAACCACGATTAACCGATTTAAGTATGCCTGTGAGGTTAAGAGGTTATGAAGAAAAGAAAGATTGATGACACCCTGCTCCTGGAGATGCTGAACGAAGGAAAACAGCAAAAGGAGATTGCTGCCTGGTTCAAAGTATCCCCTGCTGCTGTATGCAAGCGGATTAAACGCCTGCTTTCACCTACCCCTGAGAGTATCCTTGATAAGTACAATCTGACTGACCAGCAAAAAATGTTTGTAGTTGAGAAGGCAAAAGGGAGATCAAATACTGAGGCAGCACTTGAAAGCTATGAGGCATCCTCCAGAAAAAGCGCAAAGGTTATCGGCTCACAATTGATGGCAGAACCTGAAATCAAAATGGCTCTCAACGAACTGATGGACACCTACTTACCCCAACATTACCGGATAAGGAAGCTTCGCACCCATGCCGACAATCCAGACCCCACAGTGAGCCTCAAAGCTCTTGATCTCTCATGGAAGTTAGATGGCAGTTATGCCCCTGAGAAACACGCCCACCAGATTCTTGGCTTTACCCTTATTGATCTTGAACTGTCGAACAGGAAGGAGGAGGATTAACCTTGAAAAATAGTGCACGCAGTCAGAAAGGGGTATTTCATGCAATATGCTGTGACTATAAAAACCCCTCCCCTCCCCCCTGGACACAGATGAAGAACACCATAAAATCCATAAGGAGATTGACAAATGGAAGCTGCTGAAAGAGAAACAATCATTACATGGAACGATGTAGAGGATACAGTCAGCGTCTTTACCTGCCACAGGAAGATCATGGCAAAGATGGAGCGGTTAGGGGCCACAGTCAAAGATCGCTGTGTTATGAATGGCAGGGTGCGCCACATCGAATTTGAGATTGACAAGGGCAAGATAACAATCAGTATTAACGCAAAAAGACGTGGAACAGCCACACAAATTGAGAACCTAAAGAGGGCAAGAGCATTATCACCAATCGGTAAGAAAAAGGTGGCGTGAAGATGTGTGTCTGCTATAGCCCGTATGGTTACAGTCTGGTTGCATATCCTTTCAGAAAAAAGGATAGCGGGTGCCCTTCCAGGGCACATATTCAAGGTTGTCTATGAAGATCGAGCTTGAACAGTCAGACATTCAGGCAATAGCAGAGAAGGTTGTGGAACTCATGAAACCATACCTTTCACAGAGATCAGACCTTCAAGAGAATACTATCTTTGATGTACCAGGTCTCTGTAAGTATCTTCATGTAACATCTAAATGGATTCATGAACGGACACATTTGAAACAAATACCACACTACAAGCTGTCGAATAAGCAGTTACGATTCAGGAAGAAGGACATTGACAAATGGTTATCCTCTATGAGAACGTCTGTGATTAATCCTCTACCAAAAGTAAGGCTTATCAAGTGAGCATAACGGATATTGTAACCGTTGAATACCTTATTAATCCCTTTAATATCAAGTCATATCATGACACTGTATAGTAAAATGTATAGTATGAATTCTCAACAAAGAACCCCTGGGTTGGCCTATATTCTCTTGAGGGGGTATATAGAGGCTAAGAATACCCAGGGGCGTAGGAAGACAGGTTTTATATCACAACTAAAAATTATTTTCTATATAGCTTGACAATGTGAACTTAGTTCACTATACTTAATAGTAATGGAATGGACACCAGACAAAATTAAGGAACTGAGGCAATCACTCAAGTTATCACAGCAAGTTTTTGGTGTCCGAATAGGTGTAACCAGAGAATATGTAAATAAGTTAGAGAAAGGGGTGAAAAATCCAAGCAAAACGCTATGTATTCTCTTTGGTTATATTCAAAGATACGAAAACGAAAATGAGAAAGGAAGGTGTTAACATGGCAAAGGATAAAGGCTTACCAAAAGGGATTTACAAACGGGGTGAAGTGTATTGGATACGCTATGCCGGACTTGACGGTAAGATTGTGTATGAATCCTCAAAACAGGGTGATAAGACAGGAACAAAGATTAAGGACGCTGAAGCCCTTCTCCATGATCGTAAGGCAGACATAGGCAGGGGGAAGCAACCGGAAATAAAGAAGAAGATACCGAACTATACATTCAAGGAATTGTCCGTCGAATATCTGCACTGGGCGAAAAGGCAACGTTCCTTCAAAAAGAAGGAAACTCTAATAAACCAACTTGTCACAATCTTTGGTGCATACCCTCTCCGGTCTTTCAATAGCAGACTTCTTGAACAATACCAGACTGAGCGTATGGAGAAGAGCAACAAGCAAGTCAAATACCGGGTAGGCAACAAACCGGGTACTATCAACCGCCATGTTGCTGCAATCAAACATATGTTTACAAAGGCTTGTGAGTGGGAGATGGTAGAAGAAGAAGCACTCAAGCGCGTCCGAAAAGTAAAATTGCTCGAAGAAAACAATAGTAGACTGCGTTTCCTGTCAAAGACTGAATGCCAAGCCCTTATTAAAGCCTGTGATGCTCACCTTAGACCAATTGTGATTTGTGCGCTCAACACGGGAATGAGGAAGGGTGAAATCCTTGGCCTTAAGTGGGACAACGTTGACCTTGTTCATGGATTTATCCTTTTACAAATCACGAAGAATGGGGAAAGGAGAGAAGTCCCAATCAACAATACGCTTATGGCTATTCTCCAAGACCTATTCAGAGGAACAAGTGAAAGGCCAAGACGAATTGATATCCCCTATGTTTTCTATGATACAAGGACTGAAGATAGATACAACAACGTGCAAAAATCATTCAATACGGCTATGAAAAGAGCCGGAATCAAGGATTTTCGCTTTCACGATCTCAGACACACCTTTGCCAGTCACCTTGTTATGGCCGGGGTAGATATTACAACGGTTAAAGAGTTATTAGGACATAAAACCCTAACCATGACATTGCGGTATGCTCACCTTGCGCCTTCTCACAAGGCAAAGGCCGTAAACATTCTTGATAATACCCTCAACGAAACGTCAACTATACAAAAACTATACAATCAGAGGTAATTGTGATTACCAAGGTTTGGCTAAGTGTTGAAAATGATTGGAGGCGGCATCCGGATTTGAACCGGAGAATAACGGTTTTGCAGACCGTCGCCTTACCGCTTGGCTATGCCGCCGGGCAGTGTAGCTTATAGCTGAAAGCTCATAGTTGATAGCAAATCAGTAAATCAATTTTCGCGTTTTGACTAAAAACTTTGAGCTAAACGCAATCAGCTGATTTATCGTGGAGCGGGAAACGGGATTTGAACCCGCGACTTCAACCTTGGCAAGGTTGCACTCTACCGCTGAGTTATTCCCGCCCTGTAATTACTTATAATATAAACGGATACCCCATGTCAAATCTTTCTAATAAAGACTACCCGAGGTAATCTGGCCCATATGTTTTTGCCTGCTACTTCATGTTATAAGCCGAGGACATTCGTAATGAATTAAGTGGCCAAAATCTGGTATAGTGTCCTCGTTTCTATATGAAATTACCACGCAGGAGGATTACATGATGTCTTCGCGTATCCGTTTCCAGGTCTTCCAATCAGAAAGCACTTTTCTTCATCCCAGAACAGGCTTTAGCCCTGTGACAGAACGTTTTGAAGTGCGAATTGACCCCTTAACAGGCAGGACTGGTCATTTTTCCCACTTTGGTGCAATCAAACCCCAGAAACTGAGCCTCGATGCATATGCCACCCCTGAAATCAAAGGATTCTGCCCGTTTTGTCTCGAACACAGAGACAGAGTTACCCCAAGGTTTAAAGACGACATACTGTCTGAGGGGAGACTCATACGCAACGAGGCCTGTCTTATCCCCAATCTTTTTCCATATGACGTTCACAGTGGTGTTCTTATTATGACAGACCATCATGTGGTCCATCTGAAGGACTTAAATGAACAAAGGCTGTTTGACGCTTTTTGGTTAGGGATTCACTTTCTCCAACGGATCAAAGCTATAAGCCCTGAACAACCCTATCACCTTATGACATGGAATTATATGCCTCCCTCTGGTGGTGGTCTTGTCCATCCGCATCAACAGTATTTCGCCACATCAAACCCAGGAAACCAATTTTCAGATGAGCTTAAAGCTTCAGATGCATTTTACAACTCCTATGGCACGAACTACTGGCGGGAATTCATAGAGGTCGAACGGTTGCAGGACAAAAGGTTTATCGGTCAGATTGGCTCCTCTTACTGGCTTTCTTCCTTTGTCTCCATGGGCCTGCTTGGAGAGATTATGTGTGTCTTTCCTGAGGTCTTTGATGTCAGTCAGTTTGCCGAGACACATATGGAAGACCTTGTGGCCGGTCTTCTTAAAATCTTCAAATACTACATATCGACTGACATTTACAGCTTTAATACATCGCTCTTTTTTGGTCCTGAAGGTCAGCAGTCATTTGCATGTCACTTCCGAATTGCCGCTCGTACATTTCTTAACACAAGGGATTATGCACCTGATCTGAATTTTTTTCAGGTCCTTCTCAGCGAACCCGTGAGTGTTGTGAGGCCTGAAGAGCTCGCTGCTGACCTGAAGGAATTCTTTCGATAGGTTCTGTGTACTCCAAGTCAAAATAAAGGCCCCCACAGAACCGGGGTGGAGTGACAATTGACTCGTCAATATTTCGCTGTTTGGATGAAACCTGAATCTGCAGGGTTACGAAAGATGATTGAAAGCTAAAGCAGAATAAGTGTATAATAATACGAAAATATTCCTGTATTGGCAACACGCAGCAATGACTGTGTTGCTTGACAAAAAAATTTGGTATCCTTAAGTTAATGGTGTAATCTGGGGCATGCAGTGGACGTCTTAAATGAAAGAGAGAAGATGGTTCTTGAATTGATAATGGAAAGGTATATCAATTCTGCTGAGCCTATCAGCTCGGGAACAATAGCAAAAACCATAAAGGACAGGCTTAGTGCAGCTACTATACGAAATGTTATGGCAGACCTTGAAGAACAAGGATTTCTATACAAACCCCATGTTGTAGCCGGACGGATACCTACATACAAAGCATATCGTTATTATGTGAATAGCCTGTCTTTACTAAAACTTCCCGGAAAAAAAGAGCTTATAGCCTTAGAAACTATGATTAAACCTCATTATTCTTATATTGAGGAAATCATGGAAGACGCATCGAAAATTCTGGCTTCCCTATCAAAATATACAAGTATTGTTGTTGAGCCAAAAGTAGACACGATGCTTTTCAAAGAAGTTGAGTTTGTAAAGCTTTCAAGCAGGACTGTCCTGGCTGTATTTGTGACCTCTTCCGGTATGGTCCACACAAGACTGGTTAACACAGACGAGGAATTTGATGTGGCCATGTTGCATAGCATGAAGGCCTACATGAACGAAAAATTCGGTGGCATGCCATTTTACGCCCTCAAGCAAGGAATTCTGGAAGATATAAAGAAGGACAGGGAAAACTACAGCAGGCTCCTGGCAAAGATAAAACAAACACTGGAAACGATTATCGACGAGGAAGATGTCAGGGAAATCTATCTGGAAGGCGCCTCAAAGATTATTGGGGTGCCCGGGTTCGCTGATGTTGAGCGTCTGAAAGGGCTTTTTCAGGCTTTTGAAAAAAAGGAAAAGCTTCTGGAGCTGATTGATAGTTGTTTAAAGGAAGAAGGTATCCATGTGATCATAGGCGGCGAAAGCGACATTAAAGAGATGAGCGATATGAGTATCATTACCTCTACATACAGAGTTGGTGAACAAAGTTTTGGAGTCCTTGGCGTAATAGGACCCATAAGAATGAATTATTCAAAGATTATTCCCCTGGTAACATATGCCGCCAACACAGTTACGAATATTCTTACAACCGTTTGAGAGGGTTAAGGATGGAAGAAAAAGAAGAAAAAAATTCAGAGAAAAAGACAAAAGAAAAGGGAGAGCCCCACGAAGATCATAAGAAGAAAAAGAAGAAAGACGATGTAGCTGAAGAGCTTCAGAAGATTCTTGAAGAAAAAGAAGAATCCTTTAAAGAGCTGAATAGCAAATATCTGTATCTGCAGGCGGATTTTGAAAATTTTAAAAAAATAAAAGCCAGGGAAAAGCAGGACCTCCTCAAGTTCGGCAATGAAGTTCTCATTAAGGAATTGCTGCCTGTTATCGATAACCTTGAAAGGGCCATAGACCATGCTGAAAAGTACCAAGATGATCAGGGAATAGTTGAGGGCGTAAAAATTACGCTCAACGAGTTTCTCAGAGTTTTGGAAAGGTCGGGCGTTGAGAGGATTGATGCAATGGGAAAGCAATTCGATCCTAATTTTCATGAGGCCTTTTTTCAGGAAGAAACAGAGAATATGGAGCCCAACATTGTCATATCAGAATTACAGAAAGGCTATACCCTCAATGGAAGACTACTACGGCCCTCGAGAGTCTCTGTGTCAAAAAAACCTGAGGCCCAGTGATTCGTTAAGGTACAACCGTGCGGAAAGACTATTATCAGATACTCAACGTTCATCGTGAAGCAAGCGATGAAGAGATAAAGAAGGCATATAGAAAGCTCGCCTTAAAATATCATCCTGACCGAAATCCCCACAATAAAGAGGCAGAGGAAAGGTTCAAAGAAATCAGCGAGGCTTATGAGGTTTTAAGTGACCAGGAAAAACGCTTCCGGTATGAACGCTTTGGAAGTGCTGACGATTCAGGGAGCATCTTCGACTTCGGGTTCAGAGGCAATTTCGATGATATTTTTAATGATCTCTTCAGTGATTTTTTTGGGGGCCAGCGACAACGTGAAAAAAAAGGCGAGGATCTCCGATACAACCTCCAAATAGAGTTTGAAGAGGCTGTCTTTGGAGTTGAGAAAGAGATAGAAGTACCGAAGGAAGAGCGTTGCCAATCCTGTAACGGGTCGAGGGTCGAGCCCGGCCACAAACCTGCTGTTTGTAAGGCATGTTCGGGTAGAGGGCAGGTACGACAAAGCCATGGCTTTTTCACAATCAACCGGACATGCGAATACTGTAATGGGGAAGGCTTTATCATTAAAGATCCCTGTAAGACTTGCAAAGGCAGGGGCTCAATCAAAACAAAGAAAAAGCTAAAAATAAAAGTTCCACCGGGAGTTGATAATGGCGCCCGTCTGAAGCTGAGAGGAGAAGGGGCTCAGGGTTTTGCAGCTACCGTGCCTGGTGACCTTTATGTGGTGCTTCACGTTAAGGAACACCCTATCTTTGAACGTGAAGGTGATGACATAGCCGTTCAAGTTGATGTCAATTTCCCTCTTCTCTGCCTTGGGGGTGATATTACCGTTCCCACCGTTGAGGGTGAGACCGTGTTGAACATCCCACCAGGCACACAGCCTGGGAAGATTTTTCGCATTAAGGGCCTCGGTGTAACAAAGTCCAACGGATACGGGAGAGGCGATGAGCTTGTTTATCTCAATGTTGGCATTCCAACTGAGCTTACGGAGCGACAACGGCACTTACTTCAGGAGCTTGCACAGGAATTTAACGGTATTGTTAATCCATCCAGGCGCGGCATAAAAGAAAAATTCAAAGAATTCTTTGACTGGAAAGAATAGGGACGCGAAGAAATCTTACCCCGTGTTTTCGGGGGCATATTTCGCACGTGAGGATTTACTCCACAGCGTTATTTCCCCAGATATTTCCTGGATACAGGGACAACAAATGGTTTTCCTGAGAGAGGGTTCTCCTTGACAATCACTACAGTGTCATATGCTTCTTCTATATTTTGAAAAGTCAGCACTGTCTTGGGGTCTCCATCTGCATTTATCCTTCCTTTTGATATAAGCATGAGTCTCGAACAGAATTCAGCGGCCAGATTGAGGTCGTGAAGAACCATAATAATCGTCAAACCTTCACTGTGTAGTTTTTCTAGAACATCAAAAGTCTGCATCTGGTGGCGTATATCAAGGTGGCTCACCGGTTCGTCAAGGAGCAGGGCCTTGGGATCCTGAGCAAGACACTGGGATAGGAACACTTTTTGCCTTTCACCTTCTGAGAGGGTGTCGATTGTTCGACCACGCAGATGTGAGATTTCCATAGTATCTATGATGTATTCTACAAACTCCTCTTCTTTTTTTTCATAAAGCCAGTTTTTTTGGGCATAGGGGTATCGCCCCATGAGGATGAACTCTTCTACGGTAAATGAAAAGGGCGTTTCTGTTGCTTGTGGTAAAGTCGCAATATTCTGAGCCAACTCTCTTTTCTCATATTTATCGAGGTTTTTGCCGGAAAATGCTACGAACCCTTTATTCGGCTTCAAAAATCCTGCAAGAAGACGGATAACAGTGCTTTTGCCTGCGCCGTTTGGCCCAATAATGCCCATGAATTCGCCAGGATTTACCGTGAAGGTAATGTCATCAATAGCTGTGTGACGATCGTAATTAAAAACTACGCCATGAACTGAGAAAAGAGCATCTCCCATCACTTCCTCCGTATAAGGAGAAAAAGGAGAATAAATCCTCCAAGAATTCCGGTTACAACGCCAACGGGAAGTTCTACGGGATATAGGAGATAGCGGGAAAACACATCAGAAAGGATGAGAAAGAAAGCCCCGCCAATGTAAGATGCTATGAGGAGGACAGTATGCCCGGCACCTATGATGTTTCTTAAGATATGGGGCACAATGAGACCGACAAAGCCAATAATCCCTGAGGCTGAAACACACAGGCCGGCGAGGAGGGACGACAGAAGGAAGAGCCCTTTGTAAAATCTGGGAGGATTTACACCAAGGTATTGTGCCTTCTCCCTTCCAAGGGAAAGGATATCAAGCTCCTTGCCAAAAAAGAAAAGAATTGAGGTCGGGATAAGAAACGCAGGGATATACATGGGGATAAATGCTATGTCGAGACTTGAAAGATCTCCCATAAGCCACATAAGGGTTGTTTGCATCTTATCAGGGTCGAGAAGGGAGAAAAGAAAGAAGACAAATGATGAAAAAACAAGACTCACAACAACACCGAACAGCACCATGCTGTTGGGGTCAAAAAAACGTTTTTTTGAGAGAGCAAAAACTATTGCAACCGACAGCATGGCTCCACCAAAACCAAAAAGGGGGTTAGCAAATGCACCAAATATTCGTTGAAAACCAATAATTGTCGACAGGGCTATCCCGAAAGATGCGCCTCCTGCTATGCCAAGCGTGTATGGCTCTGCAAGGGGGTTGCGCAGTATTGATTGTAAGGTTACACCGCAAACGCCAAGAGAGCCTCCCACAAGAAATGCAATGATCGTGCGCGGTATCCTTATTTTTCTGAGAATAAGTCCAAAACCATCGTTATTGAAAAAGCTGTGAAACATCACACCAATTCCCTTGCCATATGCTAAGGACAACAATATTGAGACAAGCAAAAGACAGACAAGGATTGTTAAAACTACAACGCTTTTTTGTTTTCTTCTCATGGAAACAGTTCGGCAAGTGTTTTAACGGCATTAACAAAACTTACTGGTGTTGGACTCCCAACGGAATAGGCATCCAGGATCACAAATTTTACTTTGTTAAAGTATCTTTTCCATCGCTCCATTTCCAATTGAACATTATAACCCATGTCCATGAGAACAATGACGTTTGGATTCTTCAGAATCACCTCCTCAGTATTGATCCTCGGGTATGGAAGCTCGCTTTCAATGATATTGGACCCACCAGCCAATACTATAATATCATTGGCAAAGCTATTATTCGAAGCAACTACTAAAGGATCCGCCCCCACCTGCCACAACACTCTATACCCTTTTTCATTTTTTAGTTTTGAAAGGGCTTCCCGTGCATTATTTACGATTTGTTTTCCTTTTTCTTCCTTACCCACACATTTTGAAAGCGTCAAAAAATTGTCCATCAAATCTGCAAATGTTTTTGGCCGATTAAAATAATGTATTTTAATATTTAACCTTTCAAGCCGTGCCATGACAAGGGGTGAGTTCCCTTCTCGTGTTCCAAAGACAATATCCGGGCGCATAGATACGATCTTCTCCACATCTGGCCTGAGTGGAGTTCCCACCTTCTGTTTTTTTGTTGCTTCTGCAGGCTTCTTACAGAACTCTGTCACACCAACAAGTTCTTTTGCAGCTTCTATGAGGTAAAGTGACTCGGTTATCTGTGGTGAAAGAGATATGATACGGTCATAGCCATGAACACTGAATGGGATCAAAAACAGTACAAGTATAAGCCACATCAAGAGAATGTATCCTTTCGCTTTTTGTTTGTCAAAAAATATCT
The DNA here is from genome assembly GCA_002067585.1 of Syntrophorhabdus sp. PtaB.Bin027. Lineage (GTDB taxonomy): Bacteria > Desulfobacterota > Syntrophorhabdia > Syntrophorhabdales > Syntrophorhabdaceae > Syntrophorhabdus. Next base: position 37,888 of record MVQO01000219.1, read on the forward strand.
TGTACAATCAAAAACTGGAAATACACAACTATATGTTCTGGCACATGGTTTGCTTAAAAAACAGTAGATTTTATAACTTTAATTGTAGAGAATATTGATAATATATGACTGCTGCTGATTATTCAGAAGACGAACGTTATAAGGAACTTGCCGATCTGTTACCGCAAAGTGTTTTTGAAATTGATGATGAAGGCAAACTTACATACGTTAATAAATGTGCCTTGGAAAAATTTGGCTACACTTATGACGAGTTTAAAAACGGATTGTCATCATTGCAGATGGTTGTCCATGAGCAACGCCAGCTTGCCATGGAAAACATAAAGATGTCAATTTTGGGAAAGAGCCCTGGTTTCGAGTACACAATGCAACGAAAGGACGGTAGCACCTTCCCTGCAATCGTTAACTCTTCGCCCATAATCCGTAACGGGTTGCGTGTAGGACTCCGGGGAATTATTGTAGACATCACCGAGCGTAAAAAAATGGAGAACGCATTGCTGCAAAGCGAGCAGCTTTTACGCTCACTAGTCGACAACATGCTTGATGCAACTTTGATACTGGACTGGAACGGTAACGTACTCTTTGCAAATAATGCTGCCGCGAGACTGGTAGACATTGAGGTCCCCGTGAATGTTACAGAGTTTAACATACGAGACTTTCTCCATCCAGAGCATGAGCAAACAGCATTCGAGCATCTTGATCGCGTAAACAATGATAAGGGTGGTTTTCTCTGGCAATACAAGATCATTACTAAAAAAGGCAGGGAAAAGTGGGTTGAGAGCCTCGGAACGAAGATACAGTTCAACGGGTTATCTGCAAATATTGTAAACCTCAGGGATGTAACAGAGCGCAAGCGGGCAGAACAGGCACTCAAAGAAACAGTAGATAAATACAGAAACATTTTTGAGAACGCTGTAGAGGGGATATTTCAGAGTACCCCTGAGGGGCGGTTCATTGATGTTAATCCAGCTTTAGCCCATATGATGGGTTTCCAGACGCCCGACGAGATGATACGTAACTTCACTGATATTGCGCACCAGCATTATGTGAACCCTGAGGGGCGTTCGGAATATCGTGCTCTTCTCGACAAGGATGGCGTGGTAAAAGGATTTGAGGCAGAAGTTTACAGGAAAGACAAAAAAAGTATATGGATTTCCATTAATGCCCGTGCGGTTCTCAACAAAAGCGGGGATGTGCTCTATTATGAAGGAACGGTAGAAAACATTACGGAGCGCAAACAGTATGAGGATTCCTTGAAATCTCTGGAAGAGTTGGAATCGTCTATTCTGAGTGCTATCCCTCATGCGGTGATCGGGCTTCAGGCACGAACAATCATTTTTGCCAACGAATCTGTGGAGGCGGTTTTTGGCTGGACGCCGAAAGAATTAATAGGCAGAAATACGCGCATCCTTTATCGTAGCGATGAGGAATACGAAGAGATTGGGAAACGGTTCTATCCTGTTTTAGAGAAGCAAAGATTTCACAGAGAAATGTTTGATTGTCGAAGGAAAGATGGGAAAGACATTCTGTGCATGGTAAGCAGCGCCAGGATAGGAAATGATCTCACTGACAAGAAGATCGTTGTCATCTATGAGGATATGACTGAACGCAAACGCACTGAGATGGAAAAAAGCCATTTAGAGGCTCAGCTTCGCCAAGCCCAGAAAATGGAAGCTATTGGCCAGCTTGCAGGAGGAGTGGCACATGATTTCAACAACATACTAACCGCTGTCATAGGTTATAGCAACCTCCTCAAGGCCAAAATGGCACAGGATGATCCTTTAAGAACGTACGCAGAGCATATTCTCGCTTCTGCCGGAAAGGCTGTGAATCTTACACAAAGTCTTCTTGCTTTCGGCCGTAAACAGGTTATCGAATTAAAGCCGTGCAAAATCAACACATTGATCAAGGGCGTGGAGAAACTCCTCGCCAGGCTCCTTACAGAAGACATTGAACTCCGGACCTTTATCAGTGAGAGCGATCCGACTATATTGGCAGACCCAACACAGATTGATCAGATACTTATTAACCTTGCGACGAACGCTCGAGATGCAATGCCGAATGGTGGAAGCATGAAAATAGAAGTTAAACTTGACAGGATTGATCATGCCTTTATTGAATCATATGGTTATGGGGAGATAGGCAAGTATGCCCTTATTTCAGTGTCTGATACTGGTTTAGGAATGGATAGTACAACTAAAGAAAAGATTTTTGACCCTTTTTTCACCACAAAGGAAGTGGGGAAAGGCACTGGGTTGGGTCTCTCCATTGTTTATGGGATTGTGAAGCAACACAATGGCTACATCAATGTGAAAAGCACTCCCGGCCAGGGAACAACCTTCCATATATATCTGCCAGTGGTCAAGAGGCCAGAGGAAGAGATCAAACCAGAGGTTATCCCGGTTCGGGGAGGTTCAGAAACAATTCTCATCGGTGAAGATAATGCGACAGTCCGGCAACTTACTAAGGAAGTCCTTGAACAATTCGGATACACAGTAATTGAGGCACGAGATGGTGAGGATGCAATTAGGCAATTTGAACAATCAGCCCAGACCGTCGATCTCGTTATTCTTGACGTTGTAATGCCCAAAAAGAATGGAAGAGAGGTTTACGAGGTAATAAAAACAATTAAGCCTGAAGTAAAGGTCTTTTTCATGAGTGGGTATACCGCGGATATTCTGACAGACAAAGGTATGGGCGAAGAAAAGCTTGATTATACGTCAAAACCAATAGCGCCGCAAGAGCTCCTTCTAAAGGTAAGGACAGTGCTGGATGGCAGATAAATGTTTGGCCAATACCGGTTTGCAATCGAGTCATCATTAGGCACATAGGCCTAACCCCCCCATAACCCTTTGCCTGCAGCCTGTTACCCTGTTTTATTTTGAAAAATCAATGAGTACCTTGAGGGAGCGCTTGTCCTGCGCTTTGGTAAAGGCCTCTCCTGCATGGGAAAAACCATAGACACCAGAAATGAGCGGCCCAACTTTGATGCGCTTTTGTGCAAGACACATGAGGGCAGGTCCAAAAGGACCACAACGCGAACCAATTATTTTTACTTCGTTTACGACGACAGGGGCAAGGTTCATGGTTATCCCTTCTGCCGCCGTGGTCTTTAGAACAATTGTTCCTCGTGGTTTAACAAACCGCAGTGCAGCTTCTAATCCTTTGGGTGAGCCTGTTGCATCTACAACGATATCGAATGCTTTATCCCCTGTAAGAGATTCCAATGCAACTGTGCATACACCCTGACCTCTTGCTATAGCAAGTTTATCCTCGTGTTTACCGGCCAGAGCCACCTCGGGCCCACAAAGATCCAGAACTAAAGCAACGAGCAAGCCGAGCTTTCCGTCTCCCAATACAAGCACTCTATCTGTTGGTCTAAGATGTATCTGTTCAAGGATTTCATATGCCGCAGCGAGGGGTTCAACAAAAACGGCTTCTTCGTTTTTTACGTTTTCCGGCACAAGGAACAGGTTATGCACAGGAAGGGTGATATACTCAGCCATGGCACCATTTTTACCGGCTATACCCAAAGTGGTCCTTGAAGGGCAGTGTCGCTGCAGCCCAGCCTTGCAGTATAGGCATGCTCCGCATCCACAATTGATATCACCAACCACTCGCTTACCAATAAATAGGCGCTGGTTTTCCCATGTCTTTTCTACAACACCAACAAACTCGTGGCCTATAACGCCCTGAAACCTCATGTAACCCTTAATAATCTCAAGATCAGTATTGCATATGCCGGCCAGACAAACTTTAACGAGAGCCTCGCCATCGCCCGGCTCAGGTACAGGATGATTTCTGCTAAACCTCAATTGCCCATCAAAAACAATTGCCTTCATTGTGTTTAGGTCAGAAAAGAGTCGCTTGACGTTTTATCTCTTCTCTCTCGCCTACATTGAAGATATTTATCTTACCGTACTGTCCATCATAGCCGGAGGATACGTTGATATTTCCGGATCTCATTCTACGTATAGCCTCTCCAATAAGTCCCCAGTTCCTCTGCGTATTTCTGGTGATGGGAGCGTCCATGAGAATAGAAAATTCATTACCAAAGGTCACGATGAGCCGATGGTATTCCATTTCTACAGCTTTGCTTGTCACCCCAAGTCCCAGCGTGCAAGCAATTAGTTCTGTGAGGGGAATGAGGGGAAAATAGGGGGTTGCATTATGGGGTTTATATCCTGATGGTCTGTCTGCCAATTTCTCAACTCTGTGAAGAACACCAACCGTCACTCGCCGTCCGCATTTTGGACACAGATAATTGTTTTGTATTGTCTCTTCCGGTGAGAGGCTGACACCGCAGGCTCTGTGACCGTCATAATGGTATTTCCCTTCCTCAGGAAAAAACTCTATGGTCCCCAGGAAGCCCTGCCTTGTTTCAATTGCGCTCGCAATAGAATTGTATGACATATCTGTATCAAAAATGTTCGCTTCACGACCCATTTTTGCAGGTGAATGGGCATCTGAATTCGAAATGAGGTTAATAGTATCAAGTGCAGAGACACGCCAGTTCATAGGCGGGTCTGATGAGAGCCCTGTCTCAATGGCTTTGATATGGGGAGCATAGTTTTCAAAGCACTCTTCGAGAGAATTAAATCCTGACGCTGCGCCAAATACAGAGAAGTGTGGTGTCCATGCGTGAGCCGGGATAAAGATGGCTGATGGAGAAGCCTCCTTTACAATTTTAAGAAGATCCAGTGCATCAAGGCCAAGAATGGGTCTTCCATCAGCGTTTAAATTTCCTATTCTCGAAAGAGAGAGATTGATTCGGGCTGCATCTGAAAAGCCTGGGACAAGGATGAGAGAATGGACCTTCCTCGTTCTGCCGTTTTTCCGGTAGATAGAGCTGATCTCAGAGGAAAGAATAAATGAAACCTCTGCCCTGCAGGAGTCGGGCACATCGTTCAGCTCATGTTCCTTCTTAAGCTTGAAAAGCCCTTCGCCTGCAGGCTCCAGTTTTTCGGAAAGCTCTTTCAGCCACCCGGGGTGGGTAAAGTCTCCTGTACCTACAACTCCGATCCCTTTTATCTGCGCCCACTTCCAAATGACCTCCGGAGACATGTCCCTGCTTGTTGCGCGGGAGTACTTGGAGTGAATATGAAGATCGGCTATGAATCGCATG
>MVQO01000220.1 GCA_002067585.1 Syntrophorhabdus sp. PtaB.Bin027
CGTGGTAACGGTGAGGCTGCTGATGCCTAAGGAGATGAGGGCGGAATAACCGGCTTGGTAGTCCTCGTTGTCTTAACAGGTCTTGTTGCTACTATCTTGGGGGGGGGGTGCAATCTACGTTATTATACAAGTCCCTGCAATCCTATCGGAGGCAGCCTTTGGGGGGGCGCTGGGGCCCCATCTCTCGCAAAGAAGACTCGAATGGTCAATGATGAGAATTGAACGGGCAGCTTGTTTAAGGTAACAAGAATACCGTTTGCTGTTATGCTTGATGGGGCAATCCTGTGTGCAACCTCTTGCATGAGCACGTCCCGGGAGGTGCATCGTCACATGGATATTTTGAAAGGGCTTACGGTTTGATCCAGTCAATGGCGTAAAAAGGGCGGGTTTTGACTATTGCCGTATTGGCTTGAGACGCATAAGCGAAAAGCGCAACTATCCCTGAGGGTTGACGAGAAGCTCAAAGCATACATAGATTAATCTCGTGGCAAATAGATGGAAAGGAGGTTTCCGATGCCTGCATGGTATATGGCAATAATGATGGAAACGGGGAAAGTTCAATGGCGCCCCAAGGTTAATGCGGACGTTTCTGATACTGGACCGGATGACCGGAAGTTGATTATTGAATTCGAAGGCGATCTTGAGAATATGCCCTGGGTATCAAATTTGTCGTGTGGAAGCGCCAAAGTAGATCTCAATATACTTGCAGCTACTGTGCCGGAATTATTTGACAAGGGGTGGCTTAAAGATCGAGGCCCTCAGGAAGCCAGTATCGCCATAATGGGAGATCACAACATAATCGAAATAACGGTTGAATAATGATTCAAAGCAAAAAAACCAGATCAAATAATATGTGAATTTACTCGTACCGGAAACCCTTGTCCACGAATAGTCTAAGGCAGGCGTCGACTACTACGGGGTCGTAATATACACCCTTTTTCTCGCGAATTTCTTCCAAGGCTTTGTCAAGCCCGAGAGCAGGTCGATAGGGCCTATGGGAAGCCATCGCTTCAAGGACATCAGCAACAGCGAGAATTTTTGCTTCGAGGATAATCTCATCTCCTTTGAGACCCTGTGGATAACCTGAACCATCAATTCTTTCATGATGCTGAATGGTGGCGAGGGCAACAGGCCATGGCAGTTCGATACCTTTCAGGATATCATAACCTACCTGAGAATGGGCCTTGATAATGTGGAATTCATACTCATTGATTTTGCCGGGCTTGCTGAGAATTTCTGCTGGCACCATGATCTTACCGATGTCATGGAGAAAACCCATTACCCTGATACCTTCTATTTGTTCCTCTGGCAAACCCATTTCTTCCGCTATTTCACATGCAATCAATGCAACGCGCTTCTGATGGCCTGCCGTATATGGGTCGCGCATCTCAAGGGTTGTAGAAAGGGCATGTACTGTCCCATCGAGAGTCTTCTTCAAACTCTCCACCGTATTCTTGAGATCATTTTCCGCCCGCTTACGGCGGGTGATGTCCTGATGAAAGCCTTCAAAGAAATCTATTGAACCATTACCGTTCCGTACTGCCCTGGCATTGATTGCGACCCAAATTTTGGATCCATCTTTCTTGTAAAATTCTGTCTCGTATCCCTCAACGAAACCTCTTTCTGACAAAAGAGCCTTAAGGGTCTGATAACTTTCAGGGTTGACATAGAGTTGACGAGATATATTGGTAATTGTATTGAGAACCTCTTCCGGTGACTCATATCCTAAGGTGCGGGCAAAAGCAGGATTGACACTTTTGTATCTATCATCAAGAGTGCTTTGAAAGATTCCTTCAACAGCATAGTCGAAAATATTCCGAAAATGGCTTTCTGACTCCCTGAGCGAGTCTTCGGTCCGTTTTCTCATGAGAGCACTTGTGAATGTCTCTCCTACGATTTTTAACAGAGAGACTGTAGATTCTGACCACACCTTTTTTTTGTGGATACTTTCAAAGCCTAGAAACCCCATGAGCGAGATGTTGTAGACGAGAGGAATTGCAATAATTGATTGGGCTAATTTGTTTTTACCCTTATTTTTCCTGGTGATTTTTGGAAGATCAGAGATGTTTACCACTTCAAGGTCCCAGATTGGCTGGATGAAAGAAGGAAGTTTAGAAACAGGTATGGACTGGCGATTTTTTATAAGCGGATCAATACCAAGGCCGCACCATTCATGAGTATTTTGAACGGTGCGGCCATCGTCAGAGAACTCAAACATGCATGACCGATCAACACCAACAAATTCCCCTACTATTTTCATTACATCATCAATGCCCTCATGAATCTCGTTTGAAGAAAGTATACTGAAATTTGTAGAAAGATTAAGTATAAGTCTCAGGATCTCTTCGGTGTTTTTCAGGGTCTGTTCCACATGATTTTTTGCTGCTCTTGTTTGCTCTAACAGGGCTACCTGCTGCCGCATTTCGACCAACTCGTTGATGAGTTGCTCCTTTGTTTTGCCTCTATCGTCCATGTCGAAGAGATCTATCCATCGTTATTTATGATAAAGTAGCAGCATTTATACCAATAGCCTTACGTACTTATCGGCATGAGGGTTCGTAACTTTAACGCCTATTATTTTCACATTTCTGTTTTGGCAATAGAGGACATTATCATTTTGTGATAACAGCTTTTTTTCATCTCGTTGACATTTACCAGTTAATGCTATAACATTTGTGCTCATAACAGCTTGTTTAAATGATTCAGACAGTTTAAACAGTTGAAACTCTTGCTCATGGGGGTTAGAAATGTCGAGTTTGAATAAGGCAATTATTATTGGAAATCTTGGTGCAGACCCTGAAGTACGCTATACTGCGAGCGGTATGGCGGTAGCTACATTTAATGTCGCAACAAAGGAAACATGGAAGGATAAAAATAATTCGAAACAGGATAGGACTGAATGGCACAGGGTTGTTGCATGGGGGAAACTCGGTGAGCAGGCTGGGGAGTATTTGAAGAAAGGAAGGCTTGTTTACGTTGAGGGAAGAATGCAGACCCGTGAATACGAGGGTAAAGACGGCATTAAACGGAAGACCTTTGAAATAGTGGCTTCAATGTTCAGAATGCTTGGCCCTTCCGGACAACAGGGTGACAGGGAAGGATATAGAACCCAGGGAAGCCTTCAGCCAAGCGGAGATGATGATTTCATACCCGAGATTGAAGAGGACGACGTACCGCTTTAATGAACGTTTAAACAGCTTGAACTGTTGAAACCGTTTAAACTGTTGAATTATTAAAGTCGTTTCACCGAATGCTTTAAACCCTCAACCTTTGACTCCACAAGGCCTCGTGATTCAGCAGCTTGAATGAACTCTTTGAACTGGTTGAAACCGAGATCATTGAAATATATCTTTTTTTCAATAAGTTTCGAGTTAACACTTCGGTAAGAATGATATATGGACTTATTCCCCTTGTCCAGTTCCTTCAATACCTCCAGCAAGGTTAAAAAAGCCTTCTGCTGTGTCCCGGCCTTTTGTAAAACACTGGCAACTGGGTATACTAGGGCCTCGGACCCTTTGCCTTCTATGGTTACAAAGCCTGCTTTTACTGCTGCAGTCACAAACTCACTCCAGTGAGAAAAGTGTAGTCTCTTCTCGTCAAAATTAGGATTAAGCATTTTCATCCTAATCTTCAGGGAACCGATGCCAGGCTGTGTTTTCTTTTTCAACATGAGGTCGGCAGCTTCAGCGAGGATTTGAAACCAATCCTCCTGACTCATGGTGGGGGCTGGTATTTTCTCTGGAGGAGCCTTATCTCCTGATGAAAAAGCAGGCTTGACGCCTGATTCTTCATCGCTTCCACCTGGCATGAGCTCGCGGTAATCGACATAACTATCGGCGAGAGCGAGGAGATCTTCTGATGCATTTTTGGTGTTACAAACGATATGTACGATCTTTCCGGCGCGTCTCAGAGAAAGGACGAGGAAGCGAAAATCACTGTCCCCTGTAACAAGGATAAAGGTATCGATGTGGTCGGAAACCCTCAAAATTTCCAAGGCGTCGGATACCAGAACCATGTCAGAACTGTTTTTCTGCCCTTTTGGGATGTGAACAAGATAAAAATATCTTCTCGTTAAGGAAGGGGCAAGTTTGGAAAGGCTTGTGTGATTCCAGTTTCCGTAAGCTCGGGCAGCTACAACCCTTCCCTTGGCCTCCGCGTAATCGGTAAGCCCTTCAAGAAATAAGGAATCAGATCCAGGATTCACATTTTCCATATCCCAGAGAATAGCCACGTTACTCATTTTGTCTCCCCTTTCGCAAAAACAATCCTATTTCCCACAGACATCTATGTAGTATAGAATTTATTTTGTGAAATAGCAGCAACAAAACAGGAGCCTATCGTTGTCTGGTTAATGAGTCTGCTTTTTTACCTCAGCTTAAATCTCTGGATTTTGCCGGTGGAGCTCTTTGGCAATTCCCTTACAAACTCTACCCATCGTGGATATTTATATTTCGCAATTCTATCAAGTGTCCATTGCTGGATTTCCTTTCCAAGATCTGGAGATGGTTCATGTCCGTCCCTCACAACGACGAAAGCTTTTGGTTTTATAAGGTTCTTTTCATCTGCTGCGCCGACAACAGCAACCTCCCTGACAGCGGGATGTTCCATGATACAGTTTTCTACCTCAACCGGCGAAACCCAGATGCCGCCGACCTTCAACATATCATCACCACGGCCAGCACACCAGAAGTAGCCATCTTCATCTTCATAATATTTATCGCCCGTATTTATCCATTCACCTTGCATTGTCAAGAGTGTTTTCTCGCGTTTCCGCCAATACTGTTGGGCAGCGCTCCCACCCTTTACAAGAAGCGTACCGATCTGGCCTTTTGGCACCTCGTGCCCGTCATCATCAACCAATTTTAATTCATAACCGGGTACAGGTTTTCCTGTGGAGCCAGGCTTCACATCACCAGGACGGTTGCAAATGAATACATGGAGAAGTTCAGTAGTTCCGATACCGTCAAGGATATCAATGCCAAAACGCTTCTTCCAACGATGGTAAAGTTCAGGTGGCAGTGCTTCTCCTGCTGAAAAGCAGATGCGGACTGATGAAAATTCATGGGCTGAGTTTGGATCAGGTCTGGCTCCATCCTGTTTTTCCAAATATTCAAGAATCTGACCGTAAAGCGTTGGAATACCGAAAAAGACTGTAGGGCGAAAGCGCATGATGTGACGGATGACATTTTCGGGCTTAGGAGCATCAGAATTAAGGACTACCGAGGCACCGGCTCCAAAAGGCAAACAGCAAGAGTTGCCAAGGCCGTATGCAAAGAAAAGTCTGGCTGCGGAGAAGATTATGTCATTCTCAGTGAGGCCGAGTATGCCCTTGCCAAATCCTTCACTGACTACAACCATGTCATACTGCGAATGAATGGCTCCCTTTGGTGACCCTGTAGAACCCGAACTGTAAAGCCAGAAACCAACGTCATCCTTTGTGGTAAATTCTGTTTTGATATCCGCCGGTGCGTGTCTGTACTTTTGCTTAAAAGGGATACGGGCACCTGCCGTCTCAGATATGACAATAAGGTCGCGAAGGTAGCGCAGGTCTCCCTTGATTTGCGATATAATTGGTACCATCTGGTCTGATATGACGAGTACCTTTGCGCGGCTGTCATTCAAGTAATATTCATAATCATCAGGGGTTAACATAGTGTTGACCGGGATGGGCACAGCCCCAATTTTTATCGTTCCCCAAAATATTGCGTAGAATTGGGGGACGTCAAGCATTAAAATGAGAACACGGTCATCGACGGTGACGCCAAGCTCACGGAGCGCATTTGCAGTTTTGTTGGTCATTTTCTGGATGTCGTTGTAGGTATAATTGCGATGTTCTGTAAACACTGCCACCTTATGGCCCCGACCCTGACGCACGTTCCTGTCAACAAAATAATCAGCAGCATTGAAAAATTCCTGAGTCATTCCGTGAATCATAAAAAACCTCCTTTTCGAGAATGTTTGCACAGTATTTACAGCTAAGAAATGTGAAACACCATTGTTTCAAAAGAAAACCTGCAAAGAATGCAGATAAAATGACAACTGACAAAATTATTTAACCATAAAAACGATATGGTTTTCAACCAGATTCTTATGCATTTATATTGCCTTGAGGCATATTGTCTGTTATATTATTACGCTTCTGATAAAACTTCTTACATCATTCTATATACAATATTGAGGAAGAATGGAACGGGGTTTGATAAGGAATATCGCTATTATTGCACACGTGGACCATGGAAAGACCACTCTGGTAGACCAGCTATTCAGGCAGAGTGGCATGTTCAGGGATAACCAGGTAGTTGAAGAGAGACTCATGGATTCCATTGATATTGAGCGGGAACGGGGTATCACTATAGCATCAAAGAACGGGTCGTTCATCTACTGTAATCATTATGTAAACATTGTCGATACGCCTGGACATGCAGACTTTGGAGGGCAGGTTGAACGTGTTCTTAAGATGGTTGATGGTGCCCTTCTCCTTGTTGATGCGGTGGAAGGGCCTATGCCACAGACATATTTTGTTTTAAAGAAAGCCCTTGCCCTGCACCTGCCCATCATTGTGGTGGTAAATAAGATTGATAAGCCTGCGGCTAGATGTGACTGGGTGGTGAATGAGGTCTTCGATCTTTTTGTCAAGCTTGATGCACCTGACCACATCCTTGACTTCCCCATCATTTACACATCAGCAAGGGATGGTTATGCAACCCACGATCATCATGTAAGAGAGGGGACGATGATACCCTTATTCGAAATGATTATTGATTCCATTCCCCCGCCTGCAGGAAACCCTGCAGGGCCCTTTCAGATGCTTGTTAGTTCTCTCAGTTATTCACAGTTTCTTGGTAGACTGGCAATTGGAAAGATTACCTCTGGAAAGCTAAGGATAGATCAGGAAGTGGTTATCTCAAGAGCTGGATCAGTCCCTTTACCTGCAGGCATCAAGAAGATATATAAATTTCGTGGCGCTGAAATGGTAGAAACGGATGAAGCTAACATGGGCGATATTGTGGCTGTTGCCGGCATGGACAATATAACTATTGGCGAGACGCTAACCGATCCATTGAATCCTATTCCCCTCGATGGTATTGAGGTGGACCCACCAACTGTTTCCATGAATTTTGTTCCTAATGACTCACCGTTTTATGGAAAAGAAGGCCGGTTTGTCACATCCCGTCATTTACGGGAAAGGCTTTTTCGCGAGACACTGTCAGACGTAGCCCTAATCGTTGAAGAGCTTGGTGGTGTTCAAGGGTATAAAGTTTCCGGGCGAGGCGAACTTCACCTGTCCATCCTGATAGAGAAAATGAGAAGGGAAGGATACGAATTTCAGGTAACACGACCTCAGGTTATCTGGAAAGAATCTAAAGGGAAGAGACTTGAACCTTTTGAGGAATTGACCATTGATGTTGATGAAAAATATATGGGAAGAGTGATTGAAAACTTGGGTGGGAGAAGAGGTATACTCCTTGAAATGTACCAGGATAATGGCATGGCACGGCTACACTATAAAATTCCCACGAGAGGGCTGCTCGGATTCCGCTCGGAGTTTCTTACTGAAACACGAGGTATGGGTATTATGAACTATGCATTCCTAGGTTTTGACGAATATGCCGGTGAGATTAAAAACAGAGACAAAGGGGTTCTTATTGCCATGGAAGAGTGTACCACAGTAGCCTATGCACTCTTTAACCTTCAGGAAAGAGGGAGGCTCTTCCTTGGACCTGGTGAAAAAGTCTATACCGGTCAGATTATAGGGGAGCATTCCCGTGAGACAGACATCATAGTGAATCCTGCAAAGGGCAAAAAGCTGACCAATATGCGTGCAGCAGGTTCAGACGACGCAGTTGTTTTAACCCCTCATGTGCAGATGAGCCTGGAAGAGTGCCTTGCGTACATCAACGACGATGAACTTGTTGAGGTTACTCCTCAATCTATAAGGCTCAGAAAGCAAATACTGAATGGCCTTGAACGTAAACGGTCAAAGAATGTAGCAGCGTAACGAAATCCTGTATTCCACAGAAAAGATAGAAAATGATTTGACTCAGTAATGCTCTTCCTGTTACCTTTTGTAAAAAAACGGAGGGTTCATATGGGTGTTGAGGGACGGGCGGCGAGAAACACGGTGATCATAGCAAGTTCCCCGAAAAGTTTTCATGATGCCGTTAATGTTGGTTTTCAAAGAGCATCCAAAACGTTGCGTGGTATCACTGGATTGCGAGTAAGTGATCAACGTTGTAGAGTAGAAGGTGGAAAAATTGCTGAATACAGAGTAACCCTGGAGGTTATTTTTCTTCTCGAGGAGAGGCGCGCACTTTAGGCGGGGGACAAAACAAATATCGTGCAAATCATCCTCACAGAGAATTGAGGTTCGGGAAAAATATTGAAACTAATCTCGTTGCGGTATCCCCGTACCTGCACTGAAATCCTATAGAATATTGCAGGTATCCGTGTTTCCTAACAAGGTAATTTCTTTTTTTTAAATGGTTCCAACCTTTTGTAGCTTCGGTATTTTGTCCAGCTTAAAATGTGCTATAATTTCATTGCCAATCATCCGGGCGGCTTCGTTATATTGAACCAGGTCTGTGTTAATAACCACATGATATAGCAACGGATTATCCATGTCTTGGTCGAAGTTATCCTTTATGTATCGCCTACGTGACTTATCCTTTTGCTTTATGTACTTGGTAGCTGCTTTTTCATCAAGATTGAAGACCTCCTGGGCCCGTTTTATCCTCTTCTCAAGGGTTCCCACAAGATGCACATGAAAAACATTCTCAAGTTCCTTGGTGACAATATTGGCTCCTCGGCCAACCAGGATAACATTTCCAATCTGTGCAAGACGCATAATAGTTGCATTTGTCTGTTCCACGAGGGTCCAGGTACTTGGGTGTAAGCCCAGAAACTCTTCGAACGCATCAGTCAGGGAGCCCTTATGGCCTTCTTTCATGAAACCGCCAATACCTTCATGATGGCCGTGATCCTCAAGTACTTTTGCAACGAGATGTTGAGAAAAGACTGTCCATGTCTCGTGTGAAGCAGTCTGTTTTTCCAGATAATTTGCTAGGTCTGAGGCCACCGCCAGTCCACCAGCTCCTTCTTGTCGTGAAATAGTTACTGACGGTTTTGCCGGGATTCCGGAGGCATCCTTGTCTTTTGCACCAAAGTGGCGCTCGATAAAAGACTTAGTTTTTTCGGTACTTATATTCTCCCACATATTTTATCCCCCTATGTCTGCAGTACAAAAATTGTTGTCCCACTTTTTGAGAATGACAGAGTGGGCAATGGTATGTTGCCGGTCATCCATACACTAAACTCTTATTGCACTAACCTAGGCGGCCTGTTTTATGCGTCTTTGACATCACCTCCTGATTGTGAAGTTCCAAAACCCGCTAATCGATTCACCCCGGTAATATCGCAGATTTCATCTACATTATTCAGTATATAGGTAAATTAGTTTTTGTCAACACGTTTCTCAAATCTGTCATTTAAGAATTAAAAGTGCACACCTAAATAGTAACCTGTTTCAAAAAGAAGGGGGAACCATGGGACAGGTTCACAAACGTTTTACTGATAAACAGGTAAGCGTTGAAAAGAATGTATGGAATTCTTTGAAAAGACCGGCTATCTGGTGTATATTTTCAAAAATTACAGATGGATAGAAAACAAGATTTCAAAAGGAGTTAATGTTGAATCACAGTGATTTTGAAGGTGTCATGGGCCTTGAAGTTCATGCCCACCTACTCACAAACAGCAAGATATTCTGTGGTTGTTCAACCAAATTCGGTGCAGAGCCGAACAGCCATACTTGCCCCACATGCATGGGGCTCCCAGGGGCTCTGCCTGTTCTCAATAAGAAGGTGGTTGATTTTGCCATAAAACTCGGTCTTGCTCTTCACTGCAAAATAAATAAAAGAAGTGTCTTTGCACGTAAAAACTACTATTATCCTGACCTCCCGAAAGGTTATCAGATATCACAATATGAAAAACCCATATGTGAGCATGGCTATCTGGATATTTACAGTAATGACAACAAGAAACGGATTCGGATTTTAAGGATTCATATGGAAGAGGATGCAGGCAAGCTTGTGCATGAGAATGCCATCGAGACAGGCAGTTACAGTATGGTTGACTATAACAGATCAAGCATCCCTCTCCTTGAAATCGTGAGCGAACCAGACATCGGTACACCGGAGGAAGCGGTAACATACCTGAAAGCTCTCCGCGATGTACTCGTTTATCTTGAAATCTGTGATGGCAACATGGAAGAAGGCAGTTTCCGTTGTGATGCCAATGTCTCGGTAAAAAAGAAAGACACAACAGAATTAGGAACTAGAACAGAACTGAAGAACCTCAACTCTTTCCGGTTTATCGAAAGGTCGTTGGCCTATGAAATTAACCGGCAGATCGATCTCATCATGAGCGGGGGGCAGGTAGTTCAGGAGACCCGTTTCTTCAACGTGGAAGAGGGTGTGACTTACTCCATGAGAGGGAAAGAAGAAGCTCATGATTATCGATACTTCCCTGAACCAGACCTTTTACCTCTTGTAGTGGATGACCATTGGATAGATGAGATGCGAAAAGGTTTACCTGAACTGCCTTCGGAAAAACTAGAAAGATTCGTCACAGAGCATTGTTTACCCAGGTACGATGCGGAGATTCTTGTGTCAGACAGGGAGCTCGCATGGTACTTTGAGGAAGCGATTCGGTTCTTTCCTGAACCAAAAACGGTGAGCAACTGGATCATGACAGAACTTTTAAGAGAGCTGAAAGATGGCAATGTGTCTCCCAAAGATGCAGTACTGTCACCTTCACTGCTTGCAGAACTCCTTAGCCTCATCAAGGTCGGTACCATAAGTATCAAAATAGGTAAAGAAATATTCCCTGAATTGTACAAGTCTGGAATTTCACCGAAACTACTTGTTGAACAAAAAGGGCTTCTTCAAATATCAGATGAAACAGTCATTATCGAAACGATCGATGCGATTATTGATCGTTTCCCCAAAGAGGTATTCGATTACCGGCATGGAAAAGAAAAACTATTCGGGTTTTTTGTTGGCCAGGCCATGAAGGAGATGAAAGGCAAAGCAAACCCTAAGCTTCTCAATGAACTTCTCATGAGGAGACTGAAAGGGTAGAAGCCATATACAGTGTGCCGTATTTTGATGGCAGGATCAACACGACATTTCAGCCTCTTTACGGGAAATAAAAGATACGGCCCTGCAATATGCGAATACGAAATAAGGGGTAGACTTGACTGATCACATTTATTGGAAAGATGGTGTGCTCTATGTTCTTGACCAGCGAGAGCTGCCGTTTAAAAAGACATATGTTCGATGCAAAGGTTTGATTGATACAGCGAAGGCTATCGAGAACATGACTGTGCGTGGTGCTCCTCTTATCGGGATTGTTGCAGGATATGGAGTTGCCCTGGGAGTGAAGGAGGCAGTTGAAACAAAAGGCCAATGCAGTATGGCTGACTTAGACCGCGTCTGCCACAGGCTGCAAAAGACAAGACCAACAGCTGTAAATCTCGCCTGGGCCATTGAAAGAATGAAAGCCACCTATAGGTCGTATGCGAACAATTCTGACATAGCAGATGTCATGACGGAAGAAGCCATCTCCATTCATGTGGAAGACATTGAAAACAACCGTATGCTTTCTCTCTACGGGGCGGAACTCATCGACGATGGGGACACCATCCTTACCCACTGTAATGCAGGCGCTCTTGCAACAGGAGGTTACGGTACTGCACTTGGCGTAGTGCGTGCTGCCCATGAATCGGGAAAAGAGATCAAGGTTCTCGCAACAGAGACGAGACCCTATTTGCAGGGGGCACGTCTAACTGTGTGGGAACTCTCTCAGGAAGGAATCCCTGTTGAACTTATCCCAGATAATCACGTGGGACTCCTGAGTGCCAACAAGGGTTTCAGTAAAGTTATAGTAGGCGCAGACAGGATAGCACTTAACGGAGACACAGCAAACAAGATAGGAACATATATGATCTCCCTCTGTGCCCGTCAATTCCATATACCCTTCTATATTGCAGCTCCCGTTTCAACATTCGACAGGTATATAGGAAAGGGCACCCACATTCCAATAGAAGAAAGAGATGGGAAAGAGGTCAAGTACCTACAGGGTAAACTTCTGACCGTAAAAAATGTAAAAGCGCGCTATTATTCCTTCGATGTTACTCCTGCCAGACTCATCACCAGCTTTATAACTGAGAAAGGGATTATCGAGCCGCCCTTTAAAAAATACATAAAAATGCTTTTCTTGTGAAGCCGTGAAAACAATTACCTTACTTACAGATTTCGGCTTAAAGGACGCCTACGTCGGTATCATGAAAGGTACAGTCCTCTCTATTTTTCCTGATGTAAGATTTGTGGACATTACCCATGAGGTCGATCCTCAGGATGTTCGGGAAGGAGCCTTTATCGTCGAGGAGTATTACACGTATTTTGAAAAAGGGGCTATCCATGTGGCAGTCGTTGACCCAACGGTTGGAAGTGACCGAAAACCGATCATAGTAAGGAGGGGTGGACACTTTTTTATTGGCCCTGACAATGGCCTCTTTACTTTACTATATGATGATGCTACCCGGGTTTATGCCATAGAAAACAGCCGATACATGGGCAAAGAAATAGGCAAAACCTTCCATGGGCGGGATATCTTTGCCCCGGCAGCAGCCTATCTGGCTTCCGGGGTTCAGCTTACCAAGTTTGGGAGCATGGTTAAAGACCCGGCCACACTCCCAGGCATTTACCCTGTCATCAAAAAAAATGTTCTGAAGGGTGAAGTCATCCGTTTCGATCGTTTTGGCAATGCAATCACAAATATTAACCAAACTGTGATTGATGATTTTATAAAGCAAAAAGCCTTCACTATTCAGTTTCAAGGCATGTCATTTAGAAAAATCCAGAAAAGTTACTATGAGGGTGAGATTGTTCCTCTCATCAGCAGCTCAGGTTATCTCGAATTTGGGTATTTCAAAGGTAACCTCAGGCAAAAACTTGGCCTGAAAAAAGGTGACCAGATATCTATCACAATCTCGTAAAATACAGGTTTAGATGCGCGCTCATTATTTGCTCGATTTCTTTAGTGCGAAGGTCATAAATCTTTTTCTCCATCAACCGCAGCTTCACTAAGAGATAAATGGCACAGACCCTGTTTTTAAGGCAGCACCTACATTGGGATTAAGATTTTTTGCTTCAACAAGATAAGAACCTGTATCAACCAATTAACTAGCTTTTGCGAAAAGTGTCCATTTTTCTTAATCTCGAACAAGTATTCTGTTGTACTCCAACATCTGTCCAATGACTATCTTCAACCTCTCTTCGTCATTCATGAATTGATTCTCCTCTCCGTAGCCAATTTTTTGAATACAGCTGGCAAGGCACAATGGTTCCGGTATTTTTTCTCTGAGCGGTCCACTTGCGATATTCTTCTACGCGCTTTTCAGGCTAATCCCGAATCCCTGGGAAAGATACATGGATTTTTTCTTTAATAACGCCTTTTTGGGTGAGGGAGTTCATGTACGGGCGGGCAGATGGGGTCGTAACGTATTCCTCTCTAATACGTCGAAGGGTAAACCCGATTGTCGCGATGATGTTGGTCATGCCCACCACTTTTGCCAGACCGTAAGAATAGGGATGACATATAGCCATGGCCATTAACAAAAAGAAGGTCGATCGATTCTCCATAAACAAGTTTTGAAATGATAGTTCCTTCTTTGAGGAAGAAAAGGGATGGCCGATTTAGTTCGTTCCATATGCCCGACGTAATTTTGATACCCGCTACTTCCTTTTCCTCAAATATTCAGCGCAGATATATATTGAATACCCCAGTATGAGCCATCATTTACATCGTAATTGAGCTGGATAATAGTTCAAAGTCTTTCAATTGAATGCAGGGATTGGAATACAAAGGCTAACTATTCAAAGGACTGTTGTTCAGAGAGGGCAGGGGTTTCCTCAATGCTTACCTCTTGTTGGCCGCTCAGTTCTTTAATCTTCTTCAGGGGTCGTTCGAGCATGGTTGTTCTTGTAGTCAAAAGGGTATCGTACTCTTTTTTTGCAGCATCGAGCCGATCACCCATCATCCTGAATTTATCTTTGTAAGATGTCCACTGCTTGTTAAACTCTGCGAGAAGTTTGAGGATTTCAGATGTTGTCTGCTCAAGATTAAAATTGTCAATTGCCTGCCTTATTACTGAAAGAACCGCATAGAGGGTAAAGGGTGAGCAAAGTATGACCTTTTGCCGCAGGGCCTCGTCCATGATTGTTGGCTCTGCCTCATTAATGAAACTGTAAACTTGTTCATTGGGGATAAAAACAATAACATAGTCGACAGTGTTGTCTGAAGGATTAATATAGTCACGGCTCGTAACCTGGCGGATCATTGCCTTAGCGTTTCTGAGGAGCTCCTCGCGGTATCGCTTTCTCTCATGGTCTGATTCTGCATTCAGGTAGTGTACGTAATTGTCGAGGGGAAATTTCACATCCATATTCACCTTAAGTTTGTTGGGTAGGAGAAAAGTGTAGTCAGGTCTGCCAGATGAACATTCCAGGGTTTTCTGCCTGATGTAGTTTACACCCTCTGCCATGCCTATAAGACGCATAATATCTTCTGCCATCCGTTCGCCCCACTCGCCTCTCTTTTTCGAGCTTGCCAAAACATGGCTCAGACGTTCAGTCGTCTCCTTCAGCCTCGTCGTGATTTCTCCATGCTGTTGAACCAGAGTGGAAACAGCAATATTGCCTTTGGCCACATCTTCAACTTTCTTCTGCATCTCTGACAGAGTCTTGTCGATTGCCTGAACACTCCTGTCGATCAGATCCTTTTTCCCTTCCAACTCCTTCTTACCCTCAAGGGCCTGAAACTTGAGTTTCTCTTCTGCCAGTTGTATAAATTCATCAGCATATTTCTTGAACTCGTCGGTATTTTTTGTGAGCGCATCCAAAGAGAGGGCTTTAAAAGTTTCGACCAATTTTTTTTCTATGGAATTAATCCGCTCAACCTGTTCTTGAAGATTCTTCTGGGATTCTTCGAGTCTGGTCGCTGCCTCTATCTTAAGACCCTTTTCTAGAGCAAGCCCTTCTCTAAGGCTTGCAAGCTCAATATTTTTCTGTGAAACCAGATGCTCCCTTTCTTTTGCCAATGTTTCTGCCGATACTGCCCTGTTCTCCAGTTCTGCGAATCTTCTCTGCACCCTTATGAACGCGATAAGCCATGCTATAAGGGCGCCTGATATTGCTGAGCCAACAATATACAGCCCAGTTTCCATCAAATCCTCCCTGTCTCCGACGTTTCCCGAATCATTGATTCTTGCAATTCTACGAATGAGCCAACCATATGTTGTGACATTGCATATAGTGTGTCATGATACAAAAAAAGGACTGGCAAAATCATCGCCAGTCCTTTTTGACGTCCTTACTTTTTTCTATCAGGATACTTTTTCCAGTGATAGAATTGCAGCACCCAAGGCACCAATGATCTGAGGTTCAACATGGATTTTTATAGGAGTGCCGAGGACCTTTTCTAAAGCCTTAACTACTCCGATATTTTTTGCAACACCACCAGCCATTATTACTTCAGGTGTTACTCCTCCCAACCTGTTGATAAGACCCATAGTTCTGTCAGCAATTGCCTTATGAATCCCGTACAGAATGTCTTCAAGCTCCTCCCCCTCGCTCACAAGAGAGATCACCTCTGACTCTGCAAACACAGTGCAGATGCTGCTGATCGTCAACTCTTTTTTGTGCTGCAAAGAGATATCACCGATCTTATCAAGTTCTACATTGAGCGCTTTTGCCATGACTTCTATGAAACGACCGGTGCCAGCTGCACACTTGTCGTTCATTTCAAATTCCAAGACGCGTCCTTTCTCGTCTATCCGGACAACCTTTGTGTCCTGTCCGCCAATGTCTATGATAGTCCGTGCCTCGGGGAAGAGATAGTTTACCCCCTTTGCAATGCACGTTATTTCTGTGACGGCTTCCTTGGCAAAGGCAGCTCTCTTTCTTCCGCACCCAGTTGAAATGACATAGGAGACATCAGATATGCTTTTGCCAGGATAAGATAGGACCTTTTCAAGTGCAATTTCAGCAGTCTTTTTTGAATCAGCGCCTGTCTGCAGGATTGTATATCCGACAATCCCTTTGTCCTTATCAAAAAGAAGGGCTTCTGTTGTGATAGAGCCAATATCAATACCAGCAACTAGCATGGAATCACCTTCCCGTTATTGTATTATTCAATAATTGCTAGAACTGCATCTGCTTCAACTTCCTGTCCGGCAGCAACTTTAATTTCCTTTACTGTGCCGGATACCGGGGAAACAATGGGCATTTCCATCTTCATCGCTTCCAGCGTGGCAATCTGGTCGTCCTCATTGACTTTATCGCCTACGTTCACATTCACGCCCACAATTTTTCCAACCATTGGAACTGTAACTTCTGTTGCCATACCGATTTACCTCCTTGAGATTTACTGTTTACGCCTTTCTGTAACCCAGAGCGAACTGGGCAATTATCATCTTCTGAACGTTAGAAGTACCTTCAACTATCTGATATGATTTTGCATCTCTAAGGTACCTTTCAACAGGATATTCTGATGAGAATCCGTATGATCCGAAAATTTTGACTGCTTCTGAAGCGCAGAAGTTTGCAGACTCTGCACAATAATATTTTGCCATTGAAGTTTCTAAAGTGTTGTTTGCGCCCTGATCTTTCTGCCATGCAGCCCTGAGCAGAAGAAGTTTTGCTGCTTCATGTTCAACAGACATTCTTCCAATCTGTTCCTGAACCATCTGGAACTGTCCTATTGGCTGACCGAACTGTTCTCTCTCATTTGCGTACTTACACGCTTCTTCAATGCAGGATTGTGCCACACCGACTGCCCGTGCAGCAGAACTGAGCCGAGTGAAGTTGAGCATCGTCATGCAAATGGCAAATCCCTGGCCGAGTTTGCCAACGAGGGCGCTCTTGGGTATCTTTGCTTCTTCGAAGAAGATTTCGCCTGTGGGTGCACAAAAAAGTCCAAGTTTTGTGGTGATAGCTCTCTGTACGATACCAGGGGTTTTGAAATCAACGAAAAAGGCAGACATACCTTTATGCTTAGCAGCCTTGTCGGTCATAGCGTAAACAATACCGCAATCACAGAAGGGCACGCCGGAAATCCATGTTTTTGTGCCGTTCAGGATAAAGCCATCGTCAACCTCTGTCGCTGTTGTCTTCATGCTTGCTACATCAGAGCCTGAATTTGGCTCGGTGATGGCAAAGCAACCACCGCTTGTTCCAGCGATAAGGCCCGGTAAATACTGCTCCTGTAATTCTTCTGAACCGAATTTCATAAGAGCGTTCTGCGGACCGTTCATCTGAAGGTTGAACGGAAGGCCCCAGGAAGGGCTAATTCTTGCTACTTCCATAGCCATCAGGGTGGCAGCCATATGACCTTCTGGAAGTGCGAGGCCACCGAACTTCTCCGGAGCTATACAGGCAAACATTCCCTGATCACCCATCTTCTTCATAATCTCTGGGCGAAACTTGTGCTCCTTCTCATCTTCTTCCATGGTGGGCTTAATATTCTTTACTGCAAAATCATAGGCCATTTTTCGCATTGATTCTAATTCATCGGAAATCTTGAAATCCATAATATCCCTCTCCTTTCCTCAAGAATGTGAAACTATTAACAAGGTATCTTAACAAAGCGATTTTGGCATGTCAACTACTTTTTTCACAATTACAAAAATTACTTGCGATCACCCACCTGTACAACCACAAAAAACTTGAAGCACATAAGGTAACTATATATTATATAATTATCATAATCCAGACTTTTCAGGAGGTTTTTCTGATTTTCAATAAAACAGGACAGGTTAAAGAAATCTTTTTCGTTGCAGGGCTTGCATGGTCTCCTGTGTATGTTGTTGCAGCTGAAGAACCGGTTTTGTTTGAGGCGGGTTTTCACTGTGCCGGACGCCTCTATGAAGAAGACATCAGAGACTTTCTGAATGGCAGGAACCCAAAAACACTGTTCCTTACCCACGTCCATTGGGACCATTGTGGGTCAACAGCATACCTGAAGAAGTGTTTCCCCGGCCTTAAGGTTGCAGCCTCACGGATATCTGCTGAGATTATACGGCGCCCAAATGCACAGAATCTTATGAAGAGGCTGAGTCAGGATGTGATACCCCTTGTTGGTCAGGTACATGGTGTTGACAAAGAAAAACTAATACGGGATTCCTTTGAGCCTTTTGAAATCGATATTATCGTGGATGGCGGCCAGACTCTAAATATCGGAGGTGGTCTGACATTGCAGGTGATTGCAACGCCCGGGCATACGCGGGATATGTTAAGCTATTATATCCCCGAAAAGCGAGTTCTTTTCGCTACAGAATCTGCGGGAGTCCTCGATCAGGCAGACCAGATAATCCCTGAATTTCTTGTGGACTATGATTTGTATATTGCATCCCTTAAGGAACTGAAGAAACTCGACATTGATGTTTTGTGCCAGGGTCACCATTTCGTCTTTGTAGGTGATGATGTGAAAAGATTTTTTGACCGTTCTTTAGAGGCTGCGAAAAAATTCCGGGATGATGTGCAAGATCTCCTGATATCTGAAGGAGGTTCTATTGAAAGGGTTGTTCACCGTATAAAAGCACGACAGTATGACACAAACAGGGGTGTTAAGCAGTCAGAGAAGTCATATTTACTAAATTTAACAGCCCGGGTTACCCACCTGGCAAGGAAGCTTCAAAATTAGAACTCTCAAAATAGTGAAAGAAGGAAATTTCACAATAAATCCCCGAGCCTCTATTGGTAGAATCAGAATTAAATATGGTATAAATGCCCCGGGTCGTTTTGATAGAAGTCTGGTATTGAAAACAATATTCTTAATAATAAACACGGCTTATCATAGAAAATAGTTGACAGACATAATCCAATAATAGTTAGATATATGACCATGTGAATTTTTTTATTTGATCTGATAGTACCCATTAAAAAAATAGGAGGTGTTTTTTATGGCAATAAAGACAATTGGGGTTTTAGGGGCAGGGGTAATGGGCAATGGTATTGCTCAAGTGGCTTCCATGGCTGGATACAATGTTATCATGAGAGATATCGAAGATAGATTTGTAGAAAGCGGAATCAAAAACATTGATAAATTTCTTACAAAGTCAGTTGAAAAAGGGAAAATGACTGCTGATGCCAAGAAAGAGGTTATGGGTAGAATTAAAGGTACAACTGCAATGGCTGACCTCAAAGATGTCGACTTTGTAGTCGAAGTTATCATCGAGGTTATGGATGTAAAGAAGAAGGTTTTTGCAGAGCTCGATGAACTAACGAGGAAAGATGTAATTCTTTCATCCAATACTTCTTCCATGTCCATCACTGAGATTGCAACTGCAACCAAGAGGCCTGACAAGGTTGTGGGCATGCATTTTTTTAATCCAGTGCCTCTGATGAGATTAGTTGAGGTTGTCCGGGGATACAATACCAGTGACGAAACGGTTGCAATAACCATAGATCTAACGAAAAAATTAGGAAAAGAGCCAGTTGAAGTGAAAAAGGACGTGCCGGCTTTTATCGTTAACAGGCTCATGATACCCCATTTCATTGAAGCTATGAAACTTCTGGAACAGGGT
Source organism: Syntrophorhabdus sp. PtaB.Bin027 (assembly GCA_002067585.1). Taxonomy (GTDB): domain Bacteria; phylum Desulfobacterota; class Syntrophorhabdia; order Syntrophorhabdales; family Syntrophorhabdaceae; genus Syntrophorhabdus. The sequence goes on from MVQO01000220.1 coordinate 19,643, forward strand.
GTAGCCACAAAAGAAGACATTGATAAGGCAGCCAAGCTTGGTCTCAACTATCCTATGGGTCCTTTTGAGCTGATGGATCTTACAGGCCTCGACATCAATCTGCATGTCAACAATTACCTTTTTTCAGAATTGCCCCACGAGCTCAAATGGGAGTCATCCCTGGAACTTAAGCAGCTTGTGAAAGCAGGCCGTCTTGGTAGAAAAACCGGAGCAGGTTGGTACGACTATAATAAATAACCAGGGAGGCGCCCATGCCATACGAGTATCTAAAGATTGAAAAAGGCGACGGTATTGCGGTAATTACCCTGGACCGTCC
>MVQO01000221.1 GCA_002067585.1 Syntrophorhabdus sp. PtaB.Bin027
AAAAATCTGGTTAACGAAAAAAGGCTAATACGACTTTGGTAAATTTATACATGATTGCCCACCAGGCAAACAAAAATACGAAAACTAAAACGAGCAATAGGGGGCGTTCAATCCTGCCCCATATCCTACGAATACGTTTCACACATATCCCTCGTAACATGCCCTGAATATGGAGATATAATACCACAATAAATTCTACTTGTGAATACTCGTTACAAAGAAAAGCTTCTGGAGCACAAATTGGGGGAATAAGCACCATTTTTGCGTCTGTTTATGGTCTTATCTCAACAATCGTTCCAATGGGCACTAACCTATCAATCTCCTCAATCTCTTCGTCTGAGACAGCGATACACCCTTTCGTCCAGTCAACGCCTGTGTGTAAGTCACCAACCCACGACAAACCATTTTTAATGCCATGTATCATGATATCCCCACCTGGAGAAACACCTAACTCCTTTGCCCTTTTTTTGTCTTTCTCGTTGGGATAGGAAATGCGAAGGGATAGATGATATTGGCTGTTCCTGTTTCTTGAATCAATAATATAAATTCCTTCTGGGGTTTTGTTGTCACCTTGCCGTTCTTTTGGCCCAATTGGGTTTCCCCCAAGAGCTATCTTGTAGGTTTTGAGTATCTCGCCCTTTGATAGCAGCGTTAATCGCCGTTCTCTTTTTTCAATTAGAACCTTGTCAGCTGGTTCTTTCCGGAGCGCAAATATTTTTTGTTCTAGCACTTTAATCTCTTTCTTCAGTGCAGTAATCTCATCCTCTCTGGATCTAACCCTTTGTTGGAGACTCTCAATTTGTGTTTTTTGCCTGTCAATTGCCTTATCCTTCATGACAACATTGTTAATATTGAATATCATCATCTCACTATCTCGCTTGTACCGGCTCTCCGGATAATTCTCTATCAGTTTCTGGAAACATTCCAAAGATTTCTGATAATCTTTTTGCTCATTTGCAGGATACGAGTAAATGATGCCCATCTGAAAAAGGATTCTGTCACCTTCCATGGGATGTTTTTCAAGAATCTGCTGATATGTATTCAAAGAAGCCTGGAAGTCTCCTTGCCTGAAAAAATCATTTGCCTCCTGGAAGATTGATCTGGCCTGAAGTTCATCGGCTAAACAACCCCATCCGCACATGAGAATTGATGTAATTATAATGCAAACAAAAAGACTGGGGGGGTGTTTGTGCGTCTCACTTTGCTTTTTATGGATATCTCTCTCTGCTTTCTTCACGTTATCGTTCAATATCCTCACAGCTTGTAATATGGACACAGCATGCAACGCATTATAATTATATGTTTAAATTCCCAAAATTGTCCATCGTTGGGTTTTGGCAGGTTGATACCCTTTAGAAAAGCAATGGGGTGTGAGAAAGTGGAGGTGCTTTAGACCCGTTTACTTCCTCTCCACCCCACCAAAAGTAATGTTAACTGCAATGCAAAAAAGATTGTTCTACTTCTTCATCGATTTCTGGAAAGCAGCATCGGCTTTTGCAGCTTTTTCATCTGCAATTTTTTCTCTCTCTTCTGCCTTCTTCACAGCCTCTTCGGCCCGGATTGCAGCTTCATTTGCCTTCATAGTGGCTGCATCTGCTGCTGCTTTGGCAGCCTGCGCATCCATAGCCGCCTGATCAGCTTTGGCACGGTTTTGCATTTCCTGTTCCTGAACTCTTTCCAAATCACCTTTCGTTGCGCAGCCCATCATACTGATGGCAAAAATGATCACCATTGTGATTGCCAAAAGACCTTTTTTCATTTTCTGATCACCTCCTTTCGTTTGGTTTACTTTATTTTATCATTGACCCTTAATCAAAACACTGATTCTCGTAGTTATCTGGCAAATTTCCTGTTCTCCCATTCTTTATGCGCACCTATAGCTTTTCCTTCTTTTACACCAACCCATATACAATTGGCATGCCATGCACGGTTACTTTAAATAAACCTCCTGATATTTAAAGACAATGGCACACAAGGCTGTGGCGAAACCTGGCATTTTGTAGGTTTTTCACTACTCAGTGACACTGCGAAATGGGGTAATTTATCCTATCTATATGAATTTACAGTATAATTCAGTGAAGGGGATACCCTACAGCTTCTCTCTTTCATGACAAAAACCATTGTGGACCACACTGAAAACAGGGCAATCATTTCTTCACTGGTTCAACTAAGATACCGTCCAGTTCCAAATCAATTTTCAAACGTTTCATTGCATCTTTTGCCTCCCGGACATCCCGGAAAGGGCCCGCCATAACACGGTGTCTGTCGTTTATTGAGAGAACCGTTGCCGGGATTTGTGGACCCTGGTGATTTATAATGGCAGCAAGCCTCATAGCCTCAATCTTTTCCGACACAGTAGCAGCCAGAACGTACCATGCATCTACTTTCAGTTCTGGTATTTCTGGTTTGCCGTATAACTTGTCAGGATGACTGATTTCTATAGTGTCCATGATACGCTCTCTGTTGTCCTCACGCATTTCGGAAATGGGTATGGGAATTCCTCGTGCTTCGGCGAGTACTTCCTTGACTTTTTTCCAGTCAAGCATCCGTCCGGTTTCTTTTTCCATTTTCCTCAATTTCACATGTATCTTTTCCAGGTCTCCTGAGCCAGAACTTTCAAAAGGTGCATGGGCTTCGAGATACAGCACTTCGCCCCGCTGACCTGCTAGATATGGTTGGTTAATGATTGAAACAGGAGTTTTAAGTGGAGTATCTGCATAAAGCTGCCTTATGTCCTCCGGGTAAAGCCTTATACAGCCATTGGTTGCCCTAAGACCAATGCTGGACGGTTTGTTGGTACCATGGATCAAGTATGTTGGCTTGCTTAAATACAGCGCATATTCTCCCAGGGGATTGAGGGGGCCAGGTGGTATTTTAGCAGGTAAGGGGTCGCCTTTTTTTCTATGATCTTCTGCAATGGAGGCAGGAACGTGCCAGGTCGGCTTTGTAACCTTGCGTACCACATGCATTTCACCCATTGGGGTAGGCCGTTCTGTGGTGCCAACACCGACGGGGTATGTCGATACCACCACAGCATTGTTCTCTCCCTTGAAGTAAAAGAGTCTCATTGAGGCCAAATTAATCACGATGCCTTTTCCTACAAAGTCTGGCAGGATAAAACTCAGGGGCAGCATAATACGCTCCCCAGCCTTGGGTACCCATACATCTACTCCGGGGTTTGCTTCTACGAGAGCATTAATTCCCAGACTAAAGTGCCGTGCAATATCCGGAAGTGTGTCGCCGTTTTTAAGCTTAATGGCTGCCAATCGACCAACCACGCTATCCCCATTTGCAACAAAAAAATCTTTTCGATCCAGATAATGTTCCGGATAAATTGGAGGTGGCTCGGCCTTTTTCTGCAGACCCTTTATTACAGCACATCCATGGAAGGATAAAATAAATAGAGATCCTACGATGAGCCAAAGGCAACCGGATGAGCGGAACAGGCTTTTAGTCCGACCCATAGATTGCCTGAGGTATTCCTTTACTCAACAAACTAAAATCATCAGTCAAATGCTTCACAAAAATGACATACATAGTTTGTTTCCACCATGACAGCAATGACGTTAACTGAAATTATATATAGCAAATGTGCCAGCAGAAACGCAAGTTTGGCATTCGCGTTTCTTTGGGTGTTAGCACGAAAGAGAACAAAGGACTGCCCGTTTGGCGCCTAAAAAAAGTGGGGCTGTTCTGTGGCAGCCCCACTGATATTTGCTTTAATTCAACGAAGTATCCTTATGCCACGCTTGACAGTCTCGCTGACAGATTCTTTACAAACTCTCTCTCTACCTCTGTGGCTTTGCTCCTCATAACTCTATCACCAAACATGGCCAACTTTCCAACCATGCTGACATCGATATTGTATGAGATCTCCACCTCGCCACCACCAATATCTTTCAAATCCATAGTAACTTTATCTTTCATGCGGCCAAGCTTTGTCATGTCCTCTGCTTCGCCTTCCATTTCCAGGTGGGTCGGAGGTTCAACTTTGGTAAGCGTCTGTTTACCTTTCATCGTAACCTTGATGATACCAACCTTCTGTTTCATTGTTACTTCATAGGTCTTGTCATCGAGCTGCTTAATCTCTTCAGTGCCTGGCAGACAAGCTGCAAGTGCCTGAACATCAAAAAGCGTATCCCATAGCTTCTGAATGGGCGCCTTAACGGTAAATTTCCCTTCTATAATCATGGAATCCTCCTATAACTGTGGCATTTATTGCTTATGCCTTTTAAAAAATCATGTTTTCGGCTTACTTCCCCTCTGCTTCTTTGACAGCTTTCTCGATGATTTCTGCCAGAAGTACATAACTTCTGTTGCCTGGAGTAGTAGCCTGCTCGATTAGCAGATCTATAAAAGATTCTCCATGTTCTTTAACGTGTTCATCGACCCATTGTCTGTGGGGTTTGTCTCCTGTTCCGAACATATGACGGGCACAGTCTATAGCACTTCCTGTTTTTGCCTTCTTACCGCATACAGGACATATTACCGGTTTGCTTTGCTGTTCGCTCATATCTCTCTCCTTCTCTTACTTCTTCTTGGCTTCTTTATCTTTTTCTGCCTTTTCTTTCAGGGCATTGACAATCATCTCAGGCCGAACTGGGCATTCCTTCATCTGGATACCGAAACGATGGAAAATTGCATTACCAATGGCTGCAGCGGTCGGGTTTGTAAGGCCTTCACCTGCCTCCTTTGCGCCATATGGCCCTTCCGGTTCATACGTGTCTATTTCAGCAATATTTGCTGGAGGCATTCCTGTTGACCTGATCATCTTGTAATCCACCAGGTTCGGGTTCATCATCTTGCCATCCTCGAAAGGCATATATTCGAGGTAGCCATAACCGGCAGCCATTGAGAAGGCGCCTTCAAGCTGTCCAATCAAGCCAAGATGGTTGATGGGCTGGCCACAGTCATGGGCTGTCATACTATCAATCAGCTTTATCTTTCCTGTCTCTTCATCAATCTCCACCTCAACACCCTGGAGCATATAGCTGTATGCAGGAGAAATCATACCTTTTCTGTGGGGTGTGTAATAACCTCTACCCACAATCCTCTGGCCGTCCTTACCGCGTGTTGCTCTTTTTACCAGATCAGCAAATGGCTCTCCTCTTTCCGGGCGGGCAATAGCATGCACCCAGCCTTCTTTGATATCGAGGTCGTACACAATGTTGAGGCCCGACTGGGCATAGGCAAACTCAAGAAGCTGTTTCTTGGCGTCTTCTGCTGCCATTTTTACAGCGTTACCGGTCATAAGAGTCTGTCTCGATCCCCATGCCCCAAGGTCAGCAGGGCAATGGTCTGTATCACCGGAGTGCACCTTTATGTCTTCAACCTTTACACCAAGTGCCTCAGCACAGATAATTGCCATAGTCGTATTAGAACCCTGACCGATATCCTGTGCACCCACATGCAGCTCTACAGTTCCGTCGTTATTGACAGTAACCACTGCAGAGGAGAATGAGTAGGGGGTATCAAACCAGTTGAAGATTCCACCGGACATAAACCCACACGCAGAAATGCCTATGGATCTGTTCTTTGGCAGTTTACCTTTTGACTTGATCCAAGCCTTGATCTCATCATAACACAAATCTATACCACAGCTTGCGATAGTTGCCTGGCCAGGAACAACGTAACCCTCGTGGTGAGAATTCTTTCGTCTCATCTCGATAGGATCGAGTCCCAAATCCTTAGCAATCCACTCGATCTGCTGTTCAGAGCACCACATGGCCTGAGGCGCACCGAAACCACGCATCGATGTTGATGGTAGCGTGTTTGTGTAGACCCTGTAACCATCGTAGCGGTAACCTTTCCATCTGTACGGGAAGGAGTGGAAAAAACCAGTGAGGTAAAGCGCTGTTGCGCCCATACCTGTGTACGCGCCACCGTTCGTGAAGACTTTGGCTTCACGGGCACAAAACGTACCATCTTTCTTCACGCCGGTTCTCGTGTAATAGAACATGGGGGTACGTCGTTTCGACGCTATGAAATCCTCTTCTCTTGTAAATACAATTTTGACAGGTTTACGGACCTTCATAGAGAGAACACATGCACAGAACTGTGCTGCATCAAGCTCAAATTTCCCACCGAAGCCGCCTCCTACATAGGGCGCGAGAATCCTTACATTACCTTCTCTGAGTCCAAGAACACCCGCGAGAAGAGCCTGATGATAATAGGCAGATTGGGTTGATGTCCA
>MVQO01000222.1 GCA_002067585.1 Syntrophorhabdus sp. PtaB.Bin027
TCTTGGTCCGCGATTCAAGGCAGCAGTTGTCACAACCGATATGCCCCTTCTGTCGGATAAACCCATTGATTTTGGCCTTCAGGACTTTTGCTCAAAATGTAAAAAATGTGCCCGTGAATGCCCAAGCGGCGCTATTAGTGACGGCGGCAAAGAAATGTACAATGGTTACGAAAAGTGGCCAATGGATAAAAAGAAATGTACAGGCATGAGGGTAGGAAACCAGAGAGGGTCAGGCTGCGGTACCTGTATAAAGGTGTGCCCATGGAACAAACCCTATACTCCCTTTCATCGATCTGTAGGCTGGGCCATGAGAAATTCTTCCATTGCGAGAAGTTTTGCCATCTGGGGAGATGATCTCCTCGGGTATGGAAAACCTGATTACAGCCAAAAATGGTGGTTTGACCTGGAAGATGTGAACGGAGATGGCGTGCTGAGTATCCCCGCAAACAAAAAGAGCGAGTTCGAAGGGAGGTGAATTGAAACAACAACCCATTCATCAGAAAAAGGAGGGGAAGAGCACGGTAACACCAACCTTCCAACCTCTGGACAAAAGGAGATACTTCGAGCAGGTGGCTCAACTGATTCGAACGAAAATTTTTGACGAAGGTTTAGTGGAGGGTTTCAGGTTGCCGTCTGAGGTCGACATTGCAAACGAATTGCGTGTCAGTCGCTCAGTGGTCAGGGAAGCATTGCGCATACTTGACGTAATGGGCTATATCCATGCCAAGAAAGGCCCCCAGGGAGGTATATTTGTAAGCTCACACTATCACAAACCGGTCACAGAATCATTCAGGTCGCTGGCAGAAAACGGACAGATTACTGTGGATCACCTCTTTGATGTGCGCTTGCAAATTGAACCATTTATTATCGAAGAGGCTACTGTTCATGCAAAAGATGAGGATATCAAAAAAATTGCTTTGCTCTTTCAAGACGCATCACGCGCTATGGACGACGCAGCCAAACTCAAAAGAGCAAACATAGACTTCCATTTGCTTCTCGCAGAAGCCTCGGGGAATCCTGTTCTTTCCATCCTCATGAAATCACTTACAGATATTCTCATGGAAGTAGCCTACACCTTTCTTGACCTGGATTTCGAAAGACAACTCTTTAAAATTCACAAGGAAATCTTCCATGCAATAAAGTCGAGAAAAACCGGTGAAGTAAGCAGGCTCATTAACGCTGATATCCTGTTCGTAAAAGAGAACCTTAAAAACTATGTAGAAAGGGGGGATACACGCACTGCCGGAGAACAGGCACTAAAAGAAACACCCGCATTTAAAAGAAAAAAGGGAGGTTGATATGAAACGTCATGAACTATTGATTGGGTTTGGTTTGTTAATGTTTTTACTTGGTTTATTCCTCTATTGTCCTGCTGTGCAGGCCCAGGAGAAAGTCATCACTATGAACTACGCACATTTCATGCCAATTATGACGAAGCAGGCTCAGCTCGGGGAACAGTGGTGTCGTGAAGTAGAAAAAAGAACGAATAACAGAGTAAAGATCACCTTTTATCCTGGGGGAACCCTTGCCACAGCACCGCTCGTTTATGATGCCGTAGTGAAAGGTATTGCCGATGTTGGATGGTCTTTTTTGAGTTATACACGAGGTCGCTTCCCTCTCAGCGAAGTAATTGACCTTCCCCTGGGGTACAAGAGTGGTTATGCAGCCACAAAGATGACTAATGAGTATTATAAGAAGTATAAGCCGAAAGAACTCGATGATGTTAAGGTCATGTACCTCCACGCCCATGGCCCGGGCCTCCTCAGTACCAAGAAAGCCGTTTACAAACTCAGTGATTTGAAGGGGATGAAGATACGGTCGACCGGTCTGAGCGCCAAGATAGTTCAAGCACTTGGTGGTGCCACGGTGGGAATGTCAATTGCCGAGGCATATGACGCCCTGAGGACAGGCGTTGTAGATGGGATTCTTATTCCTGTTGAAGCCTTAGAACAATGGAAACTTGGTGAGCTTACCCAGTTTACGACTGAAAGCTACAGTTCAGCCTATACAACAGCAGGTTTTTGTGTAATGAACAAAGCAAAGTGGAACAGCCTCCCCGCCGACATCCAGAACATTATTGAAAAAATAAATGAGGAATGGATTGAAAAGACCGGATTGTTGTGGGATCAGATGGACAAGGATGGGAAAGCATTTGCATTGAGTAAGGGAATAAAGTTTATACCCCTCTCACAAGAGGAGAGCGCTTTATGGGCAGCAAAAGTAAAACCAATTGTTGATGAATACGTTCAGACAATGAAAAGCAAGAACCTGCCTGGCGAAGAAGTATTAAAGTTTTGTCAGGATTATCTAACAAAAACCCAAAAATAAAACCGACTTGGGGGCATCCCTTTCCTGTCACTGTCAGTGTGAAAGGATGCCCCCACAGCTCGCTGAGCCGATATAACCTGTTCAAATGCGCCGACCTGTTATTTTCAGTAATACCCCGTGTGGAGGAATGGTAGAATTCATTCGTTTTAGCCTTTCTCGCCTGTCCCGCCTTATCTTCTCACTTCTCACTTTTCAATTTGTATTTTTTACTTCCTTTCCCTCCGTTCTTGTTCGTCCTGCTTTTCCCGTCAATTTCGGTGCATCTGATCTTCAATTCTGCTATAATGGCACTTATAATAAGGCACTGTCGCGAGGATTCTCCATGATCTCTAAAGGGTGGCACATTTTGGTCAATATCATATCAGTTGTAGGGGTTATAGGCCTGCTTTTAGCTTTCCCTCTCCTATCCAGGGCAGTAGAAGTAGATTCGGAACTGATGGAGCACTTTAAAACAAATGAGACAGGGAGCTACGTGATATATTTTCGAGCAAAAGCAAGCTTCGCCGGTGCACCAAATTCGAGCTGGAAGGAACAGAACGAGTTTATCAACCGGGCTCTTCAGGACAATGCAAATCGCTCACAGGCTCGTGTCGTATCGTATTTGTTTCATCACAGGGTTCAGTACCGCAGTCTCTGGAGGGACAACACAGTAATTGTGGAGAAATCAAACAAGGATGTCTTTGAAGGTCTCCACTCTTTCAATGAAATTGAGGCTATCCGGTTTTACAGCTCAGAACCGGCGGCCTTTTCCAAAACCTTGCCTGTCGGGAAAACCATGTCAGGTGAAGAAGGTAAACCTTGAGAAAGGAAGCATGAGAAAATGAGAGACCGGGTATTCATAGGTATCGGATCCAATTTGGGTGACAGCCAGGCAAACTGTATTACAAGCATCAGGGAATTGGTAAAAGATAGGCGTCTTGTCTTTCGGGATGCCTCCTCCTTGTACCTTACATCCCCTGTTTCTTCCGTTCCACAGGACGATTTTGTCAATTGTGCAGTCTTTGTATCATGGACGAGCTCTCCTCTCTCACTTCTCGAACTTTTAATGGGCATAGAAAACCGCATGGGAAGGGTGCGGGACAGCCGAAAAGACAGTCCACGGGTGATTGATCTTGATATTCTCCTTTATGGCAACCTCATTCTTCAGGAGCACTCGTTAATCATTCCCCATGCAGAACTCCACAGAAGAAAGTTTGCTATGGTTCCTTGTCTTGAAATTGATCCCCAGATAATACACCCTGGTTTAAAACGCCCCCTCGCAACCTTTCTCAGTGATATAGACGATCAGCAATCTGTTGAACGTATCAGAAAAATTACCTTCGATGAGATAGGGCTTTGATGATACAGAAAATGTTTGAGCAGTTCAAAGAGATTGGGCGAGATATTTTTTTGAGAGGTCTCATCACCTCTCACGGCGGCAACATGAGTGCCCGTGCCCTGAATCAAATCTACATTACACGAAGATTCTCCATGCTGGGCAGGTTACAGGAAAAAGATGTGATCGAACTTGAACTCGGGCAGGATAACTCACAAATCCCTATGGCTTCGTCAGAGCTAATTGTCCACACAGCCGTTTACAGGGCAACTGGTGCTCTCGCCATTATACACACCCATCCCCTCTACGCAACGCTTTTATCCATGCTTCAGAATGAAATTATTCCAGTGGACTCGGAAGGATTATATTTGTTCGGAAAAACACCCGTAGTGAGTCCGAAAAAGACTATTGGCTCTGAAGAATCTGCTCATCTTGTAAGTGAACAACTCAAAAATCACAAAATTGTTCTCATACGGGGTCACGGAAGTTTTGCAAGGGGCGAAACGCTTGAAGAGGCATTTATGTATACGACCAGCCTTGAATCATCAAGCTTTTTTCTGTGGCATCTCAAAAATGGTTACAATAGAAATAGATGAAAAACATACATTCTTTAAAAAAATGAATGGGTAGGAGGGCAGATGAAATTTTTTATCGATACGGCCAATGTTGAAGAAATTAAGAAAGGGATTGAAATGGGACTTGTCGATGGGGTAACAACAAACCCATCGCTTCTTGCAAAAGAAAAAAAGGATCCCCAGACAACCATCAAGGAAATACTTTCTGTGGTAGAAGGACCGGTAAGCCTTGAGGTAATAGCCAAAGATTCTATGGGTATGTGCGAAGAAGCCCGAAAACTTGCCGCTCTGGGTCCAAATGCCGTTATAAAGATTCCTATGACCGAAGAAGGCATTAAAGCAGTTCGTGTTTTATCCCGGGAAGGCATTAAAACAAATGTAACCCTTATGTTCCAGCCTATCCAGGCTCTGATAGCAGCCAAAGCAGGCGCCACTTACGTCAGCCCGTTCATTGGCCGTCTTGATGATATCTCAACACGGGGGATGGGCATCATCGAGGACACAATCACCATCTTTGCAAATTACGGTTACGAAACAGAGATCATTGTAGCGAGCATCAGACACCCGCTCCATGTTGTTGAGGCGGCAATCCTTGGCGCTGATATCGCTACCATACCCTTCAATGTTCTCAGACAGTTGATGAACCATCCGCTGACCGACATCGGTCTTGAACGATTTCTGAAGGACTGGGAGTCACTGAAAAAGTAAGATATACAGCAGCGCTGCTCTCATCCATCGATACCGTCTTTAAATGTTCGGTAAATAGCGTATTGTCGTTCTCCTTTTGTATTTCCCTATACGATATGCTATATACGAGAGACGACGTTAACAGGACTGCAAATGGGAACATATTTTGAAGCAGGGATCGGCAGGTCTTTCCGTGGTCAGGGCATAGATATGGGCAGAAGGGCAGCCTCTCAAGCCCTTTCTCAACTCGAAAAATATAGGCCATCCCTTGCAATCGTTTTTGCATGTCCGGAACTTGACCTTGATGCCATCCAGAAAGGCATTTTAGAAACCATTGGCGATTGTCCGCTCATCGGTACAAGTACGGCCGGCGAAATTGCAAATGGTCTTATTACCAGAGGCGTTGTAGTAACAGTCATAGCGTCCCCTCACCTCAAAGTCTCAGTGGGTATGGGAACAGGTGTCAGTAAAAATTTCGAAAACGCTGTTAATGAGGCACTTGCTCAGGCCAAAGCATCGAAATACTTCAATCCAACCCACCCGCTTCATCAAATGCTTCACATCTCCACATCAAAAAGACCGAGGGTCTCTCCTGTTCTGGCAATAATGTTTTCAGCAGGGGCTACAAAATCGCGTTTCTGTTTAACCCATGACATCCACACCATGCTTCGCAAGGGTTCTGCCAACCGTATTCCTATTTTCGGTGGAAGTTCCGGAGATTACTTTCGTTTTGAGGCAACTTATCAAATGGCCAATCAGCACCTTTCCAATGATTCGGTCGTGCTTGCTTTCATTGAATCGGATATTCTGTTTGGACTGGGTATGGCACATGGCTTTTCACCAACGACAAAACGTGCTCTCATTACCAAGGCATCCGGCCACATCGTATACGAGCTGGACAACCGTCCGGCAGCAGACGTGTGTTCCGAGTTGTTGGGTGTCCCTCGCGGGCAGTTAGGTAACGATGCCATATGGTTCAGCCGATACCCTTTTGGCACTACAGACCTTTACGGCAACTCCATCTTGCAGGTGCCTGAACAGGTTCTGGATGACGGTTCGATAAAGTTCGGACCTATCATGAAGACTGACCAGGTCATTACGCTTATGAATGGAACAAAAGATGACATGCGGGACGCCGGGCTTTCTGCATACAACAAAGCCATACTCCAGGGAGGTTTGAAAAAACCTGCCCTTGCCCTCATGTTTTCGTGTGCCTTGAGAATGCGACTGATGGGCAAAGATAGAAGGTCTGAAATCAACTCGGTATTGAGGAAGACAAAGGTACCGGTTGCCGGTTTCTACACATTTGGCGAACAAGGAATAACCGACGACTGTCTTCCCATCTATGCAAACCAGTCTGTTTCCACGCTAGTCTTCTCTGATGAGCTAAATCCAGTTGCAACCATGATTCACAAAGGGAAAGACATCTATTTCACATTTGCATCGCAACTAAATCGAAAGATTTCCCAGATAAAGGCAATTACAAGAATTAATCAAATTTTGGAGGATCAAACTGTCGTCGAATCTTTACTTGCAATGCTCTCAAAGGAACTTCCCATGGTTCTCCAGTGGGCTGATGGAGCTTTTTATTTTCCTTCCAAGACAGCAGACACTTACATCCTTATGGGTGCATCAGACAGACGCAAGTTTCCAGAGAAAATTATCCCCCATGAAACAGGCAGTCGCTATACATGCATCGGCCTTGACATCCATTGCAAGCACTTTGGACTTATGGTGCTCAAACAAAAAGATAATGAACTCGTGCCTGACGACGAAGATATGCTTTTTGCCGAGACAGTCGCCAAGCTGGTCGCAGGAAGCCTCCATAAGATAGACTTAGACAGGGGTCTTGAAGCAAAGATGCAACACTTCGAAATATTTAACCAGTTAGGCAAAGAGCTATCCCATTCCATCGCCACAACTGTCCAGTTTCAAAAACTCGTTGAACACATCCGGTGCATTCTAAAGTTTTCATTCGTAAGCCTCTGGCTGGTTGATCCGACCCATCAAATACTCGTAAAAGAAGCGGTAGATGCTGACCCGGATGTCATATTCACAGGTGATAAAAGAGAGAATGATGAACGGATTACAAAATGGCAACTCACCCATTGCCAGCTGCTGTCAGTAGCAGACACAGAAGACAAATCCAACCCTGTAAATCTTCTGCACCCGTTCCCTTTTCAGTTTATCTCTTTGCCTGTCTTTTACAAAGGCGCTTTGAGGGGCATCTTGAACGTCTATTCTTTTATAAAATCAAATAGTTTTTTTGAACATGTTCGTCTTTATGATGATGAAAATGTCGGGTTTCTCGAGAGCCTTGCAGCCCACATTTCTGTTTTGATTGGCAATCGGTTTATCCAGAAAGACACGACATTATTTAAAGAGATCAACCACCGTGTAAAGAATAATCTTCAGAACATTGCAAGTCTCCTGCGAATGCAGATCAGACGCCTTGACAGGGTTTCACCCGAACAAGCATTGTCCGACAGTATTTCGAGGATCATGAGCATCGCCGTTGTTCATGAAAACCTCTCCCATGGAGAGATTGGCATGGTGAACGTGGGACAGCTTATCGCAAGCATTAGTCAGTTTTCGGTAACAGGTAATTCAGAAGAACCCATAATAACCCTCGATATTTCAGGTGTACCCATCATGATCCCCTCGAAAGAGGCGACCTCTCTTGCCCTCGTGGTCAATGAGCTCATCCAGAACGCTCTACGTCATGGCATTCTCCCACAAGGCAGGGGCAAACTATCTATCACAATCTCCCAAACAAATGGCTTTATCTCTGTTATCGTCCATAATGATGGTCCTGGAATTTCATCAGATTTTGATATTGAAAAGAGAAGCAACCTTGGTCTAACAATTGTGCGGACCCTTGTTCAAAATGAACTCAAGGGGAGTTTTACCCTGGTTAACTCAGAAGGAACAGTTGCAACTGTAACGTTTCCCTTCCCAGAAACATATGTACATGCTTAAGAGGAGTATTACATGTTTAGGATATTAATTGCTGATGATGAACCCCTCATCAGGGTCGATTTGAAAGAACTTTTGGAAGAAATAGGTCATCAGGTGGTTGCTGAAACCGGGGATGGCAAAGAGGCCCTCGCCCTTCTAAATACGGTACGCCCTGATCTGGTCATACTTGACATTAAGATGCCGGGCATGAGCGGTATCGAGGTGGCCCGAAGAATAGCGCACGAATACCCGGTAATCATCCTCACAGCTTTTTCAGAGCGTTCATTAATCGAACAGGCAAAAGATGCCGGAGTTATGGCCTATATCACAAAACCGTTTCGTGATGGTACGCTAACACCAGCCATTGAGCTTGCAGTGAGCAATTATTTGGAGAAAGCTGCTCTTTCGGAGAAGGTAAGCCAGCTCAAAGAACAACTCGAAACACGCAAGGTCATTGACAAGGCAAAGGGGCTACTGATGGACAAACAGGGCCTCAGCGAAGCCCGGGCATACCGTCACATACAGACAGTGAGCATGAACAAAAACAGGTCAATGAAAGAGGTTGCTGAAGCAATCATTTTGATGCTCGAATAAAAAAACATGTTGACAGAACTTTGCCATAAAGTTATAAGAAGCATAATACGTATTTTTAGAGGTAACGAAGCCTCCTTTGTCCGAAGCAGGGCAAAGAAGGCTTTTTATTTGGGGCCGTTGGTCATTAGGCGTTGGAATTATGAAGTAAAAAATTTAATCTAAAGGGGGTTAAAATGAAAGTAAGAACACCATTTTCTCTGTTTACGGTCTTCATCGCACTGCTCGCCTTGATAGTGATCTTTCCCATAAGTAGCTATGCTGCAAAAGACAAGATACGCATTGGCACAGCAATTTCCTTGTCTGGACCGTACTCGGCCGGCGCTGGAATGACCCAGATTCCCAATTACAAGCTCTGGGTAGACGAGGTGAATGCTAAGGGTGGTCTTTATATCAAGGAACTGAAAAAGAAGTTGCCCATTGAACTGATCATTTATGATGACAAGAGTGATACTGGCACAGTCGTGAAACTGGTGGAACAGCTAATCCTGAAGGACAAGGTTGATTTTATTCTGCCCCCCTGGGGTACAGCAATGCACTTTGCAATTGCTCCTGTAATCAACAAATACAAGTATCCGGTTATAGGGCCAACGATATCCTCTGAAAAACTCCGAGAAATAGCCCACAAGGTACCGTATTTTTTCGGTATGCTCAACATGCCACGAGAGCAGGCAGCAGGCCTGGTTGAGATACTTGAAGAAGTGGGCGTGAAAAAAGCTGCCCTCATTTACGTAGCAGATGCATATGGCATAGAATGGAGCAGTAAAGTAGCACCTGAACTGGGACTCAAAAAAATAGATATGCCTATTTTCAAGAGCTATCCTCTGGACACTAAAGATATCTCTCCCCTGTTAAAAACAATTGCGAGTGCTGATGTAGATGCAGTGCTTTGTATGTCATATCCCAATGACACTTTCCTTATTACAAAACAGATGAAAGAAATGGGTTATAACCCCAAGCTTCTCTATCTCGGCGTTGGCGTAGCCTTTCCTGTATATAAGCAGATGTTTGGAGGCCCCGATGTCATAGAGGGCATCATGGGAGCCGGTGCATGGAACCCCAAAGTCCCTTACCCTGGCGCTAAAGACTGGTATGACAGACATGTTAAAAAATGGAACAAGGAGCCTGATTTTTGGGCTAGCGCCTTTGCATACGCATCTCTGCAAGTCCTCGAACAGTCCATAGAAAAGGTCGGTTTAGATCGCAAAAAGGTTCGGGATTACATTGCCTCAAACACCTTCCCAACTGTAATCGGACCTGTAAGATTTGAAGGTGGGTTTAATGTACAGTCTCCTGGAGAAATCGGACAGTGGCAGAAGGGCCAATTTGAAATTGTAGCAAGCAAAGCAAAGAGGACGGCAAAACCCATATATCCAAAACCACCATGGCCACCGGAAAAAGCAAAATAGGGCGTTTGTGAGAATATACCGGCATGTCATTTGCCTTTTATTGTGATGTAGCATTTGGAGGCTTAGTCCTGGGAGGGCTCTATGCGCTCATAGCTGTAGGATTAAGCCTCCAATATGGTGTTGCACGGGTACTGAATGTTTCTCATGGTGAATTCATCATGCTTGGCGCCTTTGCAACTTATTCCCTGTATACCTTCCTAGGTATCAATCCCCTGATCTCCCTTGTTATTACAGGGCCTGTAATTTTTTTAATTGCCTTTCTTGCCCATAGAACGATGTTTAACCGTATCAGAAAGACATCGCCGACAATTGCAGCTTTTGAGGGCAATTCACTCCTTGCGTCATTTGGCCTTCTCTTTATTATCCAAAATATTGCCCTCCTTGGCTGGGGTCCTGATATTAAAGGATTCCACTATCTATCGGGGTCTATTAAGCTGTTTGGAAATACGTATGCCATTAACCGAATCGTAGCACTCGTTTTGGCGCTGATTGCGGGTATTGCATTTTATCTTTTTCTCCTCAACACCCGCCTCGGCAAGGCAATTCGCGCAGCAGCACAAGACAGAGATACGGCACAACTCATGGGGGTAAACATCCATAAGGTTCTTGGATTCTGTTTTGGTCTTGGCGCCTTTATGGCTGCTCTGGCTGGATTCCTTATAAGTATGATCTTTGAGATTACACCTACCATGGGGCTACCATATACAATAATTGCTATCATTGCTGTTGTGTTGGGAGGGCTTGGCAATATCCTGGGCAGCTTGATAGGAGGACTTATCCTTGGGCTTGTAGGCAATGTGGTCATGTGTTTCAACCCCGCTTTGTCAATGGTTGCCTATTACATAATCTTTCTCTTGCTAATACTGCTAAGACCTTCAGGAATATTGGGAAGAAAGACGTGAATAGTCTATCTACAGGTAAATACCTGCCAAATCCCCGTATCCCTGTGTTGTTCTCGGCGGCTGTTCTTGCCGCAGCCCTTCTCCCTCTGATCATGGATCCTTTTACCACTATATCTGCCACTAATGTCTTCATCTATATTGTTATTACCTTGAGCTGGGCTCTTTTCTCCGGACCTACCCAGTATATATCCATTGCAACGGCAGCTTTTTTCGGTATTGGAATATACACTTCAGCCCTTGCAGGAGAGTTGATGCCTTTCCCGCTCGTGGTCTGTCTGGGCGGCGTCGTTAGCTTTGTCCTTGCGCTTCTTGTTGGCCTTTCAACGCTTCGACTAAAGGGTATGTACTTCACCATATTCACCTTCGGGTTGAGTGAGCTTATCCGGCATTTTGTTCTCTGGTGGGAAGTGGTAATGACTGGTACTGTAGGCAGATGGGTTGTGTCTGTTGACCCTATACCAGTCTACTATACGATGCTTGTCATTCTTGTTGTAACCATATCATTCTGTTTTTTTATCGGTCGTTCCCGGTATGGTCTGGCCCTCCGGAGCATTGGTCAGTCAGAAGAGGCTGCAGACCACATGGGTATTAACATAACAGCCGTCAAGATCAATGTTTTTGCTATCACAGCCTTTTTTGCGGGAGCAACAGGCTCCACCATGGCTACACGATGGACCTACATTGACCCTTCAATTGCCTTTAACCCTCTCTTCTCGTTCATGCCTGTACTCATGGCCATATTCGGGGGTATCGGGAGCATTACTGGCCAAATAATTGGCGCTGCAGTTCTAACCCTCCTGGCAGATCTCCTCTTAACGGAGTTTCCCTATTACTACATGCTTATTTACGGGATAATCCTGGTGGTTGTCATCCTTTTCCTTCCCGGTGGCATCGTTGGACTTTGGGATTCTATGAAAAAACGGAGACGAACAGAAACAAATGAGAATACTTGAAGTTCAAGGCATCACAGTACGCTTCGGCGGTTTGGTTGCAGTATCAGGTGTAGATTTCCACATCGACCATGGTGAGGTGGTAGGTTTAATAGGCCCGAATGGGGCAGGCAAAACCACTCTCTTCAACTTAATATCCGGTGCGATTACGCCTTCTTCAGGCATAATCCTTTTTAAGGGTGATAATATTACTCGTCTTAAACCGAACGAGATTTGCAGGCGAGGTATAGCGAGGACTTTTCAGCTTGTTAAACTCTTCAGCGACATGACTGTTCTGGAAAATGTAATGTTATCCTGCCTTTTTCGAAAACCGCGCGTAACCAAAGATGAAGCAGCACACGAGTCAATGGAACTGCTTGACTTCGTCGGTCTCAATGGAACAGAATCTCTTCCTGCGCGAGAACTGCCTATAGGCGGTCAAAAACGCCTTGAGGTGGCAAGAGCATTGGCAACCAAACCTGAATTGCTTTTGCTCGATGAAGTAATGGCAGGATTAAATCCAGCTGAAGTGGCAGAAGCCATTGAATCTATCAAAAAAATACGAGAAAAAGGCATCAGCATAATGTTGGTCGAACATGTTATGCAGGCCATTATGGATGTTTCTGATAGGATCATAGTACTTCATAACGGAGAAAAATTGGCTGAAGGTGTACCGTGTGATATCGCATCAAATGAAACCGTAATCAACGTATACCTGGGTGGGACAATTTCATGTTGAAACTGACTAATATAAGCACATCCTATGGCAAGGTCAGAGTCCTGAGAGAAGTCTCCCTGGAGGTGGCTGAAAATGAGATTGTAGCCCTTGTCGGTGCCAACGGCGCTGGAAAATCGACCATGCTCAATACTATTTCAGGGATTGTGAATCCCACATCCGGTTCAATTGAGTTTCTTGGCAAACGTATTGATGGGATGCCTCCTTACGACGTACTTGAGTTGGGTATCTCCCAGGTGCCGGAAGGTGGTAAACCTTTCCCAGATATGACAGTGCGGGAAAACCTGGAAATGGGTGCCTACAGTAAAAAAGCCCGGAAATTTATGGGTGAGAGCCTCGAACGTGTGTTTAAAACTTTCCCCATACTGAAGGAACGGGGGAAACAGTTGGCAAGAACGCTGAGCGGTGGGCAGCGACAAATGCTTGCCATGGGACGGTGTCTCATGTCAAGGCCACGTTTAGCCATGTTCGATGAGCCATCCTATGGACTTGCTCCAGTAGTGGTAGGTGAGCTTTTCACTTTTGTTCAAGAACTGCGGAACCAGGGCATAGCCATTCTACTCGTTGAGCAGAATATTCGTCACGCCCTTGAGACTGCAGATCGTGGCTATGTTCTTGAAAATGGTCAGATTGTCCTGGAGGGCTCAAGCAGAGATTTACTCTCGAATGACCATGTAAGAAAAGCATACCTTGGTATATGAAATAAATTACGAAATGCTTGACATGGATTCCGTAATGCACATATAATTTGTTAGTAATATATAAACAAAAAATTATTGCGATATGCAGGAGGTAAAGAAGCCTCCTTTGTCTGTTGAAGGACAAAGGAGGCTTTTTGTTTGTATGACTGACAATTTAGCTAGATATCGGGGAGTAAGATCACTAAAAAAGGAGCAGTCAAGACAGAGTATGAACATCGCTTTATATTATGGGTTCGACTGTGAGTGAGGTGCATAATGCATTCCTTTAAAATGTTTGAACTGGACGGAAAGGTTGCCGTTGTGACAGGTGCAGCCTCAGGGTTAGGCGCAGCATTTGCGGAGGCAATGGCTGAGGCTGGAGCAGATGTGGTCTGCGGGGATATTGATTCAAAAGGCATGGGTAAGACCGTTGCGGAGATAAAGAAAAAAGGATACAAAGCCATAGCTGTCAAATGTGACGTGTCAAAGGAGGATGATTGTGTCCGGCTCATGCAAAAAACGGTGAAAACCTTCGGCCATTTGGACATCCTCATCAACAACGCAGGTATAGTCGAAAGCGAACCAAAACCTTTACACGAATGCGCAACAGACGCGTGGAACAGTGTTTTGGCTGTTGACCTTCACGGTGTCTTTTTTTGCACGAGAGAGGCTCTTAAGTTCATGGTTAAGCAGAAGAGCGGAAAAATCATCAACATTGCATCTATCTTTGGAATCACTGGTTCAGGACATCTATTCCCGGTTCCTGTATATAACGCCGCCAAAGGGGCTGTTGTTAACCTCACCCGCGAGTTAGGCCTTGAATATGCCCCTCTGGGTATAAATGTGAATGCTATATGTCCAGGCTTCTTCATCACGAACATCGGGGGTGGCAAGAGTTATACCACTGAGTTTGACAGGATGGTTTCTGACTTCACACCTATGGGGAGGCAGGCTTTACCCGAGGAACTGAAAGGTACAGCCATTTTCCTGGCATCAGCAGCATCTGACTATATGTGCGGGCAGATGATTGTGGTAGATGGAGGATGTACGGCAAAATAGGAGATTTTTCATGTCTCACAGCGATACTCTTCTAAGAGTGGACAAAATCAGTATATCATTTGGTGGTCTGGCAGTCCTGACCGACGTGAATCTGAAGGTGGATGAGGGAGAATTGGTTGGCCTGATCGGACCAAACGGTGCCGGTAAGTCGACCCTTTTCAACGTAATCAGCTCTATATACAAACCAGATACGGGCGACGTTTTCTTAAAAGGAAAAAAGATTACCGGCATTGCACCTCACAAACTTTGCCGCATGGGTATCTCCAGAACATATCAGCTTGTAAAAACCTTCAATAAGATGACAGCTCTCGAAAATGTCATGGTGGGGGCCATCTACGGACATAAGCACGGGGGCAGTGACGCAAAGACAAGGGCAATTGATGCTATGTCACTCGTTGGCATAGAAGATAAGCAGAACATTCTCGTATCTCACCTGACATTGTCGGATCGCAGACTGGTGGAAGTTGCCAGATCTCTTGCATCCTCTCCGCTGGTAACTTTGTTGGACGAACCAATGGCAGGATTGAACGTATCTGAAATCAAAACGCTTCTTACAGTAATAAAGCGTGCCCGTGAAGAGAGAAAGATATCCATTCTGTGGGTGGAGCACAAGGTTGATGCTATCTTTCGCACATGTGACAGGGTTGCTGTCCTGAACTACGGAGCAAAAATAGCAGATGGAAAGCCTGAAGAAATAGCAAAAGATTCAAAAGTGATCGAGGCATATCTTGGAGAATCGCTTACTCGAAATTAAGGATTTGCATGTGTCTTATGGGAGTGTTTGTGCCCTGTGGGGTGTGTCCCTGCACGTGCCAGAGGGATCCATTGTAGCCCTGGTGGGTGCAAACGGAGCAGGAAAATCTACCCTTCTGAAAACCATTGCCGGAATGAACCGTCCCAAGAATGGCAGCATCTTGTTCTCAGGGAAACACATAACAGGTCTTACGCCCGAAGCTGTGGTAAATGCCGGTATCGCCATGGTTCCGGAAGGCCGTAAATTGTTTGCCCGTTTGACCGTCAAAGAGAATCTCGAACTGGGAGGCTACATCCCACGGGCAAGGCCTTTCATACAGAAATCTTTGGAACAGGCATACGAGTTGTTCCCTCTGCTAAAGACAAAATCCAACCAGATAGCGGGCTCCATGAGTGGCGGAGAGCAACAAATGCTTGCAATCGCACGATCAATGATGAGCAGACCGACAATTCTTATGCTTGATGAACCTTCACTTGGTCTCAGCCCTCTCGTTGTCAAGATGATGTTTGAGCTGGTGGAAGAACTTAATCGCAAAGGAATGACTATTCTTCTTGTTGAACAGAACATCTACCAGGCACTGAAAATCTCTCATTATGCCTATGTGATCAAGACCGGTAAGATTGTTCTTGAAGGCAAGGGAGAACAACTCCTTTCAGATCCGGAAGTACAAAACGCCTATTTAGGAACCATGGAGTAGATACTTATGTTCGATTATCTCACATTCGGTCTTCTCGCACAGCTCTTTATCAACGGCATTCTTTTCGGGACAATGTATGGCCTTGCTGCCATCGGCCTCAGTCTTATCTTCGGCACGATGCGCATAATCTTTCTGTCCCAGGGTGCAGTCATAATCCTTATGGCGTATTGTTGCTACTGGCTCTTTACGCTTTTCAAGATCGATCCTTACCTGTCCATCCCCATAATTGGATTGGCTGCCATGGTCCTGGGTGCAGGTATATACCAGGGGCTCTTTAGACGGGCAGTAAAAATGGAAGATAAAAATATAACCCTTCTTATCGCCGTCGGGCTCATGTTTCTTATTGAGAATCTGATGGCAGTGATGTGGACCCCAAATCCAAGGTCCATATCAACGGGATATACTTCATCATCAATCCCTGTAGGCGGCCTCGCGATTTCATTTACCCGCCTCATGGGATTCGTAATGGCTATGCTTTCAACCGCTGGTGTAACCCTTTTTCTAAAAAGGACACTCGTGGGCAAGGCTGTTCGGGCCGCTTCGGAAGACATAGAGGCGGCAAGGCTCGTCGGCATAAGTCCTCATTGGGTCAACACAATAGCTTTTGCTATCGGAATCGGTCTGTGCGGTATAGCAGGCATTGCTCTGTCGACTACTTACCCTTTCGATCCTTATTTTGGTTTTATTTTCAGTCTGAAGGCTATGATCGCTCTTGCCCTCGGAGGCTTAGGGAGCGTGTTTGGGGCACTGCTTGGAGGCATTATCCTGGGGACACTTGAAAGTTGGTCTTCATTCTTTATCAGCGGTGGCTGGGCCGACGCGGTCAGCTATGGAGTATTTCTTTTGGTGTTATTGTTTAAACCGGAAGGTCTCTTGGTCCGGTCAGTAAAAAAGGTTTAGAAGATGAAAAACTTGAAACCTATAACCAGTGTTGTTCTGGCCACTCTGTTGCTGGGATTGATCCCCTTTGTCTCTGATTCTGAAAAATCGTACCTGGTCTATTTCCTTTTTCTCACCTTTTGCCATATCGTGTTGACCCAGGGCTGGAACCTCGTCGCTGGTTACACTGGACAGGTCAGTCTCGGAACACACGCTTTTTTTGCCCTTGGTGCCTATACCACTGCAATGATCTGGCGTGCAGATTTATTCAGCTGGGAGAACTACTACTTCGACCCTGTTACTATGATCTTAAGCGGATTGGTACCTGTGATATTTGCTCTCGCAATCGGCATACCGCTGCTTTCCAAACTCCATGGTGATTACTTCGCCCTCGGTACCCTCGGATTCGGCGAGATTCTAAAGGTGGTATGTATCAAAGGGGGACAATTTACCGGGGGACCCATCGGTATTATGCTTCCATCAAGTGTCTACACCACAATGCGACCTCACTACTGGACCGCTCTCTTTCTTGCCTTCCTCGCCACTGGTGTGGTCTATTTTATGACAAAGTCACGAGTCGGGCTTGCACTTGTGGCCATCAGCGAGGACGAGACTGCAGCCTCATCGAGTGGCATCTATATACTCAAATACAAGGTGCTTGCATTTGCAATAAGCGCCTTTCTTTCCGGCCTGTGCGGAAGCCTTTATGCCTACTATCTGTTTCAGGTAAGTCCTGAGGGTTTTCTTATTCTCAGATGGACTCTTTATCCGGTACTTATGTGCGTCATAGGTGGAAGCGGCACAGTGGTCGGACCTATCCTGGGCAGCCTCCTGATGACTGCTGTTTTTACTGTCACCAGCATCTACTTGCCTGGTATCCACCCCATATTCTCCGGCATTATTATAATTCTTGTCATGCTTTTCATGCCCAATGGGATTATTAGACTATGGAAGAAAGGGGTGTAGAATGGTTAGACGCACGATTGAAAGTGTTTTCCTCACGTGTTTGCGTCAACAAGTATCCGTGGGAGTTTACACGGGTGTTGCATGTTATACTGCGATTGTAATGAGCGTGAAGGGGAAGTTCCACACGGCTTTGCAGGGTGAGGGGCTACCTGTCTTCCGAAACTTCAGCACAGGTAGACACAAGTCCCGGTAATCGAAAGGAGGTGAGGTTGCGTATTCCCGTTAACCTCTTTGAGGAGAGGAATAACGAATAGGATTAAATAAAAAAGGAGGGCATGAAATGAAAAGTAAAAGAATATTTTGGTGGTTCGGCTTGCTTTGTTCCATTCCCATCATTTGTTTGGTATTTTCAAATTTCGCAATGGCTGCTGGTAAGGAAATCCTCATCGGTGCTCCTGTTCATATGACAGGCCCTCTGGCACCGGACGGTCTGGAACTGAAATGGGCCTATGAGCAGGCGGTTGCAGACTGGAACAAGAAAGGAGGTATCTTCATAAAATCGGCCAATAAGAAATTGCCTATAAGATTGGTCTTCGCTGACGATGAAAGCGAACCGGCAAAAGTGGCAGGAGCTATAGAGAAGCTTATCAAGGTGGACAAGGTTGATCTCCTGCTTGGCACCCATTCTGCAACCATGAGTGTTCCTGCCATCAATACGGCGGAGAAATATCAGATGGTATATCACTGCACAACTCATTGGCCGGAAATGTTTCGTGATCAAAAGGCCAAGTGGGCCAGTGTAATGTTTTTCTCAGCCGTTGGAGCATCTGAGGTCCCCTTCATAATCTGGGAAACTCTGCTGAAGAAGGAGGACAGGCCGAAAAATGTGGCCCTTCTCATGGAGGATAGTCCTGACGGTCAGGCATTTGGGGGAGGCTTCAGATCTCATGCAAAAACACACGGTGTCACCTTTGCTGTTGATGAACCCTGGGCCATCGGAGCAAAGGATTACTCCTCTATGATACTCAAGATGAAAGCGAAAAACGTGGACGCCATACTGCTTTATGGAGCCCCTACAGATGCCATTACATTGGTCCGTCAGATAAAAGAGGCAAAGCTTAATGTCAAGTATATGCACGGATGGAAGGGGACATGGGCAGTTGAGTTTGCACAAGCTCTGGGGAAAGATGCCAACTATGTTATATGCGATGGTTTCTGGTCGGAAGAGTTCCCATACCCTTTATGCAAAGAACTCGGGAAACGATATACCGATAAGTTTAAGAAACGCAGTGTCAGCATAGGTGCCTTTTACGGTACTGCGCAGGTCCTTTTTATGGCGATAGAAAGAGCAAAATCCTACGATAAGACCGCTGTCAGAGATGCCTTGCGAAATGCTGAGTACAAAGGGACGGTCATGGGGGACCTGAAATTTGACGAGATCGGATTAGCCTTGTTCCCCAGCACAGCGAATCAGTGGTGGGACGGGAAGCAGATGCTCTTTTATCCCCCTGTAAAAGGCGGATACCAGCTCAAGCTGGCTCCAGAATGGGGCAAAAGATAAGTATTGACTGGATACAATGTTTTTAACATGGCTTTCATGGTGCACATATAATTTGAATAAGATTGCCGATAAAAAAACGTATTCAGTGAGCTGGAGGTAAGGATGCCTCCTTTGCCTGATGCAGGGCAAAGGAGGTTTTTTATTTGAAAAGGAGGGTACTACATGAGACTTAAGGACAAAATAGCGATTATAACAGGTGCTTCTCAGGGAATTGGCGCTGCATTCGCTGCAGGTTTTGCAAAAGAAGGAGCCAAAATCGTCATTGCTGATATTTCCGATGGGGCTAAAACTGTGAAAAAAGTAGCTGATGCAGGAAGTGAAGCGCTCTTCGTGAAAACTGATGTTAGCAAGGAGCCGGAATGCATGGCCATGGCTAAGGCTGCGTATGACAAATTTGGCAGCATTGATATTCTCATTAACAATGCTGCTGTATTTGCCAATATAGTGCTCAAACCTTTTACCGAGTTGAGCAGCGAAGAATTCAAGAAAGTAATAGAAATCAACACAAGTGGGGTTTTCCACTGTATTAAAGCCGTATTCCCTTACATGAAGGAAAAAGGCGGCAAGATCGTGAATATCTCTTCGGCATCCATCTTGGAGGGCATACCAGGAATGCCACACTACGTAGCATCAAAAGGAGCTGTTATGGCGTTGACCCGTTGTATGGCACGTGAGCTTGGCGATTTCAGGATAAACGTTAATACAATCGCTCCTGGCTTCACACACTCGGAAGGAGGGGATCAGTTTGATCGCGGCAAAGCTTTACCTCTGCCTCCCCTTGATGAATTACAACTACAGGGTCGGTGTATAAAAAGACCAAGTATGCCTGAAGACCTGGTAGGTCTTGCCCTCTTTTTGTCAACTAACGATAGCGCCTTTATTACAGGCCAGATGATCGTACACGATGGAGGTCTCTCACTCCATTAAATCATGGTGGGATAAGCAGAAAACAGCGGTACTATGCAGCAAAGGGCAGAGTTTTTAAAATTTGAGTAAGACCAAATAAAAGGAGGATGAAATGTACTCAGGTGGATATACCGGGAAGATTCTCCGGGTTAACCTCACCAGCAAGACGGCACAGGAAG
Organism: Syntrophorhabdus sp. PtaB.Bin027; assembly: GCA_002067585.1. Classification (GTDB taxonomy): domain Bacteria; phylum Desulfobacterota; class Syntrophorhabdia; order Syntrophorhabdales; family Syntrophorhabdaceae; genus Syntrophorhabdus. The sequence goes on from MVQO01000222.1 coordinate 20,052, forward strand.
AAAAACTTCCTCTTGCGGTGGCAAAAGACTTTATTGGCGGTGCAGGACTGGGCATGAAATACCTCTTTGATGAAGTAAAACCAGGTACAGATGCCCTGGGACCGGACAATAAACTGATCTTTGCTCCTGGACCATTTACAGGAACATCAATACCCTGCGCAAGCAGGATGGCGGTAGTGGGAAAATCTCCCCTTACCGGTGCTGTAGGCAATGCACTAACAGGTGGATACTTTCCGGCAGAATTGAAATTTGCCGGATGGGATGCTGTTATCGTCGAGGGAAAGGCTGAAAAACCCACATGGGTATCCATTAAGGACAGTTCTGTTCGATTCCACGACGCTGGCAGTTTATGGGGAACCATGACCTTTGACTGCCAGCAGATGATTAAAGATAACCTGAACGACCAGAATACGCGGATTATTTGCATAGGGCCCGCTGGCGAGCGCCTCAGTAAAATAGCCTGTATTATTAACGAAAGACGCGCTGCAGGCAGGAAAGGCCTTGGAGCAGTGATGGGCTCAAAGAATTTGAAGGCTATAGCAGTCAGGGGAACAGGGAAGGTGGCAATCACATCCGAGGAAAAATATAGAGCTGCGAGGTCTGAGATGTTAAAGGCCTTTAAAGAAAGCCCTGTTCTCTATTCTGCTTTCTCTCCTGCCGGCACTCCCATGGTAGTTGATCTTACTGGAGCTCTGGGAATCTTATCCGCAAAAAATTGGTCTGCAACTGGAGAATTTGTCCCGGTGGACCAACTCGGACTCGATGCCCAGAATACGCGCAAGATAGGAAAGGAACATTGCTATGACTGCCCTGTTGGATGCAGTCAGATGAAGCTCGCAAAAACAGGACCTTATGCAGGAATCCTGACTGAAGGGCCTGAATTTGAGACTATTTACTCTTTCGGTACACAAACCGGTGTTGTCAACCTTGATGCAGTCATAGCTGCAGATCGTCTCGCTGATGAACTCGGTCTTGACAGCATGTCTGCGGGGGTAACCATAGGTTTTGCCATGGAGCTGTTTGAAAGGGGTATTCTTACGCCTGCTGATACCGGTGGCATAGACCTGAAGTTTGGCAATGACCAGGCAATGATGATGGTGCTTCGCATGATGGCTTTTCGTGAAGGTATCGGCGACCTTTTAGCTGACGGTACAAGGGTAGCAGCTATGAAGATTGGAAAGGGCTCGGAAAAATACGCCATGCATATAAAAGGACTTGAATTACCCGCCTATGATGTTCGGGGAGCTAAAGCGCATGGCTTGAATTATGCCACCGCGTACACCGGTGCTGACCACAACAGAGGCTATGCATTCCAGGAAATCTTCGGAATACCTGTCCCATGGGAGGTGGATAGGTTATCTATTGAAGGTAAGGGTAAGCTCACAAAATGGAACCAGGATGTGAGGGCAGCCACCTGTGACTGTGCTACCATGTGTGCCTTTATGCTCGACACTGCATTGCCTGCCACATCCACCCAGAACACCTCCGCCCTTTTGGAAGCAGTTACCGGATTGATCTTTACCCCTGATGAAATTCAGAAGGTCGGGGAAAGACTAAATAACCTTGCCAAGGTCTTTAACATCAGGGAGGGCTTCACACGGACAGACGACACATTCCCTGAGAGGCTCATGACAGAGCCCCTCAAAGACGGTGCATCGAAAGGCCAGGTCATCACCAAAGACGATTTAAAAAAGATGCTCGATGAATACTACACTGAAAGAGGTTGGGATACACAAACAGGCGTACCGACCAGGGCAAAATTGGAAGAACTTGGATTGAGTACAGCCGCTGACCTCCTGGGGGTATAGCAGACTAAATCTGTAGGTATGAAGGTTGAAGGTTAAAGTTCACTCGATCCTGCAACTTAAGGAGATTCTTGGAGGAAAGGATGTGGAAATCATCGTTCCTGATGGCACCAATGTCAGTGGCCTTCTTGCAGGTATGGTTGAAATATGGGGAGACAGTCTTTCTCCCCATATTTTCAAACCACAGAGTGACGAGGTTCTTCCTTATATTCGCCTGATGATTAACGGTACCGCTATACAGTCCCTGGATGGAATGGAGACCATTCTCAATGATGGGGATGAGGTGTTATTGATTCCACTTGCAGCCGGGGGGTAGGTCTACAGGTTTCGCCTGTTGTCCAGTGAACTCTTGATAGTCAGTGGATCAATATATACAATGTCACCACCGATCGGTATGCCCGAAGCAATGCGTGTTATTTTTAGATCAAGATCCTGGAGGGTTTCTGCAATGTAATGCGCTGTTGTGTTACCCTCAATGTTCGGATTTGTGGCAATGATGATTTCACGGATACCCTCTCGCTGAACCCTGTCTCTTAACTCTTTTATCCTCACCTCGTCAGGTCCAATACCCTCTATGGGGTTAATAACTCCGTGAAGAATGTGGTAACGGTAGTAGCCAGGGTTCGCTGATTCGATCACCATCATATGAGAGGACTCTTCCACCACACAGACAGTTGCACTGTTTCTCTTTTCATCCCTGCAAATAGGGCATGGATCAACATCAGTAATATTGAAACAGGTGCTGCACAGCTTGATCTTTTCCTTAATATCAATGAGGCTATTTGAAAGCTCTGAGACATAGCTTTCTTTTGTGTTAAGGAGATAAAAAGCGAGTCGTGTTGCCGTCTTTCTCCCAATACCGGGCAGCTTAGAAAGGTTTTCAATAAGGCGCTCAATTGGCGCAGGATAATACATGGCAGAGACTAAAGATTGAAGGGTAACGGCATCCCACCGGTAATCTTGGACATTTCTTCCTGAAGCATATCTTTTGACTTACTTAAGCCATCATTAATAGCCGCAACAATGAGGTCTTCGAGGAGTTCCCTGTCTTTCTCTTCCCAGATTTCTTCGGATATTTTCAACGATACCAGCTCTTGTTTTCCGTTTACAACACAGGAGACCATACCACCACCGGATTGCGCTTCAACTGTTTTGACAGCAACCTCTTCCTGCATCTTTTGAAATCTTTCCTGCATCTTTTTTGCCTGTTGCATGAGTTGACCCAATTGTTTTGACATTATCCCTCCTTTATCGGTTAAACAGACTCTGTGCTTCCTTTACATACTCATCAAGGGTATTCCTCTTTGTATCACCAGCATCACGGACAACATAATTCATAGGCCTCCCGAAAAACTCTGTGAGATGCTTTTTGACTTCCTCGCCCCGATGTGTGAACAATGTCTGTGACTGTTTGTCTGCCAGGACCACAAACATATGGCCTTCTACCTTGACTTCATGGCTATCCATCATATTCCCCACGGAAGGCATTTTCTTTTTCAGGTATTCCACAAAACCATGTGCATCCTGTCCAAATTTCCCGGCCTCTGGTTCCTTATAGGGAGCAGGCAGAGTCTCTTCATTTTGAAATTCCCTCTTTTCTGTCAGAAATTCAGGCTTTTCTGTGGTATCGATAATTTTTTCGATGTCCCTGAGCTTTGAAATGTTATAAAGATTAATATACAGTATCTCAAGGGCAATCTTCGGGAAGAGCCCTTTCAGGAGATCCTCAGCCGTGAGCAAATAGTTGAGCATATTCTGGATCTCATAGTACTCGATCTGCTCTATTATGCCAGAAAGCCTCTGATACTCTTCGTCAGCAAGATGAAGAAATGAAGGCCTCTCTTCACAGATTTTTAAAATCATCATGTTTCTTAGCATGGAAACAAGGCCACGATATATCTGATGAACATCATTCCCTTCATTGAGGGACTTCTCGATTATTTCAAGCCCCATTTTAAGATTCTCTTCCAGAATTGACCTGATAAGAGTAAAAAGGATCTCGTTTTCAATAATTCCGATAATGCTCAAAACATCCTTGTATGCTAAATGCTCTCCCGAGAATGAAATAACCTGGTCCAGGATTGATTCTGCATCTCTGAGGCTTCCGTCAGCTTCGACAGCAATATACGGGAATACCTCCTCGTCGTAAGTAATCCCTTCTTCATCGCATATACGTTTCAATTGTTTAACAATCTCTACTTCTGAAATTCTCCTGAAGTCAAATCGCTGGCACCGGGACAGTATGGTGGGCGATATTTTTTGCGCCTCTGTTGTGGCAAGGATAAAGATGCTGTGATTCGGAGGCTCCTCGAGTGTCTTTAAAAAGGCATCTTTGGCAGGACCTGTGAGCTGATGAGATTCATCAAGGATGTAGACCTTGTACTTCCCCATCAAGGGCATATACCTTACAGTATCCCTCAGTTCCCTGATATCATCAATGCCACGAGTAGATGCAGCATCAATCTCAATGATGTCAGGAAAACTCCCCTGGTCGATGGCAACACAATTTTCACAGGTCCCGCATGGTTCGTCTGCGGTTATATTGAGGCAATTGATTGCTTTCGCAAGGATTCGTGCAAGGGAAGTTTTTCCTACGCCTCGGGGGCCACCGAAAAGATATGCATGAGAGAGCCGGCCATATTTTACAGAATTCTTCATGGTCTTGACCACGTGCGGCTGTCCAATCACATCGTCAAACTTTTTTGGCCTCCATCTTCGGGCAATAACAGTGTAACTCATGCGGAAAAAATCTCTCCAGCTTTTAATTTTGGCTTTTGACTTTTGGCTTTTGAATTAAAGACAAAGGGTCGTGAATTGAATTCGTTCATCGTATTACCCAAAAACTACTTTCTGCTCGCTGTTTACAAATCACCGTCAGCAATTTACAGCTAAAATAGGGGCCAGGCTGGCTGCGGCACACGGATTAGCTACTACCGCTGCTTTCTTCCGAACCTGACGGGGTTCATAACC
>MVQO01000223.1 GCA_002067585.1 Syntrophorhabdus sp. PtaB.Bin027
ACTTTCAAAGCCAGTTCCTTATGTGATGCAAGAAAAGAGCGCATTCTGATAAACGCCCTGACTACAAAGATGCTCATCTCAACAGCCAGTGGGGTATTCAATACAGAAGCAGCCATAATCGCCCCATGCTCGGTAAAGGCCAAGGGAAGCTTGCGACGACCACCCCAGCCAGACCTTGATGTCGCAAAATGCGACTTCAAGTCCTCAAATTCTTCCGAAGATACTTGAAACATAAAGTCGTGTGGAAACCGATCGGCATTTCTTCTGACTTGCTCGTTCAAGCGCCGGGTTTCAATGCCGTATAACCGTGCAAGATCATTGTCGAGGATAACTCTTTCGTCCCGGATTAGTAATATCACGCTTTCGATCCGCTCCAATGCAATGGTACCCTTTCTTCCATTATCCTTAACCTTCTCTGACATACTTCATCCTCTTTTTATTCATGCTGTAAACTCAAAGAGCGCAACCGTTCAAAGCTGGTCAGGCTCAAAACATGTTTGAACTCCTTGAACCTTTTAAATCTTTTCAACTATTTCTTCCCTATCTCAATCCAAATCCTTGCCGTTAACCGTGCGTCGTCGAGGGCTCTGTGAAGTCTTTGTCTGTCAACCTCCACCTCCAGAACATATTTCGCCACCGTATCCAATCTATAGTCCGGTAATGCGGGATAGTGTTTCCTGCTCAGTTTTAATGTGCACTTATAACTATTGTACAGTTCTTTGCCCATCCTCCAAAATTCGTGTCTCAAGAAGGCAATATCAAAATCAGCATTATGAGCTACCAACGTGCTATTCGAGATAAATTGCTGAAATAAATCAAACACATTTTCTGACTTGGGTTGTCCGGCAAGCATTTCAGGCGTAATACCGTGTACCTTGTATGCATTTTTACTGATTCGTTTATCGGTATCGACAAAACTGTGGAACTCATGCCCCATCACATCCTCATTTACTTCAACCGCCCCGATTTCAATAATCCTATCCCCCTTCTCCACATAAAGCCCTGTTGTCTCAACATCAAAGACCACATAGCGCACTACATTAACCGTTTAAACCGCTTAAACTGTTTTATTTATTCCAACCGTTTAATCCGTATTAACCGCTTGAACCGCTTAAACTGTTTTATTTATTCCAACCGTTTAAACCGCTTAAACCGTTCAAACAGTTGAAACTGTATCTTTCATAAGTTCTTCTATCTCTTCCTTCACACTTTTCTGGGGCAGGGGTTTATACTTGGTTCCCTTGTACGGTGTTCCCTTGATATATCTCATAAAGTTGCTGATCATGATGGACAGTTTCTTGAATTGGTCTATGATGGCTTCACATTGATTTCTTTCGAGGTACCCCTGGTCAAGGGCGACGTAAAGCTGACACCGGACTTCGCCGCATGATCCTTTGGCGATTGATAGGAACTGGAGGAATTCCTGATTACCACCGCGCTCGTATCCTTCGGCGATGTTCGACATGACGGAAACAGATGCTCTTCGAATCTGATCACAAAGACCGAAGTCCCGCGAGAATGCCTGCTTTCTTGTGGCGTCGTATATTTTGTTCGTCAGTCTTCTCGCTTCCTGCCAGATCTGAAAATCTTCAAAATACTTGACAGCCATCGTTTCTCCTCTCATTTGAATTCAATCCGTTCAATCCGTTTAAACTGCTTAAACCGCTCCTTTGAATTCAATCCGCTTAAACTGTTTCAACCGCTTGAACGTTATATCATATCCTACCTGCACAGGTGTCTCATCCGGTTTGAGATTAAAAAATACTTGATGAACAGCAAAAGTGAATCCCCCCATGTATAATCCAATATTATCAAGACAGTTTTTGGTTGTCAATTATTCACCTCCATTAAATCTTCTGATTATCCCGGATTTCACCTGTTTCAAAACCTATCCGCCTTTTTGGTTTTTTCGGAGGCTCCAGCAAGGCGTGGATAGCGTCAAAGACCACTTTGAACTGGGCGTCGTACTTCTTTTCCAACTCCTGAAGCTTTTTTGCAAGCTCTTTATGAGATGCTACCATCTCCCGAAGCCTTACGAATGCCCGCATGATCTCGATGTTGACTGCAATTGCTCTTTCGCTGTTGAGCACGCTTGAGAGCATGGCAATTCCCTGCTCAGTAAAAGCATAAGGGAAATAACGACGCCCGCCCCAACTTGAGGTCACAATTTGTGACCTCAAGATTTCAAATTCATCACCGTTGAGTTGGAACATGAAATCTGGAGGAAATCTTTTTAAACTGCGTTTTACAGCCTGGATTAGAACCTTTGTTGGGACGCCATATAGTTGAGATAGATCTTTGTCAAGTATAACTTTCTGGTTGCGCAAAACAAGAATATGCTTTTCAATAACCTCGACTGGAACTAATGTGCTCATATAATTCACCCTTAGATGAAAATATTTTGAGTGTTAAATTTTAAGTTGAGCTTCAATAATTCAAAATCAATATTATTATGATCAAACTATATCATATTAAAAGCATAGCACAGCAAACTGACAACTGTATGTCAGTCTGGTTTACGGTTAAAAAAAGTTTTGATGAACAGCAAAAGTGAATCCCCCGATGTATAACTCAAAACTATCAAATGAGTTTTTGGTTGCCAGGGTTCTGTTCAGCCTCCATTTTAAAAGAAGTAACTGACCTGTCCATTGAAGCAATGATCTGTAAGTGAATGTGGGCTATGTTACAAAACCAACTTTAAATATTATTGAGAGTTATAGAGTAAACCGGTACAATACGTGATCATAGGGTAGGGAAATTTGGTGATCATTAAAATCAGGCAGGAGTATATATGATGAAAAGATGCAGAGATAGGATTAAGTATCCGAAGTACGTCGCATACATTGGCCTCCTGGTTTTTATCGCTATGTTCCTCGGTGGGTGCGCAACCCCTGTTGGGGTGCGTCAGCTTGATCCGAAACAGGTTCAGAGAAACCTTACGGCAAGTATCCTTTCGAGTGATGAGCTGAGTGCTTACACGCAGCAAATCCTCAATCGTGCTGATCTTTCAGCCAGATTTAGAACACAACCGGCAGAAGTTCTGGCAGCCCTCCACAAAGGTCTCCCAACGGCGAGTGAAGCAGATCGGTTTTTTGCCCTCGCTGAGCTGAGCTATGCCTATGCTTCTAAAGGTGGCCCTCAATCCTATTATAGCGCCTCGGTAGTTTATGCTTATGCCTTTCTTTTTCCCAAGATCGGCCGTACTGATCCAGATCCTACTGATCCCCGGGTCCGTATTGCACTGGATTTATACAACAGAAGCCTGGCCCAGGCCTTTACGGCTGGTGACAGGGCAAAGGTTATGATCGGTGAAGGCAATTACCCTCTTCCATTCGGGGAATTGATCGTTAAGGTTGACGCTGAAGAGTTCCTTTGGGGTTCTTTCAGGCTTACAGATTTTGTCCAGGCGGCCGAGTTTGACGTCCGGGGATTGCGCAACCGATATAGGTGGCCGGGTATTGGTGCTCCCCTTATTGCCGCCACAGAACCGTTAAAAGGGGTAATAGTTCCTGAATACTCCCGAATCCCTCCCAGGATAAGGGTTGCTGCCACAGCATTTCTGAGAATTGATAATGTGGAAGAGGGAATAGAAGCTGGAAAAGTAACGGCAAACCTGGAGCTTTATACCACGGGAGAGGCAACCTCGGTAGATATTGGTGGGCGTACTGTACCCTTAGAGTACGAACTGAGTTCTGCTATGGCTTATACGCTTGAGGGTTCCCAGGTCTACAGGTTTGAACTAAGAGGCCTTTTCTCAGGAGATTTTTCCCTTATTGGAAAGAAGGCGAGATACCAGGATGGCATCTTTCTTATGGAGCCGTACCGACCAGGCCGTATACCAGTTATATTTATCCACGGGACTGCATCAAGCCCTGCGAGGTGGGCAGAAATGTTCAATGAGCTTTCGAATGACCCCGTACTCTGGGGTAATTACCAGTTCTGGTTATTTACCTACAATACAGGCAATCCGATAACCTATTCGGCAGGCATCCTTGCTGATGGTCTCCGAAAAACTGTAGATGAGATGGACCCGGAAGGAAAAGATCCGGCATTGAGAAGGATGGTGGTTATCGGCCATAGCCAGGGTGGACTCCTCACAAAGCTGACAACAGTTGACAGCGGGTTGAAGTTCTGGACTACTGCTCTGCCGTTCGATGAAGTCAACGCATCTGCCGAAACAAAAGAGATACTTCGTCGAAGTGTCTTTTTTAAACCTGTCCCCTCAGTAAAAAGGGTTGTTTTTATCGCAACACCCCATGGCGGCAGTTTTGTTGCTGGTGGCTGGATTGGACGGCTCACAAGCAAGTTTATCTCGTTGCCCTTCCGTCTCGCCGACACCATGAAGGAGGTTATCACCATGAATCCTCAGTTGAAAGCTGTGCGATTCATAAAGGATGCCCCCCGGAGCACGGACAACATGGATCCCAAAAGCCCGTTTATAAAAAATCTCTCGTCAATGCCTATAGCCGAGGGTGTAACCGCCCATTCAATCATAGCGGTAAAGAATCCGAAAGAACCGAAGGACAGATGGAACGATGGAGTCGTCGAATATACAAGTGCTCACATCGACGGAGTTGCTTCAGAACTTGTGGTAAATTCGGGACACTCAACCCAGGACCACCCTGAAACCATTGAAGAGGTGCGCCGCATTCTACTCCAACATCTCAGAGAATCAGGGGAATAATAGCTATGGGCAAGACTGTAAGGTTTTTTGTTATTCTTTGCCTTTCTATAATTATTGCCTGCATGACTTTGTGGGCAGCCCTGGCCATCTTCTATTCAAACCTGGCAGAAGAGACCCTACGAACAAATATTGCCATTGGCTTTGCTGTCGGTACGGCAGCAGCATTTCTTTTCATAAAAAAACGGCTGCAGGTCCTTATCGGGTATTTGATCGTCTTTTGTTTGATTGTGGCATGGTGGATGAATATCAAGCCGTCCAACGACCGTGACTGGCAGCCTGATGTTGCTGTACTCCCCTATGCAACAATACAGGACAACCAGATCACCATCCATAATATCCGGAACCTTACCTATCGTACGGAAACTGACTTTGATTCTCATTATTATGACAAAACATTTGATCTGAAAGCCCTTGATTCTGTAGATCTTATTGCCGTCTACTGGATGGGCGATGCGATAGCCCACATCATGATGAGTTTCGGCTTTCAGGAGGAAGATTTTGTGGTCTTCTCCATTGAAACCCGCAAGGAGAAAGGGGAAGGGTATTCGACTATCAAAGGGTTCTTCAAACAGTATGAGTTGATTTATATTGCCGGCGATGAACGGGACCTCATACGGGTAAGAACAGATTATCGCAATCCCCAGGAAGATGTATACCTGTACCGTCTAAATATCAATCGTGAGCGTGCGGAAAAGCTCTTTATGGCGTATATCAGGCAGATCAATGAAATGAAGAAAAGGCCAGTATGGTACAATACCCTTACCACAAACTGTACCACTAATATAGTGATGCATATAAAAACGTTCAGCGACCGTATACATTATAGCTGGAAAATACTCCTCAGTGGATATGGACCACAGTATGCATATGAACGGGGAACGCTCGATTCAAACATACCTTTCGCAGAACTGAGGCAACGAAGCTATATAAATCCAAGGGCACATGTAATTGGGAATGATCCAGAATTCTCCAGAAAGATCAGGGTGGGGCTGCCAAGGCCATAGCCTTTATCCTCTTTCCATATTCCTTTTTTAGCGCATCCAGGTAAAACATATCGATGGGACCTTTCACAGTTGTCACTTCTCCGAAGCGCTTCGAAATAATCACGTCATCTGGATTGAACCCCGAGGCGAAGCGGAGGCGCCAGCGGAGCTGCTGGATATTAAGCGCGACTGACTCCAGCTTTACAGCAAGACCATTATAACCAAGGCTCTTCAGGCAATCCGATACAACCTCGTCGGTATATACATTACGGGCAAAGAGGCATGAAACCATGGACGTGAGGAGCACTCTCCCTTTCTCATCCTGCACCAGGAATTCTACAGCCCTGTCCGCATCCTTTTCTGTGGTTTTTTGATCATAGCTATACCCGGCACTATCAAGATGAGAGTGCCGAAAGCCCAGTGCCTGGGACACGAAAAAAACCTCACCTGTGGCATAGCCCGCCATCTCCTGGCCGAGGACACAGGAAAAGTCAGAACCACCGAAGTGCTTAACTGCTTCATTTATCCCCTGAGAAAGAACCCGGTAGAAATCGTTCGTACCAACACCAAGATGATGAACTGCCTGACGGTAAGTGGAGGCATCACCAAATCCAAGCGGCACAAGTGTCTCTTTTTCAGAGATCAGGCCTTTTTCAGTAGCCTCGGTTGCCCAGGCAAGGCAGACTCCGGCGGACATTACGTCGAGCCCAACTTTTTCTACAGCATCGATAATGCCAAGGACAGAAAAGCAGTTTGTAATGCCCAGCATGGAGCCAACTGCAAATACCGGTTCATGATCATAGGAAACCTGGAGGTAGAATACCGGTTTTCCTTGGCAAATCTTTCCCGTACGTACCCTACATGGATGCATCCAACGGGACAGCCAGAGCAGGCATGGTTGCGGAGTAAGGCGTCAGAAGCAAATCTCTCACCTGTGATACCCGCCATCTCTGGATCCGTGGTCTGTTTAAGATTTCTAATGGGCAAGGACATAACTTCATTGAGAGATGCCACGTTTACAGGGGTACCTATGTCGTGATACTTGTGCATAATTTCAGTTGCAGTCATTTTGCGGTAAACAGTCTGATAGAGCTTTCCATAACTATCACCTGTGGGCAAATCAAAGACTTTGTCACCAATAATTACGATAGCCTTAAGGTTCTTTGATCCCATAACGCCACCACCCCCCAGTCTGCCAAAGTGGCGATAGGTATCCACATTGATACACGCAGTCGGTGCTCCACGTTCCCCTGCAGGACCAATGCGAAGAATACTGCGATGGCCGGAATT
>MVQO01000224.1 GCA_002067585.1 Syntrophorhabdus sp. PtaB.Bin027
CTGAGGGTGAATTTAATGAACCTCTGACTGGTGGTATGCGAAAGAGAAGGTATTTCAATACTTGTAACAATCTCGTTTCCTTTCAGGGCGTTTGCAATGGGACTGAAGAAATCAGTAACTGCTATGATTCGATCGCCTTCAGGGCCTGAAACATGGATAGATGCATCAAGAGCCGCCAGTGCAACTGCAGTATCAGAAGGGCACACGGCAAAGCATCTTTTTCCGCCCATAATTGCATGGTATCGGTTGTCGCCTCTTATTGCCAGGCATGGGCCATTCCCCTTGCGCAAGCACTGAATCGGCCCTCCTATGTGGCGCGGGTAGCGGTAATACCAGCACCGTACATCCTGGCAGAGATTCCCGCCAATCGTAGCAACGTTACGAATCTGAGGCGTTGCCACAGTACGTGCTGCCTCTGCGAGGACAGGAAACCGTTCTTTTATAAGTGGCGAATTCACTATATTACTGAGCCTTGTCAACGCACCGATGGTAACACCGCTGTTATTTTGAGTGATCGAATCGAGGCCGGGGATGGTTTTGATATTGATGACCATTTTTGGATATTTAGGAAGAATTTCATCCTTGAGAATACCAAGGAGATCTGTTCCGCCAGCATTGAGAACTGCCCTGCCCCTGTTCTTGCCAAGAAGGAAACAAGCCTCCTCAATCGTATAGGCGTTGATGTGCTGAAACGTTCTCATTGTCAACCTCCATGGATTCCATTTGAGCAGTTTAAACTGTTTGAACGGTTCAATCGGTTGGAACCTGTTTTTCCAAGCGCCATGAGCACCTTTTCCGGTGTCACAGGATATTCATGGAGCCACAGCCCTATTGCGTTGGATACAGCCATTAATACAGCTGAAGGCCCGGGCGAAGTCGCCACCTCGCCAATCCCCACCGCATGAAATCGATGGCTGGGAAAAGGTGTTTCGAGAACAACACTGTGGATGGCAGGAAGCTCAGCAAAGGTACGCCATTTATAGTCAATCAGATTGACGTTCAGTATATGTCCGGAAGACCGGTCGAGGATTGTCTCCTCGAAAAGGGCACTGTCAATGCCGGCAGATCCAAGACATCCATTGAGTTGTCCCTCAAGACCCTGAGGATCAATGACCTTCCCTGCATCTGTGGCATTTACTACTTGAATGAGATCTACCTTTCCTGTCTCAGTGTCAACCTCAACCTCAACAAAGCTCATCATGCAATTGGTCAGGGTATAGTCAGGTTCGAAACGGCCAAAACCTGTAATTGTTCTGTCAATAGACATCGCCTTCCAGGATATTTTCTTCCCTGGATCTTCCCTGACAAAGACGACCCCGTCTGATGTATCAAGATCTTCGGGCTTCACCTGGAACATGGGAGCCATAAGGTCAAGGAGCTTCTTCTTTGCATCCTCAGCGGCTCGTATGACGGCGCTTCCTATGGCGTACGTTCCCCGGGAGCCTGCCGGTCCAAATTCGTATGGGTTGATAAGGGAATCAGATGGGGTGATGGAAACATTTTCCAAAGGAATCTGCAGCACTTCAGCAACCATCTTTGCATAATTGCTCCTCTGACCTGTGCCGTGTTCTGTTACGCAGGAGAAGAGCATGGCAGTCCCGTCCGGGTGAAGGCGGACGTATGCTTCAGAAGAATCCTCTCCAATATCTGCGTTTCCATGGACTCCTACACCAACACCCCGTCGCTTTGAACCCTTGACTGAAGTCGGTGTGAGCCAGCCCTTCCACTTGTCTTTCCAGCCGAAAGCCTCGGCCCCCTTGTCCATGGACGGAGAGAAGTCAACTCCGCGATACGTATACCAGAGGCCATCCCGCCAGAAGTATCCATCACCTGGTTTGACGAAGTTTTTCTTGAGAAATTCGAACGGGTCGATGTTCAGCTTTTCCATGGCAAGGCTCAGAAGGGGTATGAGTATGCATTTGAGTTCCTGGCCGCCGAATCCCCGCACTATGCCAGAGGCATTGCGATTCGTGCAGGCAATTACCGGTCTCAGGTCCCAGTTCGGGCACCTCACCATAATCTGAACCTCACCGCAGCCGACTGCAATCTGCGACTGGGTGGTCATTGAATAGTAGCCCGTGTCAATGAGCCATTTTCCTGAAACCGCTGTTACTGTCCCGTCCTTCTTCATTCCCACTCGCGCATGCATTCGTGAAGACGGGCGCACCGTGAATGCTGCAAGGTGCTCCTCCTTTGTGAAAACAATCTTTACAGGTTTGCCTGTGGCCCTGCTCAGGAGAGCTGCATACGTCTGCACCTGCCACGACATGAATTTTGATCCGAAGCTGCCTCCGCAAGGACCGCCGATACTTCTCACTTCGACCTCCCTGCCCATTACGTGGAAGAGTGTAATCTTGTCCATATAGGAAGCCTGATTTGAGACCCAGAGGGTAAGTCTGTTCGGTTCTTCCCAAAGGGCAATAGCTCCGGGCGGCTCCGGGGGAAGCGGGTTGGGAATATTTTCATAGCCAAAGGTACCTTCTGTGGTTACATCTGCCTCTTTAAACCCTTTCTCCGTATCTCCCATCACAACCTCTTTCAGATTCTTGGGTCCGAAAAAGGGCACACCAGGAGTAACCACATTCCCCGGGAATTCATCATACAGTTGAGGAGCGTCAGGCTGCAAAGCCTCTTCAACATCAAAGACTGGCTTCAGCACCTCGTACTCCACCTTTATCAGATGCATTGCCTCTTTTGCGATCTCTTCAGTGGTAGCTGCAACAAGGGCAACAGCATCCCCCACGTATCTCACCTTCCTGTCAAGGATTCTGGTAAATCTGGGAGTTCCTCCCTTCCAGTCAGGAACGTCTTGCCAGGTAAGCACTGCCTTTACACCTTTGACTGCCTCGGCCTTGCCTGTGTCTATGCTTTTGATGACAGCATGGGCGTAGGGACTTCTCAATACTTTGCCGTACAGCATATCCGCCAGCTTGATGTCGTTGAGGAACTTTGCCTTCCCTGTCACAATTTCCGGGGCATCCAGCCTCGGTGTTCTTTTCCCTATGAAACGGTATTTGTTGTCCATCTCTGTTACCCCACTCTCTTCGATGCCGCCAATACGGCTTCAACAACATGGTAATGACTGATGCACCTGCAAAAGTTCCCCGAGAGACCTTCCTTCACCTCGTCTTCTGTGGGCGTGGGATTCTCATTCAGGATAGCCTTTGCGCTCATGATCATGCCGGGGGTACAAAAACCACACTGGAATGCAGTGTGATCAATAAAAGACTGCTGGAGCGGGTCGATCGTCCCTGTCTCCGAATCTCCGAGCCCCTCGATGGTAGTTATTGTTTTCCCGTGGCACTCGACAGTCAAAGTCATACAGGAAAGTACTGCTTTTCCATCCATAATGACTGTACAGGCGCCGCAGGCGCCATGGTCACAGGATATCTTCGTTCCAGTTAGGCCTAATGTTTCTCTGAGCGTATGGGACAGAGTGTGTGCCGGATCAACCTGATTAGCTTCCTTTCCAATTTTCATAGTGTAGTCATGGCCGTTAACAGTAAAGCTAATGCTCCTTGCCTTACTGGGTTTCCTTTTTGATGTCCTTCC
>MVQO01000225.1 GCA_002067585.1 Syntrophorhabdus sp. PtaB.Bin027
GAGTACTTTGAAGATAATTTTGGGCGAAACATATCACAAAGGATTGCCTCTACGATATATTACGACATATCAAGACAGACACAGAGAAACAGGGAAGGTTTAAAAAAACCTTCGGAGCTGTGCTGGCAAACTCCACATTCTTCCCTGGCAATAATGCACCAAAATAAAGATATAAAGGGTTATGAGAATGTCTGTATTGTATCTGGGCACCATAAGATACCTTTGAAAGGATGCTCAAAGCCATTCTGATAACCATTATGGAATGTGCTGAAACAGTCAGGGCTCCTGTGGCGCTCACAGGACTATTATTTTGTCATTAGCGGGAAAGGGCATATGCAGGTTTTTGCTCACCCGTTGTCAACAACACAACATGCTTTCTTTCGGCCGAGCATTCGGTTGATAAGAGCTGATGCACAGCCCACTCCAGCCCTGACAGTCACTGCGCCCTGTGAACAGTTGCGTTGGCAGGCTCCACACTCAATACAAGCATCACGCCGTGCTATTTCAACCACTCTGTTTGAGCGTTGAAATACCCGACGAGGGCAGACAGTGAGGCATATCCCGCAACTATTGCACATCTCCTGTTCATGAATAAGGGTGACAACGTTTTTTATATAAAACATAAGTGACGCTTTCTCTCTCTATGCTCCCAAAAGAGCAATAATCCATAAGAGGAGACCTGCTCCAGTGCCCCCAATCTCAAGTGGGAGGGCCAGGCGCATCTCCTTTCTCACGCCAGAAAGTGAAGTGAATGTTGAAGAACCTGTAAAATTCATTGCAAGATAGGCAGCCACGGCAGGAATTGAAATAAGGAGGACTGCTGTTTCCAGCACACCTGGATTATGCATAAAGGAAACGACTGTAAAGGCTGATGGCAGCCCTATCACAAACCCTTTTATTGAAAAGGCACGACCAGGAAGCCATGGAAGAAAAAGCGGAGTGAGTACTGCGCCTGCAATGATTGAAGTTCCAATCGATACAGCGGGGATTATAAAATATTCGAGTGCCTTCAAAGTCGAGAACCCTGCAAAAAGAAAGCAGAGAACAAAGAGCCCTGCAGCGGCAAGTAATCCTGATTTTACAGCAGGAACAACTTCCATCGGTACAAGCGCCAGTCTGTCCATAAACCCGAAGCATTTTGTCCTCATGCGTTCCTCCGCCTTGAAACCATTTTTGAGAAATTCAGGTATGTCTTCAGCGCTCACAGGTCCGTAAATAACCTGAAAGCCAGAAAGTGCCTTCACTTCGTGACCCGCCACACCGGGAGCGGCAAGTTGAGGAAGTACAAGCTTCCTGTGAGATACGACATCGGCAAGACGACTCGATTCGATACGGTCAAGCAACTCGTCATTACCGAATGAACCCTTTCCTGCGGCACACCACACATTAATACCCAATGTGTCAAGTACAAGAATCCAGCTGTCTATCGATGCGACAGCCCTTCGAAGCAAATCGAATGTCAATTTATAGTTTGCAGTGACAAAGACTGGAGATTCTGCAGTTGGTTCACCTATTGCGTAAAGGCCTGCATCGACCCTATAATTCATCCGCCCGATCCCCCATCGTACTTTATAGGCCCCGATGCGGTCCGCTCGGCTATAAACCTTCGATACCCTGGGGACAATACCAGCAGCGGTTTCTACCGTTCCTGTGACAAAAGGCTGGTCAAGGCGAGGAGGTCTTACCGGACCTCGCTTCTCTGACGGACCTCAGCAAGGTGTACAATCAAGTTCAACAGGTTTTGTTGGCACGAATTGCATACTTGGAATATAAAACAATTCACTAAATATTGTCAAGATAAACATATCAAAACATATTAATATATATTTAATTAAACATTGACATTCCAGGATATAACTAATATATATATTTATTATAATTGATATGATTGGAGGTTGAAGTGAAGGGGCTCTTATCAGTATTCAAGGCATTATCCGATGAAACGCGGCTGAGGATTGTTAAGCTTCTTGAAAATGGTGAACTGTGTGTATGTCACATTGTAGCCGCCATTGATATGTCTCAACCCAAGATTTCTTTTCATCTGAAGATCCTCAAGGAGGCTGGACTCGTGAAGGACCGGCGAGAAGGGAAGTGGATGCATTACCGTCTCAACGAATCAGACTTGTTCAAACGATTACTTTTCCTTTCCATATCTGAACGGGTAGGTGATGAGACAGTCAACGACCGACAACGGTTGGAAGCATTTATCGAGTCGAGGCCCGCAGAATTTGCCGATATGGTGGGCGGGTGCTGTGGGAGGGCGTGAGTATGGATGATACCGCTCGAAGGCTCTCTTTTCTCGACCGTTTCTTAACCCTGTGGATTTTTCTGGCCATGTTCATCGGCGTAGCGTGTGGATATTTTTTTCATGGCATTGTCGACTTCTGGAACCAGTTCCAAGCGGGCACAACGAACATACCAATTGCAATTGGCCTAATCCTCATGATGTATCCTCCTCTTGCCAAGGTAAGGTACGAAGAACTTGGTGAAGTTTTTAAGAACTGGAAGGTTCTCCTGCTTTCCCTCATTCAGAACTGGGTAGTTGGCCCCGTACTCATGTTTATTCTTGCGATTGTATTTCTCCGTGGATATCCTGATTATATGGTGGGCCTTATCATGATCGGACTCGCGCGATGCATTGCAATGGTCCTTGTCTGGAATGATCTGGCTCAAGGAGACATTGAATACTGCGCCGGCTTGGTGGCCTTCAACTCTATTTTTCAGGTTCTTTTCTTTTCTGTTTATGCCTACTTTTTCATCACGGTGCTCCCGCCCCTTATAGGCTTGAAAGGTGTCGTGGTCAGTATTACCATCGGGAAGATTGCAGAGAGCGTGTTAACATACCTGGGTATCCCTTTTATTGCCGGTGTTATTACACGTCTTGTACTGATTAAGATTAAAGATATTAAATGGTATCACGAGAGATTTATACCTAAGATAAGTCCTATTACCCTTGTAGCTCTTCTTTTTACGATTTTTGTTATGTTCTCCCTGAAAGGAGAATATATAGTCAAGATACCTCTGGATGTAATAAGAATTGCAATTCCCCTTGTCATCTATTTTGTGGTTATGTTCCTCTTTTCTTTCTACATGAGTATTAAGGCGAAAGCTCACTACGGCCAGGCAGCAACACTGTCTTTCACGGCAGCATCGAACAATTTTGAGCTTGCAATTGCTGTGGCAGTAGCGGTCTTCGGCATCAACTCTGGCCAGGCATTCGCAGCAGTCATCGGACCCCTTGTTGAAGTCCCTTTACTCATCAACCTTGTTTACGTATCATTGTGGATTAAACGCAAATATTTCCACTATGCTATGGAAACACCACTGGGGATATGCTATTACACGTGCAAACAATGAATGCAGACTACAGGTAGTAATATTTCCGTTCACAAATACCCTCTATGCCATCAGGTATACTAGCCAACTCTCGAAACCTTCTGTCTAAATCCAGGAAAATGAATATAACTCAGGGAAGACTTTTCTTGTTCGTTATGATAGCAGTATATGAGTACCTCAACGTAACCATCAATTGACGTACCAAAGCTTATGTATGATTGGTCGAGTTTGTCCAGGGCAATGCTGGGCGCTTCTGCGAGGATACTCCAAGATAACGGTTATCCAGTCGGATCCACTGTAGCGGGTATATTTAAACTCACTTGCGTTTTCTGAAAAATAGGCAATATGTGGATGGCCAAGTGTGTTTAGGGTAAGGGAAGATTGTCTGCCCATCGACCAGATAGATCACCTCCCTCCCGTAAGCCTGATACATTTGTTGCGAGGAAGAGCAGTCTTGGCAGAAAATCATCGCTGAAGGTTGTTATATGGGCTGTTCCCCTGGAGTAACTGCCAGTGACGTTACTCCACAATAGAAAGCATTTTCGACAATAGTCTCACTTATCCACGCGGTGCAATCATAATGAATGAAACTTACCTATCCTCCTGATCTCGTATGGGAAATATGGGGCATATTGTTTCGGACCACAGCAATTCCTTTTGAGCACCCCTGTCTGGTGCAGGAGAAAGGCAGTCGGGTTTGAATTCCATACAGAAACCCTCATCCCTGTTATCCTCTAGGAAAGTGTACGGTTCCCTCCCATTAATGTACCTGGGCAATAAAGATAACACCATACAGGTGTCATTATAAGAAACCCGTATACCTGGATATTCGAAACACTAAAGATGGTTGAACCATTCTTTTGCACTGGATTTAGGGCTCCTGAATCGACAGGAAATGTGGAGGCGGGTTAAAAACTGTATTAGTAACATTACTGTGAAGGCAAATGAGGGAAAGCTGTATGGCGGCTTATGGTACAGGTATGTAAAGTGTAACTATAGGTTTTGGGAATAATTATTTTTTGCCATAGGTGCGCGCGATTGAGCAATCATAGCAGCAACGAAGATCCTCGCTGCCATAATTGTGTTCTTTGCACACATATTTACCACAATAGGTGCACCGATGGACTTCAATTATTGAGTCACACGTGTGCTCCTCACAAATTCTGTTGCCTTGGCTATCAAACTTCCGCTGAAATTCCTTTGTAAGTTGCTCAACCTCCCTATTTTTATCATCCAAAAGAGCAGTCATGATGTCCGGTCTTGCCATTTCGATAAATTCTGAGATATGCATCTCTATGAGCGTATTTCGAACCAGTTCGTCCTGGTTCATGCGTACTATGTCTTCCTGTATCATTTTGATGTGTTCAAGGGCGTCATCATCAAGCTTAAGGCCCAATCTTTCAATGTCTTGTAAAATTCCCATATTACCTCGTAAAAATATCTGGGTATGGGTAATGGGCTATAGGCAATAGAAAGAAGCAAAAGCATTGTTTCCTATCAACAGCTATCTGATACCTATACCTTTGGGGCCCATATACCCCCTTATTTACTTACTTTCTTTCCTTTCTTTTTCGGTCTGGTTTTTCCGTGCGTTCCTCGTGCTATTTTGCCCCGTTTTGTTCGTTGATCGCCTTTTCCCATTCTCTCTCCTTGTATGATACTGGTGAACCCATGATTTTGTTTCTAAATGTTATAAACTTATTACTTCATTATGAAGGATCAAGTCAAGTATATCATCCATTGTCACAGCCTGTCCGACTGAAACTGCATCTGCTATACAGAGATCGTTGAGGCAAAGCACCCCACCGAGTATTTTCACGCCTGCCAGTTCAAGCTCCCGGAGGAGTGCGGAGGCTGGTGATTGTGATGTCATGAGCTTCACCCCTGTATTCCACAGGATTATGGCTTCAGGCTTGTCATTTCTCTTCAAAAGACTGTTAAGCAGCGTCATGAGAATCTCAAATCCAAGCGTCTCATCCTCCCTGCCTATATACTCGGAATTTAACAGAATTACTTTTCCCTTCATGCTATCACCTCCAATTTTATTGACAATTTATGTTTTACCGCTCATAGCGAAACAAAATCCCTTTCGTGAAACAGCCCTTCAAAGCTTAATATTAATGACTCAAAGCCGTTTTTCAATGCCACTCCCACTCGATGAATGGTTTTTCAAGATCTATCATGGCATTGACGATGAGTTCCGCAAGGCCTCCATAAAAAATGCCGCATTCATCCCAGACATTGTAATAATTAAGAAGATCTCGTATCTGTCCCTTGCAGTTGGAGCATGGAGCGCAGACATATTTTTTGACATCCGGTGAAATGGTATCCTGAAAAACTTCCAGTATCTGCTTAAGCTTAATACGCCCCGAGACAGCACTTCGCCAGTCAGGGAAGTTCATGGACTGCATGATTGCGAATCCACTTCCACCCCCGCAACAGTAATTATCTACGCCGTGAGGTTCCATTTCCAAAAATTGAGGGCAGATCTTTTTCAATATTTCTCTCTGTGGTTCTACTATTCCCATAAGCCTTACCATGTTGCAAGGATCGTGAAGGGTTATTGGAAAATTGTTTCTGGAAGAGTCCAGCTTAATTTTGTCTCCCACAACTATGTCGCGAAGTATAGGCAGGGCACTTTCCCTTGGGATGTTTAGATCGCCTGTGAGCACCCTGTCGGCAACAACGATCATTGCCTTGTGGGCATGCCCGCATTCGCCCACATTGATTTTCTTTACTCCCAGATTCCGTGCTATTTCAGCCTGCCTTGTGGCAACACGGGCAAGTTGTATATCGTCATACCAGACACCGTAGTTGACCGCATCGTATCCCACGGTCTCGCTTGAAAGGGTCCAGTCTATTCCTGCTGCATCGAAAATAATTGCGAAGGCTTCAGTGTTTTCAGGCCAGGACATGAACTCACCGGCATTGTGCAGGAGAAGGATTTCAGCACCTTTTTTATCCACAGGGATCTTAATCTTACGGCCAATTTTTTCCTCAATATCATTCTCCATGAATTCAATAATGTTTTCCAAGGCCCTGGGGTTGATACCTGTGCTCGAACCAACTTTAAGCTGCTGGACGGTCCCCTGTTCGTGCAGTTCTTTAGGGGCTATCCCCATCTCCTGACTGAAAACCTTTCTGATTTCGTGACTGATGAGTCCATTGTCAATCCCCAGCGGACATGCCTGTGTGCATTTACGGCACAGAGTACACCGATAGGCCAGTTCACCAAGGCGGGCGATGAGCGTCCAGTTGAGTTCAATGTCGCTTCCTGTTAATTTCAGACTTGCTCTATTTTTCTTCTTTATATATTTGTCAACTATGCGTCTCAGCACTTCAGGCCTATAAGTAGGCCTGTAGATTTCCTTTCTACCACTCGCAATGTAAGCCGGACAGGAATCGTTACAGATCTGACATTTGACACAATATTCAAGGGAATGATACAGGGGATGGAGGAAGGTCCAGTTATTTTCCTTTTCAAAAAGCTTTGCCAGGCCAGAGAGGAACTTGTGAATGAATAATTCTTCTTCTGCTTTGCTGGATGGTCTTTGAATACCAACTCCGATAACTCCATCTAGGGACGCTTCGTACCGTTCCCTCTGGTCTGACGAAAGCTCTCTCATGGCAGTATCTTTTTCAGGGTTGTTGTAAGGGTAAGGCAAGGGCAATAGGTCAGATTGCCTTATTTTAATGATCTGATCAGATTTTTTACTTATGTCTTCAATTCTCATGCTTAGTCCTGTTTTTCTTTTCCCGATTCTTTACTCATAGCATTTTCGATGTGTAATTATCTTTATCTCTTCTGAATTTCTCTGTTTTCTATCTTCTCAACTTCTGTGCTTTGCTGCTTGTTCCCATGTCTGTCCTGACTTAATGTGAGGCGCGGACCATGTAATTTTTTTCCCCATGACTTGACCGATCGCTTTCTCTACTGGACTTCCTTTTTGGTTTGGCCTGGTGTCCCATAGAACGTTAAAAAAGGCAAAGAACCTTGTGACATAGTGAAAGCCTGGTGTAAATGGAAGATAGATCAGGTGAAGCATGTTAAGGAATATGAACAGTCCCAGAAGGCCTGAGACCGCTATTGGCTTTATTTGGAACATGCCAACAAAAAACAACACGTAGCCCGAAAAATGAGGATCGTTTGTCAACAAGAGGATGAAGCCGATTAAGCAGGTGCATATGGATATACAGTAGCCAATAAAGGTCAAGGGGGGGGTGTAAAGCCGCAAATCACGATGGCTGATCCTGTAAACCATTAGACCAATATTTCCGATTATGCCTGCTGCAAAACTGATTATGGCCAGCAGAATTCTAAGAGCTACAAGGCTGCCTGTAGCCCTTTCAGCAGTGATGGTTTGATCATGTGCCAGGAAGGTTCCCAGGGCTGTGGCAATGCATACCGCTTGAAATATAATCAGACTCACAAAGCCTATATGGGCAATATAGAGAAAGCACCAGTAAGTCTTATCATGTGACAGATAAGAATGAAACCACAGGTACTCCTTCAAAAAAGACCACACATTGGATAATCTCCACCTGCTTGACTGGAAAGGCTGGGCTTCGAATGCTGTTAAGCCATGGTGATAAGGTTTTTTTTCTGTTTTTGTTGCCGTGAATAGCTCCCATCTCAGATGAATCGGCATACGGGCATATTTCACAATCTTCGCGCTGTAGGCAACAAGAATAAAGATATAGGCGAAACAGGTAAGCAGAATGAGAAAGATGTCCATGGTCAGCCCAAGATCCGACTTCGAAAAAGTATTGGCTTCGAACAAAGCACTCCGAAATAATCACCGTGCCTTATGTGCCCTACACGCACCCTGTTGGTTTGGGCAAGCCGGCAACCTTGCAGGCGCCCTTTGCCGGTCCACCTGGGAAAAGCTGATAGATAGTCTTGAGGTCAATCCCTGTCTGTTTTACCAGCATCCGAATAGGAGGCGCAATCTCATATTTTAGATAATAATCCCTGAGGTAATTAACAATTTTCCAGTGGTCCTCTCCCATAGGAAAAGCCTGTTCCAATTTCGACAGGTCTTCGGCTACCTCCTTATTCCATTTCTCTGGTTCCTGTATAAATCCATCTTCATCAACTTCGATTTCTATGCCGCCAAGAGTTGTTTTTG
Organism: Syntrophorhabdus sp. PtaB.Bin027; assembly: GCA_002067585.1. GTDB lineage: Bacteria > Desulfobacterota > Syntrophorhabdia > Syntrophorhabdales > Syntrophorhabdaceae > Syntrophorhabdus. Next base: position 8,466 of record MVQO01000225.1, read on the forward strand.
CCATTCCTGACCTCCTATTTCTTAATATAATGTGTCGGTTCTGTATCGAACTTCTTTTTGCAAGCCTTGCAACAAAAATGATACTCTTTGCCTTCGTGGCTCGACGTTGCCCTTGGCGCTGCCCTTACAGCACCGTAAAGTTTTGCCACCTGTGAACCAACTTCAATCTCTGTCCCGCATACAGGACATTTGACTGTTTCTGTCCCTTCAGCCATGACCCACCTCCCGAGGTGATTCTTGTTCAAAAGCTGACTTACCGATGCCTTTATTTCGCGATGCAACGGATACAAAGGATTTTGCCCAACTTGAAGTACCAGAGGCATGGATATGAGTATAAGAAGCAAAAACGTTTCTGTACACAATGCCATCCATCTTTCCGTCTATGCCCTGACCTCGGGTTAATTCGAGAGCGCAGTGCAATCCTTTTGCACAGGTGAGCCTCGAATAATGAAATTCATGACCATAAATTTGCATGCCCACCGGGTAAAAAGGATTTTCGTATTTCACTTCTAATTTTGAGTATCCATGCGCCTGGGGTTTCGTGAAAAATTCTACTGAAGAGGGAATCGCTCCAACGCCGGTGTAAGGAACTCCATCAATTACAATTCTGTCACACAGATATATCAGGCCTCCGCACTCTGCATAAACTGGAAGTCCATCCTCTATGGAGGTGGCAATCTGGACTCGCAGGGTTTCATTAAGTTGAAGCTTTGACATGTAAAGCTCAGGGAAGCCACCCCCAATATAAAGACCATCTATAGCCTCGAGTTTATCATCATGAATGGCATCGATAAGGACAAGCTCCGCACCTTCTTGCTCAAGGGCTTCAAGGTTTTCCGGATAATAGAAGTGGAAGGCATGGTCCATCATAACCCCTATACGAACCGATACCTTTGGCCTCTGTTGAGTTGTTGAATGGCTAATAGGTAAGCCCTGCGCGCTTTTTGCAATAGATATGAGGCTTTCGATATCTAAATGTTTCTCAATCGTACGAAGGATACGTTCAATCCCTATTGTTCCGCTGGATGCTTCCTGAAAAGGAACAAGGCCCAGATGACGCTCATGAATTGCAAGGGCTTGGTTTCGAGGAATACAGCCAAGGACAGGGATTTTACAGTAACGTTCCACAGCGTCTGAGAGTTTTTTTTCATGGCGAGGTCCCGCTACATTGTTCAGGATGACGCCGGTCACGTTTGTGCCTGCTTCAAAATCCATATACCCCTTTATGAGTGCGGCGATGCTCCGAGTCATGCGTGCTGTATTCACCACCAACACAACGGGAGTTTTGAGGACTCTTGCAAGATGAGCCGAGCTACCTTCCTCCCCTCCATCAAAACCGTCGTAAAGCCCCATGTTCCCCTCAATGAGGGCAAAATCATTCCCCAGCGAAGATTTACAGAAATTGCTGATTATCACATCCTTTGACATGAGATATGCATCAAGGTTTCTGCACGCTTTCCCTGATGCTGCTGTTAACCATGAGGCATCAATGTAATCAGGTCCTTTCTTGAAAGGCTGTACGGAAAGACCGTTTTTGTGTAAAAGTGCGCACAAGCCCACACTGACCATGGTTTTTCCAGATCGACCATTGGGTGCCCCGATCATAATGCGGGGTGTTACATTCTGTTTATCCTGCACCGATCCTCACATTTGTCCAAATGTCCTATGTGTCCTTCAGCTTAATGAATGACGCGCCGAGATAAATGTATTCAATCTTGCCTTCTTTACTGAGTTCAGCAATAGCTTTATCCACAAGATGTTTATCAGTATCGATTGCCTTTGCGACCTCTTTGTTCTTAGCCTTGCTAACCGTTTTTAAGTATTCCACAATTTTGTTTTTCAGTTCGTTGCTAATCTCATCTGCCAATGGCATAACCTCCTTTTTCTCCTACCACTTGAACATGGTGGTTGAACGAAAAGTTTCGACTGCGTGGCTGAAGTCGTCAATGTGCTGCTCGGTAAAGGGTATACTGGTTTTTCTGAAGAATGCCTCCCAACCTATTCGTTCTACCCATTCACCGAGCCGTTCAGCAGGCTTTGCATCGTTTCTATAAACATCGATGATTTTTATTATAATATCAACTACCTCTTGCCAGCGCGGCGGCTTATTGGGCAGGAAGGGCACGACCATTCTCGAAAACATAGGTGGTTTCCGGGCATTTGCTACTTTTCCTCCTGCATAGATTGCTACGCCGTCTCCCTCAGCATCTGCAAGAGGCATTGCAGGACAGACTGTATAGCAGTTGCCGCAATACATACACAGATCTTCTCTGACGACAACGCTTTTGATATTGGCATCAGGATGGCGCCTTATGGCGCCTGTTGGGCACGACTGAATCGTGGTGGGAATCTCACACTGTGCAATGACCCGCTCGTGATCAGGTTTTGGAGGTTTGGTATGGACACCGACTACGGCTATGTCAGAACAATGGACGGCACCGCACATATTTATGCAGCACGCCACGGCTATCCGGAGATGATTAGGGAGCTTCATGTCTGTAAAATGGTCATACACACCGTCCATAATGGCTTTTACGAGGCCTGATGCGTCTGTTGCCGCGCTGTGACAATGAATCCACCCCTGGGTATGGACAATATTGGAGATGGAATTTCCTGTCCCGCCAACCGGTAGCCCCATTGCATTCAGCGCGCCAATTATCTGCTCAACTTTTGATTCGTCGGTAGTCATGAACTCGATATTAGAGCGGCTTGTAAAGCGAAGGTGACCATCGCAAAACTCGTCGGCAATGTCGCATATGTTACGAATGAAATCAATACTGAGGAGTCTGGTAGATCCGGCTCTGATAGTGTAAAGCTGTTCACCGCTCTCAGAAACGTGTTTAAGTACACCTGGGCGAACATGTTCATGGTACTTCCACGTCCCGTAATTTCTTTTTATTGCCTCTGGGAGCATGTCCCAGAAATCAGGTGGTCCTATATCAGTTTTTCCCATTGCAAGGCCTCCTTCCCGGTCTATTTATCAAAAAACACATATGGGTTGGAACGTGGATACTTTACCATCTGGGGCACAGGCTTCAGGCCGATTTCCCGCAGAAAGGTTTTCAATCCAAGTCTCTCGATTAATTCAGCAACTCTCTCTCTTGTCCTCCCGTTTTCATCCCACCAATCCCATATCTTTCGTAGAAGGTCCTTGAGGTCGTCATAAGGTGGTTCAAGTTTCATGAATGGCACAAGTACCCAGGAAAGGTAAGCCCCTTTAATTATGGGTGCTTTACCGCCAATGAGGATTGTGGCACCTTTTTCAATGCCAGGCCGAATTGCCCTGGTCATCAAATTTATACAGTGCATACAGCGAACGCAATCTTCCGACTTAACCTTGAGCTCCCCTGTTTGAGGGTCTAACTTGAGAGCTTCGGTAGGGCACCTGCTGACAACATGTTTTTCAACATTAAAACCATTCCTCACGTAGTTCTGTACTTCTGCCTGGTCAATCCTGATTGAGTCTTTCCAGGTGCCTATGATAGTAAAATCTGCCCTGGCAATGGAAGCAACACAGTCGTTGGGGCATCCTGATGCCTTGATTTTAAATTTGTAAGGCCATCTGGGTCGATGTATCTCATCCTGGAATTCCATTGTTAAGTCACGGATAAGGCCCAGGGTGTCGATATTTGCCCATTCACACCGGGATGGGCCAACGCATGCAGAAAGGGTTCGCAATGCAGAACCCGAACCACCCAGATCAAACCCTGCTTCTGTAAGCGCATCGAAACATGGTTGTAGATTGTCTGTTGTAGTACCAAGGAGTATAATATCCCCTGTAGAACCATGCATATTTGTAAGGCCACTTCCATATTTTTCCCAAATATCGCAGATCTTCCGTAATGAATCGGTCTTGTAATACCATCCAGCTGGGTGGTTTACCCGCACTGTATGGAACATAGCAGCGTTTGGGAATTCTTCAGGGGAGTCGCAATATCGACCGATCACGCCTGAACCGTAACCTGTGACACCTACAATCCCACCATGTTTCCAATGAGTAATCCTATCCTTATAGGATTTTTCCAGAACCCCCAAGAGATCCTTGGCTGCCTTGTTTTTTTCCCCTGCTTTCTTGATCTCAGTGACAAAACTCGGCCATGGCCCTTTTTCGAGTTCATCTAATAAAGGGGTTTCATCTGCCATATGGTTCACCTCCAGTGCTTATTTTTACTTATATTTATGCGAAGTGCACCCCATTAATGCTGTGGAAAGGGCACATAAACGGAAGGGAGCTGAACAAAACAAACAAAATTTATCATGAAAATCTATTTGTATAGTCACAATAAAATACTTTATCTCAATGTTTTTTAAAATAATAAATTCTTTATAGCAGCGAAAAGTCAGCTTGTCAATGAACTCTTGTTAAAAGCAAAGGTGGAAAAATGCCGGATTGGCCAGGGAATAGCAGCCACAATATACAATACTGGCGTTTCAGGGAATATGTGTGAGTTCTCAATTGGCACAATTCGAGTCAGACTGAATTTAACGCCATAATTAAGGGGTGCACAAGAAAAAATATTGTCATAGACGTGATGATTAAAGACGAATTATATTTACTGAATAAGTGTGGAACAGGATAGAGAGAAATAAATATTAGAAGAGGAGGTCTACATGACTATTAAGGAATTACAGAAAAAACTGGCAGTAACTATGAGGCACTGGCAAAAGATAGAGAACAGCGCCACTGTCTCAACCGGTTATGTTATGGAGAAGACCGAGAACCCTATTATTCGTCTGGTCATGGAGATTATTCAGCGAGACTCACAGATGCATTACTTGGTTCAGCAATGGATCGCTGACAGCGTTGAATCAAAGACTGTTAGCCTGACACCTGATGAACTAAAAAAAGTGTGGGATCTGCTAGAGCGTCACATAAAAATTGAGGAGGAAATGGTAGAACTAGTCAAGGATGCACTCGCCTCTTTGGAAGGAAAAAAGATGTATATCCAGGAATATCTATTGAAATACCTTCAGGAGGATGAGATCAAGCATACCAACCTTCTCAAGGCACTGGAGGGCCTAAAGAAAGGTATGATGCCGTAAGGCACCCCCTCATAAGGGATTGGGGTTTGAGAGGGCGCCTCACTCCACGGGCCTACTTTACAATTTTTCTGAACGCCGGAGATGCTGAGAATTTTGGCACTTTTTTCGCAGCAATCTTCATCGGCTTGCCGGTCTGAGGGTTTCTTCCTGTTCGTGCCTTTCTTTTCGATACTGAGAAAGTTCCGAAGCCAACAAGTCTCAATCTGTCACCCTTCTTAATGGCTTCTTTTACCACATCAACGAAACCATTGACTGCCCTTTCAGCCTGTGCCTTGTTCAATTTGCATTTTGTCGCTATCTTTGCGACGAGTTCTGCTTTTGTCATTCTATACCACCTCCTTTTTCTTATGCCTTAAAACTTTATAAAGTAAATACCAGTCATCGTCTCAAGAACAGTGAGCGCATTCAGCCGCTTTGTCAGCTTCTGCAGGAGCATGAGCGTTGAAGTAAGAAGGGGCTTGTGGCCCCCTCCTTATTTCTTTTTCGCTGGAGCTTTTTTTGTTGCTGTTTTTTTCGCTGGAGCTTTTTTCTTTGTTGGCATCTATGCTCACCTCCTTTTATTGAGTTTCTTGCTCCCTCTCGTCCAGTGAAATTTTTCCTTTTCTTATTAGCAACCTCAGGAAAACGGACACGTTCATCCCGAGAGCGGAAGCCCTTCTTTCAAGAATCTCGTATTCTTCGTGATTTAGACGGACAATGACTGGAATGGTTTTTTTTTCTCTATCGGCTTTTCTTTTGGCCATTGTATACTATTTACTATACAGAATAGATATAATAAATCCATAATGTCAAGTAAAAAATTATATTTAAATATAATAAATATATATAAACTATTATAAATGTAATTTTAATAATAATAAAAATCATATATATAAAATCAAAATAATAATAAAAATCTGATATAATTAATATTATATTAATCGATAATAATTAAATATAATAATATTATAAATAGAAAAAATATCAATAATAATATAAAATATATATTATGTAATACATAATAAAAATCCAAGAAAATAATTTTTATGGAAAATGGCAGATTTGCAGTAAATTATTGCCGAATAGACAAAATGGCCTAAGTAAAACTTAAAGGGTAAACAGTCGAAAAGTTAAGAATTAAGGAGACTCACCATGTTTTTCGTGAAGGTTATGGAGAAAACGTTAAAAGTTGAATAGGGGAGAAATTAAGAAAATGGAGGTTTCACTACTGTTTATATTCACGATTTCCCTATTTGCCAAGGTCTCAATTTCTGCCTGAGAAGGATAGGCTGCGCAAGCTCATTATTCAATAAAAAAAGGGGATGTGGCATGTTTTCAGTCCCACAGATTTTTTGTTAACTCTCAGCTTTAAAAACTCAGCCTTGTTATGAAGCTGCTCTTTTCTTATACAGCGGAGACATATTTCTCAGGAAAACGACACTATCTTTAAGCACTGCTATAGCCTTATCCAACTCCTCCATAGTGTTTGTGATGCCAAAAGAGAATATCAGAGTACCCTGTGCAGCAGCATAGTCACACCCTGTGGCGATAAGAACATGTGATGCTCGAAGCGAACCTGAAGCGCATGCTGACCGAGTCGATGCGCAGATCCCTTTCTCGTCAAGCATGAGTATCATTGATTCACCTTCAACAAAATTGACCGAAAAGGAGACGAGGTGGGGAAGGCAATTGGTAGGGTGGCCGTTAATATCGATAGCCTCAATCGTTGTTAGTCTTTCAATCCATGCCTGCCGAAGTTGGCTAAGGTGTTTTATGCGCTCCGGCATTTCACTTTTGGCCAGTTCAGCTGCCTTGCCCATACCGATAATGCCCACCATATTTTCAGAGCCAGCCCTTTGTCCATTTTCCTGCATTCCACCCTCGATGATTGGAAGAATACGAGTCTTTGGTCTGATGTATAAGGCGCCTACCCCAGAAGGCCCATAAAACTGGTTGGCTGCCATACTCACGAGGTCAGCACCCATTTCGTCGACATCAAAGGGAATAACCCCTACTGAGGCGATTGCGTCAGTATGAAAGATAACCCCTTTTTCTCGTGTGATCTTACCAATCTCAGCGATGGGCTCAAGGGTGCCAATCTCATTATTGGCGTGCATGATAGTAACGAGGACAGTTTCTTTCGTGATTGCACGCTCTACGTCCTTCGGATTAACGACACCGTATTTATCCACAGACAGAGAAGTGACACGATAACCCATTCTCATGAGCATTCTCAAAGATTTAGAGACAGACTGGTGTTCTATATTGGATGTGATAATGTGTTTCCCTTTATCGTGAGTGGCCATAGCCACACCTTTGATAGCGTGATTGACTGACTCCGTACCGCCTGAAGTAAAGACTATCTCCCCTGGTTGTGCATTGATCAGCCTTGCTACCTGTTGTCGCGCTGCCTCTAGCGCTGCTGATGCAGCATCACCCAACTGGTGCTGGCTTACGGGATTTCCATAATGCTCATTAATATAGTTAATCATTGTTTTTTTTACTTCAGGATGAATTGTCGTGCCGGAAATGTGGTCGAAATATATGGTTTCCATATTCACCTCTTTTTTGGATTGTAAAACATTAATCGTGATCGTGTTCAACTGTGGGTTTACCGCATCTAACACAGTGAGCAACCTGTTCGGGCTGATCATAATCACAATAGGGGCAGTAGCAATGTTTATCGTGGGAGCTTATGTGTTCTAGTTCCTCATCAGGCCTTCTACGGACCCTGCCTTCCTTCCGGTCAAGATAATCCTGTATAGCCTTATGCAGGGCGTCGGCACCGAGGTTTGAGCAGTGCATCTTATTTTTTGGAAGGCCACCGAGTTGATCAGCCACTGACTTGTTGGTAATGTGCATGGCTTCCTCGATGGTCTTGCCCTTTGCCATATCTGTTACCATGCTTGAGACTGCAATTGCAGCCCCGCATCCGAAAGTCTCGAATTTTATATCATCAATCTTATCGTCTTTCACTTTAATCATGATCTTCATCATGTCACCGCACACAGGATTACCAACCTGACCAACTCCATCGGGATTCTCCATTGTGCCAATGTTGTGGGGATTTTTGAAGTGCTCCATTACAATTTCAGAGTATTGCATAATAACCTCCTTTAGCGTAACACCTTCTCCATTAGTATAAATCATTTTAATTACAGTGAAAAGGGGTATGCCGTTGACAACACAGAAAAATCGACTATAGTTTTACAGTGGATTTATAGATTTTAAAATCTATACTTTTAGGGGGTGTTGTTATGGCGGAAAACAAGAAAAAAATAGATTTTACCACGCTCTGGAAAAAGGATGATTGGATGTCAGTCTGGATAGGCTTCTTTATCTTGATTATTTTTATGGCAGGGGCGACCTTCAAACTTCCGGGCTGGAAGTGGATGACTGATGGAGCCTTCTTTGAAAAATCTGTGACCTTGCCAGCCAAGGCTGAGGCACTTGCCAAAGAAGCTGAAGAAAAGGGTGATCTAGGCGTTCAGGCAGCTGTCATGAGCCTCAAAACAGCACTTGAGGGAAAAGATAGGAAAGCTATAGGTACTGCAGCCGGAGCATTGGAAAAGGCGGCAAAAGACGCTAAAGACAAAGACATCAAGAAAAAAGCAGAAAAGATGGGGAAGGATATAAAAAGTGATGCCGGCAATACTGCAGGCAAGGTTTTTTCCGGTGAAAACATGACAAGGGCCTTTTGGCTCCTCGTGGGAATGTGGGTTCTCGGCGGCATCGGAATGGCAATTATGGGCCTGGGTTTTGGAAAATTCACTCTTGGATTCCCCATCGTCTTTATTCTCTCTGCACTTGCATTTTTCGTGTCAGGGAACTCAGTGGTCAATTACTATGGACTTGAGGTTGTTTTCTGGGCTTTGATTTTTGGGCTCATAATTAGTAACTTTGTTGGTATTCCAGAATGGCTCAAGACAGCTATCAAAACAGAGTTTTTCATCAAAATCGGTCTTGTTCTACTGGGCGCTGAAGTTCTTTTTACAACTATAGCCAAAGTAGGCGCTTACGGAATGATCCAATCGATCATTGTTATTGTAGCTGTATTCTATGTTTGCTTCTGGGTTGCCAAAAAACTCGGGCTCGATGATGAGTTTGCATCGATTCTGGGCACGGCAGTATCAATCTGTGGAGTTTCAGCTGCTATCGCGGCAGGTGGCGCAGTAAAAGGCGACCAGAAAAAAATAAGCCATACTATCTCGCTTGTTCTTCTTTGTGCAATACCAATGTTGTTATTCCAGCCCCTTATTGCTAAGGCAGTAGGTATGCTTCCTGCTGTGGCAGGCGCTTGGATCGGCGGAACAATCGATACAACCGGTGCTGTTGTTGCTGCTGGAGCAATTGCTGGTGAAGCAGCCATGGCTGTAGCAGTTGTGGTGAAAATGGCACAGAATGTACTCATCGGGTTTGCAGCTTTCTTCCTTGCTATCTGGTTTACATTTAAAGGGCAGGCGGCAGGAGAGAAGCCGAGTCTCATGGAGATATGGTTCAGGTTTCCGAAATTCGTCGTTGGATTTATAATTGCTTCAATCGTGTTTTCCTTTTTCATGAGTGAGGCAAGTGCTAAGGCTGTTACAGGTATTACGGCAGGATTAAGAGGTTGGTGGTTCACCATGGCATTTCTGTGTATTGGTCTCGAGACAAAGTTTAAGGAGCTTGTTGCTATGGGTGGGGGCAGACCTGCAGCAGCATTTCTCATTGCACAGGTATTTAATATTATTTGGACGTTAATTTTTGCGTATCTGATATTTGGCGGGGTGTTGTTCCCGGTGCCGAAGTTCTAGTAATGTTGTGTTCAGCGAGTAGCTGACAGCTCAAAACAGAATAAGAGGGAACGAGCGACCGAATGACCGCTTGCCCTCTTATTCTGTTTGTATGTTGATTGGCCTCATCAACAGGTTCCTCACGTCAATGACGCAGGTGGTATGTTTATGGATAAGGGAAAGATAAGGTGAGGTAGCTACTCATAACCTTTATTTACCTTCAAGAAACCCTTAACAAAACCTCTCTGTGCAGTAGAGTAGATTGTCTCCCATACAATGACCCAGCAAGAGGAGTAAACAGAGATACCCTCGCACAGGTGTCTGAAAAAGAAACCCTTCTACCTGGAAGTTCAATGCGCTGGAGATGGCGGAACCATTCTCTACGCTGGATCTGGCGGTGCCTGAGATAATAGAAAATGAGGAGAGAGGCTAAAAACTGTATGAGCACCAGTTACTGAGACGGAATTGAGGTAAAAACTTGTCTGGACTTATGGTACAGGTGGGTGGGGTATAACTGCATTTTTAGGATAACGCCAAGATCATGGGGTTTACTGGTGGGGTGTATCAGACTTCAAAAGCCAAGCATTTTGTGACAGGTTTTGCAAACGGCAGGGGGGTCAGGTATCGGCGAATTATCAGGACGGCGTAGCTCGAGAAGGCCTGTGTAGGACTCCTTCCATTTTCTTTGTCGGGAAATGAAGGCATCCCTGAATTCCTTATACTCTTTCCTGGACCAGATGGAGTCCAGAGATTCGGTAAAGATGTTTCCAAAGCTCACGGAAAACGTCTGATACTCAGTACCACAAAAGATTCTTGTGAAAGGGGCCGATACTGGCGGGTTTAAAAATACACAGGGCGATACCTCTCCATTCACCGATATGTATATGTTGCCGAGTGGGTTTTCACTGCATACAGCCATGTTTTGTGGCAAAACAGCCGGCATAGATAGGTATATCCCGAGTTTTTTCGCCTTATTCAATGCTCCCGCCATAATGTTTTTATATAGAGACCCCTGTTCGCATGTAAATGCCTTGTTACTATCCTGATCGCAGCTTGTTACCTGGATTATGTTGAGAAGTACAATCTCATTAATGCCCATCTTGGATGCGAGGTCTATAAGAATGGGAAGTTCCTCAATGTTATCTTTTAGCATCAGATAGACTATGTGGAGCTTTGGTTTTTCCAAAGGACTGGAAAGGGCCAACTCCTTCATATTTTTTATCGATGCCATTAGTGTATTAAAATCAGAGTTTACCCGGATGGAGTTGTGTGTTTTTGCAGTTGCTCCTGAGAGTGAAAACCCCATGAAGTCGACTCCTGCATCTACTATCTGGCGGGCGTACTCACGAGTAAGGCCTATGCCACTCGTAACAAAACCGACGTCTGGTCCTGCTGATTTTGCAAGACGGATGAAATCGACAAGGTTCTTGTGAAGCAAGGATTCTCCCCAGCCTTCGAGAACTACGCTTTTAACATCGTAAAGGTAGGGTACAATCTTTTCAAAGTCACGAGCATTCATATCCTTTCGATGCCATTCTTTACATGCGGTTTTAATGCACATTGTGCACTGGAGCCCGCACCGTGTTGTGATCTCTATCTGCCACGCACCAAAACATTTTTTCTGTCGGTTTTCTTTTGATCTTTTGAAAATCTTCATGACTTACAACCTACTTAAAAGGCTTTCAATGATGCCAGCCCGTGATATTTCATAGAGCATAAACTCGTGGTTAAGAAAAGGGGCTCCCCCCCATTTTTGTTTAAAGAACATCACCCCATTATTAATAGCAAGACCAAGATTTATATATCTTTTACCTTTTCTTCGTGCTGACTCAATTATCTCGGAGAGTAGCAAGTCTGACACGCCTGGCACGTGATGTTTTCTGGAGGCAAAATTGAACATGTAAAAAGCATAATTTCTCGATCCATAATCAGCAACATCAAAGGCAATGAGTAGACCCTCATTGTTTCGTGCGTTTAATATGGTAACTGATTTCGAGGACGACACATACTCAGAGATTTTGATGAAGATACGCTGTGATTCTGCAGATATTTTATGAGTTGCAAGAAATTCAGCCACAAGGTCTTCATGTTCTTCATGCCATTGATCATTGTGCTCAACAGAAATCTCTGGCGAGGCTCTGCGTATCATGTTGCGTACTTTTGATGGAATGACAAGGTTCTCAAGATCAAGTCGGTAATAGGAGTCAGAATTTTGCTGGATGACCCTGCCGTTCATTGACACCGTTGTTGGTGCTATTACCGATACAATGCGCGGCTTGATTGCTTTTAACGCCATATTCAGACTGGTCTCCATCTGTTTTTGATTGAATGTGATGCCTAAGGGGTATCCGATGAAAATCAACACTCCATCTTTTTTATAACAGAGATAGTGTTGAATCAGGTAAGGCTCGGCTTCAGACATTGAAACGACATAATCTACAATATGTTCGGGCACGCAGGCATGGTCATAGGTACGATTTAATTCTTCCTGACTAATCATTTGCTGTATTGTGAGACTTTAAAGCCTTCCTGTTCAAGCATCTTAACAATACCCTGTATATGTGTAGTGCCCAGGAATACTACAGCGTTACCGGCTTCCACGTAAGGCCGCATTCTTGTAAAGAACACGGGATCACGGTGTTCTACAATAGAAGGGCATCGTGTTGGGAATCCACTGATAATATTTAATAAACTGTCCAGCGAGCCCTTCAAATATTGCTTTTCGTGGTGACGGGAGAATTTTCCCCAGTTCCTGAAATTGCTCAGATACGTGACGATACGCTCAAAGGGAATTCCATCTAAGGCCGTTAGTTGCTCTTCAATTGTTTCCAGGAACACTACTTTTTTCCCAAGCTCCCTGGATACGGAAAGAGCTTCAAGATCGACCGAGTGTTTCCAGCCCCTTTTTGCGAGATAGTGGGACCAAAGCTTAAAAAATGCCATCCACGGCCGCAATCCCTCAATTTCCTGCGAAAGTAGATCATGGTGTTCCCTCTTAAAAACTGATATGTATGAAGACAGTGAACACCCTGAAAATTCCGCACTCTCGCCAAGTTCCTTATTCAGTTCTGCAATGGTTTTTTCGTCAAGAGAATCGTAAAGGGACATGCCATCTTGTCTTGCCACCCCATATTCTCTCACGGCTTCCATATTATTTTCATCAAGAGGCCCTTCGAACAGAGTGACATCGGCCTTACTGATCAGATGTATCAGAGATTCCTTGAAGCTATAGGGAAAGAAATGGGCTGTGCCCACAAGAAAACTTGTAAACCCATCTTTACTCATTTCCCAAACCATTTTCAGCTTCTTTTCCCGGAATGTGATCATAGCCTCGATAGCAGTACGTCAATCATGGTGCGTATACCCATGATGCCCCATTGTTGCCTGCAAAATTCATAGGGGATGGTTGGTTTTCCTCCCCATTTCTTTTTGAATCGCTGTATACCAGGATTTACGCCAAGACCCAGGTTGATATAATCTTTACCTGATTCCCGTGCCATATTCACCATTTTGAGAAAAAGCAGGTCGGATGCATGGGGTACGTAGTGATTTTTTGAATGGCAACCAATGACGTACGTTGCAAAATCTTTTGCGGCAAAATCCAAAACATAGAAAGCTGACAGATAGCCATCAAAGTTTCTTGCACTGATTACAAGGGTGGTTTCTGAATGAAGGACATAATCAGGCATAGCACAGTAAAACTCGCGAATGAGGTTGCCAGGGTCTTCCCGCTCGATGAATTCTTTGGTGATGGCCTCATGTGCAGGGGTCATAGCCCTGGTTACCTCTACCGTCAGTCGTGAGGTTGCTTTCTCTGCAATTCGTTTAAGGCCTTCTTTCCGATCAAAGTCTTCAAAAGAAAGGGAGTAATAAAAATCTGACTGTTTTTCAACACCAGAGGAGAGAAGTTCTGCAGGAAGACGGGGTGCAATAATTGACCAGGTATGACCAGGATAACAGGTGATCACATCTTTGACAATTGAGGAGAAGATTTCCGAATAAAACTCAGAATCCAGTGGATATCCAACCAGGATACCCCGGGCATCACCCACATAATAAAGGTGCCCTTTGGACAAAAAGGGTTGTCCCTTGGATATTGTTGTCATGAGACTCACGATGTGTTCAGGCACATAAGCTTTGGAAAGGATCCACCTTTCCTGGTCAGGTGTAATCATCTGCTTCACATAATTGTAGCATACTTGCGTAGAATGTTCGGAGCAATTAGTTTGGAATTAGGGGAAAGTCAGGACCTCCCAAACACGGAAGGTACTGGCTGGAAATCTTGACAATACTATGTGGGGCGTATAGAATCAGGGTGCAATGGATGAAATTGACAAGAAGATACTGAACCTGATTCAAGAGGAATTTCCCCTCCACAAGCGGCCTTACAAAGAGATTGGAAGGCAGGTGAACATTGACGAGAAGGAAGCTGTAAAGCGGGTTCAGAAACTCAAAGATGCAGGTGTTATCCGGCGCATCGGAGTTGTGTTTGAGCCAAAGAAACTGGATTATACGAGCACCCTCTGCGGTGTCCACGTTGATAAAAAAAACCTTATGGAAGTGGTGGATGTGATAAACAAACACACAGGGGTTACCCATAATTATGAACGAGAAGGGGATCTTAACCTCTGGTTCACCATTATTGCTAACAAGGAAGAAGAAATAGATGCTTTTATTAGTGATCTTGAAAGGAGGTTTTTGCTGAAGATCTACCGATTTCCAAAAAAAAGAGTATTTAAAATAAAAACTTTTTTCCCTGTTTGATAATGTATTATTGGCCATCAATAGTCAACCGTCAGTTTGTTGCGATTTTGTGAATATTTTTTTGAAAGACAATAGCTGACTTCACCAAGATGCAAGGGAGATCGATCAATGTCAGAAAAGGAAGAACAAGGGCTGGAGAACGACGAACGAAATAGACGAAAGCGCATCTTCCTCGTTGACGGCAACTCCTACCTCTACCGCGCTTTTTTTGCAACACCACACCTGTCCAGTTCTAGGGGTATTCCCACGAACGCAGTCTACGCATTCATGAACATGATCAGAAAGCTCCAGAATGATGAGAAACCAGATGTGTTAATAATTATTTTTGATTCAAAAGCCCCTTCATTCAGGGAAGAAATATCAAAAGCATATAAGGCCCAGAGGCCACCAATGCCAGACAACCTCTCCGTCCAAATACCCTATGTGAAGTCAATACTCGATGCAATGGGCCTCCCAATACTTGAAAAAGAGGGTTTTGAGGCAGACGATATCATCGGAACAGCGGTAGAGCAATTGAAATCCGAGGATGCTGATTTTGTCATTGTAACAGGTGACAAGGACATGATGCAACTCGTATCTCCCAAGGTAAAAATTCTTGACACCATGAAAGGGCTTGTAATAGGCGAAAAAGAGGTGGAGGAAAAATTTGGTATAAAGCCTGTTCATATGACGGACTACCTTGCCCTGTGCGGGGATACATCGGACAACATACCCGGGGTGCCCGGCGTTGGCGACAAAACTGCCAGGGAACTTGTGTCCGCGTACGGAACCCTCGACGAACTCTACACCCAAATCGATCAGGTGAAGAAACCGGCCCTCAGGGAGAGACTCAAAGCAGGAAAAGATCTTGCGTACATGAGCAAACAACTTGCAACGATTCGCCTTGATGTTCCCCTTGAAGCAGGCATCGATATCTTCAGAGAAAATGAACCAGACTTAAAAACCTTGCGCAGCCTCTATCGCGAACTTGAGTTCACGGCCCTTTACAATGAGATCAAGATAGATGGAGAAGAAAAAAAGGAATGGAAACGGATCGATATTGTTTCTCTTAACAAACGCTGTATTGCTCTTTTGACCAATTTCCATGGGAAGAATGTGAGTGATATTCAACTGAATAGCTTCGTTGCGTTTGACGGCCACGGCGTTCTCCTTTCACAACAAAAAGATGAATTGATTGACATCATCAGATACAGCAAAGAAATAATCACCCACAACCTCAAGCCTCTTTTGATCTATCTGGTTTCTCATGCCTTTACTCCCTTGACCCCTGTTTTCTTCGATACCATGCTGGCGGCCTATCTCATCAATCCTCTCAGGAAGGATTACGGAATCGGTTCAGTGATTGAGGAATATCTTGAAAGGGATTTTTCGCCCAATGGTACAGAAAAGATCATGACTGATGCCATACCATACCTCATTGAATTAAAGGGTGTTCTGGAAAAAAAGATGGAAGGGTTGGGCCTCTTGTCCCTTTTCATGAACACAGAAATGCCGCTTATAAAAGTCCTTGCAGACATGGAGTGCAAAGGGGTTAAGATTGATAGGAGCAGGCTGAACAGCTTATCACGGGAATTTGATCAGAGGCTTAATGGTATCATTAAAAAGATCCATGATATGGCCGGAGGACCCTTTAACATCAATTCACCGCAACAACTCTCAAGGGTTCTTTTCGATACCCTAAAGCTGACGCCAGTGAAGAAGACAAAAACCGGTTACTCAACTGATACTGAAGTGCTACAAACATTATCCACTGAACACCCATTACCAAAAGAGATACTCGAATACAGAACGCTCACAAAGCTGAAAGGGACCTACATCGATGTCCTCCCAACCCTGATAAATCCTCTTACAGGAAGGATTCATGCTTCCTTTAATCAGATGGTAGTTGCTACAGGACGGTTGAGCAGCAGTGACCCAAACCTGCAGAACATTCCCATTCGTGGAGAAGAAGGGATGAAAATACGTGAGGCCTTTGTGCCCGAAAAAGGGCATATTCTGATTTCATCAGATTACTCACAAATAGAGCTCAGAGTCCTTGCCCATATTTCACGAGATCAAGTCCTCATCGATACCTTCCTTAGGGATGATGACATACACACAAGGGTTGCTCAGGAGGTTTTTGGTACACAAGATGGTGGTGTGAGCCATGAGATGAGAAGAACCGCAAAAGTTATCAACTTTGGCATAATCTATGGCATGAGCAGCTTTGGGCTTGCAAAAGAGCTGGGCATATCCCAGAGAGAGGCGCAGAACTATATCGATGATTATTTTGAAAAATACCAAGGTGTTAAGGCATATATAAAAAACATCCAGGAAGAAGCCCGCGAAAAGGGTTTCGTACAAACCCTTTTCGGGAGAATTCGATATATCCCGGAGATCAGAAACAACGACAATAACATACGCCAGTTGGGAGAGCGTGCAGCTATGAATACGCCAATACAGGGAACGGCTGCAGACATCATCAAGATGGCTATGGTTAATATCCACCGAATAATCAGGGAGAAAGGATTTTCTTCAAGCCTTATCATGCAGATCCACGACGAACTCGTGTTCGAGGTTCCCCTTGAGGAGGCTGATGTTATGGAGACACTTATCAAAACTGAGATGGAACACGTTGTCAGTCTTTCCGTGCCTTTGAAGGTGAGCCTCGGAAAGGGATATAGCTGGGCTGAGGCCCACGATTAGAAGGGCTCCCTATCATCACCGAGAGTAATTCGGCACAGACAATAAAGACAAAAACCGAAAAGTAGATCCAGAAGAGAAAAGCTATAAAAACACCGTATGTTCCAAAAAAAGCCGTTACTCTCCCTATGTGAAAAATAAAGTACTTGAAAAAGTAACGCCCCAAGCACCAGAACACAGTGGCAAGGATAGTTGATGTAAGAATAAGCCCCTTATTGCGAACCGGGGCTAAGAAATAGTAAAGAAAAAAAAACATAACAAACGTTGCAACCATATCGAATGCGGAGAAAAGTACAACAAAAGGACCCCTTGTGAGGAACGCAGGCAAAATACCACCCAATTTGGTTTGAATCATGATACTGAAGATGAAGCTAAAAAATAACAAAGCCTGGACAATGGAAAAAAGTAGGGTGAGGAAAAGTTCTTCCCCCTTTCCTCTGATGAAACTCTTTGTGGTTTTACCGAAAATAATCTGAAAAGACGGCCGTATTACAGCAAAGAGTCTTGTGGTGAAGAAAAAGAGAAAGAGAAGCCCGAGTGGCCCAGAGAGCCGCTTGGACAAAGAGATAAAGTTCAATTCCTTGAGAACCTTTTTTGCAATCATGGCGTTGTATGGATCAGGCAATATAGTTTTGAGAAGCTTTTCCAGGTGGAGACCGGGGTTGCTCAGATCGATGACGTAGCCAAGGATGAAGATTGAAAGAAGGGTGAAAGGAATGAATGTGAGCAGCACATAGAAAGAAATGGAGGAAACAATAATATTACCGTGATCCCCTCGATATTTTTTAAAGAGTTTTTTAATAATTTCAAAAATTGTTCTGGTTTTACGTTTTTTAAGCATAATCCTATTGCCAATGTTCATCCTATCCGAATGCGCGGATCTGCCACTCCGTACATGATATCAGCTAACAGGTTTCCAATCAATGTAAGAAAAGCTCCAATGACCAGGATGCCCATAATAGTGGGATAGTCACGGGCCATGACGCTCATGTAAAAAAGCTGCCCCATCCCTGGAATGGAGAATATAGATTCAAAAATGACACTTCCTCCGATAAGGCCCGGGACAGATAACCCCAGTATTGTTATAACCGGTAACAAAGCATTGCGAAGTGCGTGTTTTCTGATGACAATATGCTCAGGTAGGCCCTTGGCGCGGGCAGTGGTTATATACTCCTGTCTCAACACCTCGAGAAGGCTGTTTTTCATGTAACGCGATATCCCGGCAAGGCCTCCAAAAGCAGAGATTCCTATTGGGAGGATCAGATGGCTCATAAGGTCCCAGAGCTTCTCAAGGGGCGTCATTTCACTATAATTAAATGATTTCAGCCCTGATATTGGGAGTAATTCAAGGTAAACCCCGAAGAACATCATGAGGAGTAGAGCGAGCCAGAAGGTTGGCATGGCATAGCCTGCAAAGACAAAGGATGTAAGAAATTTGTCGCTTATTGTGTCTTTATGCTGGGCACAATAAACCCCTATGGGAATGCCAATAAGAAAGATAAGGACCATGGAAAGGATGTTTATTGATATGGTTATGGGAAGGCGCTCCTTAATTTTATCGATGACAGGCCGCCTGTCTGGGGCAAAGGAGATGCCGAAGTCGAACTTTACGATCCGTTTGAACCACATCCAGTACTGGATATGGATAGGCTTGTCCAGTCCATAGATGTTCCTGATCCGTTCCCGTATCTCCTTCGTTACCTTGGGGTTCATCTCTGCCCCAACAATGTCTGGTTCTCCGGGGGCGAGATGGATCACTGCAAATGATATGAGGGTAATGCCTAAAAGCATGGGGATCATAAACGCCAGTCGTTTAAGGAGATAGTGTAGCACGGGAGCTATACCTCATCTGTTCCATGGGAACATACCACTCGGTGTTGTTGTATGTGATGCCAGCCGGAGCAGGCTCTATCCCTTTGATTCGCTTATGGACTGCAACAAGGGAATAGGGGATGAAGAGAAATGTATACGGCTGCTCGTCAGCAAGGATCTCCTGAATACGGAAATAACATTTTCTCCTCTCCTCTTGATCCATTGTATGACGGGCCTTCATTATAAGTTCGTCAACCTCTTTGTTTTCAAAAGAAATGAAATTGAATTCCTTTGGACCTTGTTTCGATGAATGCCACACATCGAACAGATCTGGCTCCGGGCCGAAGCTCCAGCCAAGGATCACAGCCTCAAAATTTCGTTTGTCGATGAACTCGTTCACAAAGGTGGCCCACTCAATGGTCCTGATCTTCACGATGATGCCCACATCTCTGAGTCGTTTCTGGATCAGCTCTGCTGTTCTGATGCGCACATCGTTGCCCTGGTTGACGAGGATAGTAAACTCAAAGGGTTTTCCATCCTTGACGAGGATGCCGTCCTCGCGTTTCTCAAATCCTGCTTCATTGAGAAGGGCAAGAGCTTTTTCTTTGCTGTGCTCGTAACGTCTTACATTTCCGTTATACGCCCACATGTCCGGTTTGTACGGGCCGGTTGCCTCCACGCCCTGTCCGAGGAGTATGCCGTCAATAATCTCCTGTTTGTTGATGGCGTGCGCAATTGCCTTCCTCACCCGCCTATCCCCAAATACCTTGTGCTTAAGGTTATAACCGAGATAAACATATGAGAAGCCAAGATACCTGTATTTGCTAAATTCCCTTTTAAAGCCTGGATAGTCGGTCTGTTTCAGGGCCTGGAGAGGGGTGAGTCCCATCATGTCGATGGTATACCGTTTCAGTTCGAGAAACATGGTGGCAAGGTCAGGGATGACTCTGGTAATCCGGCGTTCAATAAATGGTTTCCCTTCAAAATAATTGTTATTTGCCGTAAGGACGATACGGTCGCCGGAAATCCACTCCTTGAATATGTAAGGGCCTGTTCCTATCGGCTTTCGTATCAGGTGGGATGTGGTGATATCCGTACCCTCGAGGAGATGACGGGGTAGCATTCCAACGGACCAGCTTTGCAGGGCAGGCGCAAAAGGCTTTTCATAGGTTACCTTGAACGTGTAATCATCGATTACCTTTGCTTCCTTGACCGGCTTGAAATCGCCAGAGTAGGGGGTGGGCGTCTTGGGGTCTACAATAATTTTATAGGTATAGAGAACGTCATGGGCGGTGAATGGTGTTCCGTCCTGCCACTTCACATCCTTTCTCAAATGAAAGATAATAGAAAGGTTATCCGTAGATATTTCCCATGATTTTGCAAGGATCCCAACGATGTTGAGGTTCTTATCGTATTTCACGAGGCCATTGTAAACGTGGCCTGATATATCATGGGACGCAGCATCACCTGCAAGGATAGGGATGAGGTTTGACGCTTCTCCAATTGATGCGGTGATGATGGTGTCGCCGTATGCAGGCTTTCCCGGATCGTCATAGAATGTCGCTTCCCTGGCCTTTCCGCATGATGCAAGACCAGCAGCTATGATAATGAGAATGAATACCTTTTTCATTGTTTGTCTGGCCGTTATTCTAACAGGGGGCAACAGCAAAGTAAA
The DNA here is from genome assembly GCA_002067585.1 of Syntrophorhabdus sp. PtaB.Bin027. GTDB lineage: Bacteria > Desulfobacterota > Syntrophorhabdia > Syntrophorhabdales > Syntrophorhabdaceae > Syntrophorhabdus. The sequence continues at coordinate 29,193 of MVQO01000225.1, forward strand.
GGCACACAATAAATCCCAGAAAGCTTGTTTTTCATGATTTTTTCTTGTCTTCTCATTGGTTAGGCGCTAAAATTTTCTCACACGCGCTAACATGCAATTAACGCCTTACCATGCGAAGTATTTTGCCTATGAGCTTACCAAACGATGCTCGTCGAATAGCATCGGCAAGTTAGCTGCATCACTATCAGACGCCCAGGTAGACCTTAATCCCCATCAGGTGGAAGCAGCGCTGTTTGCCTTTCAGTCGCCACTTTCGAAAGGCGCTATCCTTGCTGACGAGGTTGGCCTCGGAAAGACTATCGAAGCCGGCATCCTTCTTTCTCAGAAGTGGGCTGAACGGAAACGCAAGCTTCTCATCATCACCCCGTCAAGTCTTCGCAAGCAATGGAATCAGGAGCTTATTGACAAGTTTTTTCTTCCTTCCATGATCCTGGAAACAAAACCGTTCAACCATGAGATTAAAAAGGGCAACCTGAACCCTTTCAATCAGAGCGAGATCGTCATTTGTTCATTTCACTTCGCCCGAACCAAAGAGGCTTACATAAAGCAGATTGATTGGGACTTGGTGGTCATAGACGAAGCGCACCACATGAGAAACGTTTATAAGCCAACCAGCAGAATTGCCAATACAATTGAGGCTGCTGTTATCCATTGCCCGAAACTCCTCCTAACGGCCACTCCACTTCAGAACGCTCTTCTGGAACTCTATGGTCTTGTGAGCGTTATCGATGACTATGCCTTTGGCGACTTAAAAAACTTCAAAAACCAGTTTTCACGACTCATGGATAAAGGAGAAGATTAACTCACCGCTCTTGAGCGGGGATTTGCTCAGGTAGAAGGGAAGGGTGCTGCCAACCAAAGGGTTTATCAGCTCCTGTCAGAGAAGTTCCGGCTTTTCGAAGGCGTATTCGGTGCAAGCGATGAGGTTCTCGGGACGATCGAATCAGGGGTCGATTTCAAAAAGCATATTGCCCAGATTTACCTGGAATGTCGTACATAAGAAGAGATACAAAATGCATTCGATACATTGCAAAAAAGAGATGGAAACCCAGATCGATGAAACCATGAACATTACCAGGCAGAAGCTCCTTGAAAACTTCGACGACGAAGTCGCGATAAGTTGAGGGTGAATCTCAAAAAAAAGCAAGGAGTATCTTTCCCGGTATGAGAACTGGCTATAGGAGCTTACAAAATATTATCTTGGGCCCTATGCTGATTTCTCATCAGATGATAACTCCTTTATGCTTTGGATGAACCCTTTTTCCCACGAGAAGATACATCCTGAGCCATACAAAGGTACCCCAGAAAACATCATTGTGAATGAATTGACCAACTATCCTGAGATCGATTACGACGACCAGACCGAATTTCTCTTCAAGCTGGCACGGAAGTTTCAAACAATAGAAATATAGATCTTTCACAAAACTCTATCACATTTCATATTTTATACTTTAGACTCACAATGACATGATACAGCCGCTCCATGTCCGGGCATTTAGAACAAATTCAAGAAAAAGTAACGGCTACCAAATCGAAAGACGTCACCGGTAACTCCATCTGAGTCATCGCTTCTTGCGAAAAATAGCATGATCACATTCGAAATACTGTGGAATGAGACCCCGTTTTTAGTATTATGCCAAAAAAAGATGAAAAAAGCTCCAGGGCGGTTCTTGGATTTTATATGTTTGTTTTGATATTTTCGAGAAGATCGGTCAGGTTGCACGCAAAGGTGGCAGTTTTTCTATGTTCAATAAAGGGTCGATTTCTCATGTTTGCTGATAATTGAACATAGAACTGGGTAATATTCTGTGAGCGCTGATGTTGGTCTACCTATAGTCCTCGCCGGTGTCTTCATTGGGAGAAGCCAAGTCTGTGAGCACCTCTTCGAGATATTCAGTTCTAAAGAAATAAGCCTTTCCTTGATCGTGTCTTACTTTTTCTTTTCTATTACCTTATTATCCGAGGTTATATGATAAGACATTTTTTCTGATTTAAAATTGATTGTTTTTTTACGTGAATCATTTTATGTATAATGAAAGATGGCACGGGTAAAATTATCAGAGAAGCCCCGGTATGAGTTTTGTTACCCAATTACCCTCCAGCCAAGGGATATCAACTACGGTGGGCATTTGGGCGTAGACTCACTCATATCCATAATTCACACCGCCCGTGCTTACATCTTTAAATCCGGTGGCATAAGCGAGACTGACCTCGGTGACGGCCGAACGGGAATCATCATGACAGACGTGGAGATTAACCTCAAGGCAGAAGGATTTATGTTTGATAATCTTGAAGTCTTTACGCATGTTGGAGAGTTGACAAAAAAAGGTTTTCGTTTTTTTCATAAGATTAGTCGTGACGATTCAACCCTGGCATTGGCGGAAATGGGTTTTCTTACCATTGACTATGACACAAGGAAAGTAACCTTGGTTCCTGACGCGTGTATCCGCGCCCTCGGGTTGCTTCAGCGCACCTAATAGGCGAAGATTTTCCTGTATAGTTATGGGAGAAAAACCATTTCGCGGCACTGTAGGCGCATATTTATTTGAACTTATGGTGGTCCTTGTTCTTCTCGTAAAGGATCTTCAGGCCATTTAGCGTGATGAATTCATCAACTTCATTGATAGATGAAGATTCCCGGTACATGAGGCTGGCGAGGCCTCCTGTACCTATAACGTAAGGGTCTGTTTTTACCTCCTCTTTCATGCGGTTCACGATACCGTCAACAAGCCCGACATAACCGTAGACAATGCCGGCTTGCATGGCGTGGATCGTGTTTTTTCCCGTAATGGTTTTTGGTTTTACAAGTTCAACTCTTGGAAGTTTGGATGCGCGTTCAAAAAGCGCTTCCAGAGAGATCATAATGCCGGGCGCAATAGCTCCGCCTGCATACTCTCCCCTGGGAGTTATGTAGTCGAAAGTTGTTGCAGTCCCGAAGTCAACAAGGATTAGAGCTCTTTTATATTTTTCATAAGCTGAGACCGCATTGACAATCCTATCGGCACCTACTTCTTGGGGGTTCTCATAAAGGATAGGCATGCCTGTTTTGATGCCTGGCCCAACAAGTATGGGTCTTATGCCGACATATTTCCTGCACAGTATATCGAAGGGGATAAGAAGGGGAGGCACAACGCATGAAATGATGGCAGCATCAATTTCACTTAACTTTATTTTCTCAATGTAGAGCAGACTATTTAAAAGAATTGCATACTCATCCACTGTCTTTTGAATAACAGTGCTCAGCCTCCAATGATTAAGGAGTTTGCTGTCGTCATATACTCCGAATACTATGTTCGTGTTTCCAATATCAATCACTAACAACATGGCAAAGTTCCTTGGAGATCTGTATGTCGTATATTGTGTGTGACTTGTCCTGGCCTAAAGGCCAGGATTTTCTCAAAAACTAACGTCTCCTGCGATGATCTTTCTTGTTTTTCCATCGATATTAAGGAGAATACCCCCGTCTTTGTCTATACCTTCTGAAATTCCCTTGTATGTCTCACCCATTTGGATTATTTCAAGATATTTTCCTTTAATTTTTGCCCTTTCTTCCCAGAATGAACATATCTCGTCAGGGCCTTTTTCGATAAATGCTGAATAATAACGCTCTATGTTTGTCAGTAGAATACCACACACCATTGACCTTTCAAACGGTTTTTTTGTCAGCATTAAAAAGGAGGTGGCTTTATTTTTTATCGCTTCATCGATCTCATTTTCTTCCATATTGATGTTCAATCCGATTCCAACAATAACAAAACGGATCATATCAGCTTCTGTGGAAAGCTCAAGCAAAGTTCCACAAATCTTTCTGCCATTAACCAGAACATCATTAGGCCATTTGAGGGCCGGCTCAACTTTGGTCAAGGATTGAATGGTATCATACACGGCAAGGGAAGAGAGGAATGTGATCGGGTATACATTTGATGGAGGGATTTGCGGTCTGAGCACAATGGAAATATAAAGATTCTTGCCAGCAGGTGAAAACCATTTCCGTCCAAGGCGACCCTTACCAGAATCCTGGGTTTCGGCAATAATGCACGTACCTTCTGCTTCTCCCCCAATGGCAAGCTTAAAGGCGAGGGCGTTCGTTGAATCGAGTTCATCTTTGTAGATGATCTTTTTTCCGATGACGTTTGTTTTACAGTATTGGTCAATCTCCCATGCGTATAACTTGTCTGGTGAAGCAATCAATCGGTAGCCCTTCCCCTTGAGCTTTTCGATTCTATATCCCAATTGTTCGAGATGGTTTATATACTTCCAGATTGCAGTCCGTGAGATGCCCATAATGTTTGACATATGGTCACCGGACACGTAGTCATGTGTGTTTCTTAAATACGGCAGGATTTCTTTTGATCTAACCATTCTCTATCTTGTCATAATGTGAAAAATACATTGTGAAAGATGCTCTGCCCTGAGAAAGAGAGCGTACATCTGTCGAGTACCCGAACATTTTTGTGAGGGGTGCATTAGCCTGTACAATAGTGATTTTATCGCTGGTGGTCACATTTGTAACCTGGCTTTTTCGTGCGTTAAGGTCACTGATTATGTCGCCCAAAAATTCATTAGGTACAGTTACTGTGAGAGACATAATGGGGACGAGAAGTATTGGTTTTGCCAGTTGGCATGCGTCCCGAAAGGCCTCATAGGCTGCCATTTTCAAAGTAAGCCGTGCAAACTCAGGGCTATTGAACGTTGCGTCACGGATAGAAACCTTTACATCAGTGACAGGGAAACCTTTTAGGATACCCATATTGGAGGCTTCGAGGACACCCTCTTCAATAGCCATAAGATACGGGTGAACAGGGCTTTCTTCGGATATGCTGTTCACTATTTGGATTCCCCCACCTCTGGTATTTGGCTGCACCAAAAGAGAAACCCAGCCCTTACAAGTTACGTTATTGATAATCTTTTCAAAGGTATGTTCAATTGATGCTTCATCTTCAATGGCCTCCTTATAAACTACTTGTGGTTTGCCTACATGAAGGCCAATTCCGAATTCGTCCTTGATCCTTCTCACGATGACATCGAGGTGAAGCTCACCCATGCCGGACACTACAGTCTGATATGCATCTTCATCTGTTTTCAAAACAAAGGTTGGATCTTCATCAGAAATTCTCTGGAGAGCGAGGAGGAGCTTGTCCTGGTCAACATTCCTCTTGGGCTCCACAGCGATTGAAATAACTGGTTGATAGACTTCAATGGGTTCAAGGAGAAGAGGTTTTGCCTTGGTTAGGGTTTGACCGGTTGTAGTCTCTTTAAGGCCAACAATCCCAACTATGGCGCCAGTCCTTGCCTCCTCTATCCTGTCTCTGTGATTAGCATGCATCCGGAAGATTCTTGATACCTTTTCCCTCTTGCCGAGATTCACATTATAGATGTCATCACCAACCTTTATGGTGCCAGAGTAAATTCTGATGTAAGTAAGCTTTCTTCCCTCATCCAAAACGATCTTAAAAGCAAGGGCAGCAAGGTCTTCTTCGTCACTTACTTCTCTTTGCTCCATCTGTCCGGTTTGAGGATTGATTCCCTGAACAGGAGGAATATCTAAGGGGGATGGAAGATATCTCACAACACTGTCCAGAAGAGGTTGGATTCCTTTATTGCGCAAAGCAGTGCCACAAAGTACAGGAACACATTTCAGAGCTATTGTTCCCTGTCGTAAAGTCTCATGGATCATAGCATCATCGATTTCTTTGCCTTCAAGGTATAGTTCCATGAATTGGTCGTCGAGGAGAGAACATTTTTCCAGCATTTTTTCCCTCTGTGAACGAGCGAGCTGCTCATACTCTTCCGGGATGGAAATCAGGCTGAATGTAGCCCCCAGATCGTCTTCGCTCCATGCCAGAGCTTTCATTGTGATAAGATCGATTACACCGAAAAATTCATCCTCCCTTCCAAGGGGTATCTGGAGCGGAATAGGGTTT
>MVQO01000226.1 GCA_002067585.1 Syntrophorhabdus sp. PtaB.Bin027
CCTTACAACAATCACTTGAAGCAATGGGAACTGAAAGACATCATAGACTACTCAACGCCCAGATTTCTTTTTGTAGATAAAGACTTTGTTGAGACCATAAACAACCTCAAACCGGAATTGAAATCGGTTGAAAGCTTTATTTGCCTTCAAAAAACAGATGGAGCTTATTGGGAAGATTATGAGGGCTTAATTGCTCAGAGTGATGCTGCGGAGCCCAGAATCAGGATTTTGGAAGATGACGTACAGAGTATTATCTTCACAGCGGGCACCACGGGAAGGCCAAAAGGCGCAATGAGAACCCACAGACACCTCATGTCTGATGCTTTTGCGTCGGCTATTGATTTGCAGGTAGGGTATGATGAAAAAGTGCTGATAACCTTTCCTATGTACCATGTTGCCTGTGAAGACAATATTGTGCGCCACTCACTTCTGTCTAACACGATCTATACAAAGAAAGAGGGTGGTTTTAACCCTCCAGAGGTCCTTGAGTATATCTCTAAAGAGAGGATATCAAGAATCCAGCTTGTGCCAACTATGATTCACAGCCTCATTCAGGTTCCTGATGTGAGTAAGTACGACCTTAGCAGTCTGAAGCTTATTCTCTATGCAGGATCCTCCATGCCCGTCGAACTTCTCAAGAAGGCGTTAACGATATTTCCATGCGGTTTTGCCCAGCTTTATGGCCAGACAGAGAGTGGGCCTTTTACAACAGTGCTGAGACCGGAAGACCATATCCAGGATGGAACAGAGAAGAGTGTGGCGCGGCTTGCATCATCAGGAAAGCCTGCCCTCAATTATGAGGTCAGAATAGTAGACGACAATGATGTCGATGTTCCTATGGGTGAAGTGGGTGAACTCATAGTCCGTAGTGAAGCAATGATGATAGGTTATTGGCAGATGCCGGAAGAGACTGAGAAAAAGCTGAAAAATGGTTGGCTCCATACAGGCGATCTGGCAAAATTTGATGAAGATGGGTACGTCTATATCGTTGAGAGAAAGGGCGACATGATTATCTCTGGGGGAGTAAACATCTATCCTCGTGAAATTGAAGAAGTTCTTTACAGGCATCCTGCAGTTTCTGAGGCATCGGTGATAGGCTTGCCTGATGAGCACTGGGGGGAGATCGTGAAGGCTGTGATTGTTCTCAAGCCAGGTGCGAAGGCTACAGAGGATGAAATTAAGGATTTTTGCGGTAAAAACCTTGCCGGTTTCAAGAAACCCAAATCTGTGGACTTCTGGAAAGAACTGCCCAAGAGTCCTCAGGGAAAGATTTTGAAAAAAGATATCCGCAAACAATATAGAAAATAGAAAATGCAGAGCCACTCCATAAAGGATGTCTCACTGGTGTATCAAAAGGAAACACTATGATGCAGGGTGAAACACCGAAGACAGAATTAAGGGGTTAGAAGGGTAATGTGGATTAGCCATGTCCATTCCCGGGTGGACTGGGAGGTTCACTGTAACGGTTTAAACTGTATAAACAGCTTCAACAGTTAGGCGGAATAGGGACGGCCTTCCTGCTGAAGTCTCGACACAGGTAGAAGCAAGTCTGAACGGTTGAGAGTGTGGCTTTATTTTTGCAAATTAATAATCCAGATAAAAAGTACATTATCTCATATAGCAGAAAGGAATGTTGGAGGAAAACATGGTTGAACTTACCGCAGAACAGAGAGATATAAAAATGGCAGCACAGGAGTTTGCTGAAAAAGAATTCCGTGACATAGCGCGGGAATTGGAAGCAAAAGAGGAGTTTGACGATAGGATTTGGAAGAAGACTGCGGAAAATGGTTTTCTTGCCGTTTTTGTGCCGGAAGAGTACGGGGGGCAGGGACTCGGCCATTTTGAACAGTGCCTTATCCTCGAAGAGTTTGCCCGGGTAGACTTAGGAATAACTCATCAGATTGACTCGACATTTTTTGGTGCGCAGTTCATACTTTTTAACGGCACAGAAGAACAAAAAAAGAAGTACCTGCCGCCTGTCTGTGAAGGAAAGTGGAGAATTGGTATGGCATCAACAGAACCCGAAGCAGGAAGCGACGTTGCCTCGATTGCTACCACGGCCACGAAAGATGGAGATTACTACGTATTGAGAGGGAACAAGGTTTTTATCACAAACTGTACCACAAGCGACTTTCTTGTGGTATTGTGTGTCACTACTCCAGAAGCCAAGAGGAAACATGAGCGTCTGGGCGCCATCGTTGTCGATACAAAAAGCCCTGGTTATGAGGCTACTACGTGGCATGGGAAGCTCTCCCTTCGTTGTTCAACTACCGGGGAAGTAGCTTTTAATGATATGAGAGTCCCACGGGAGAATCTCCTTGGCGAAGAGGGGAAAGGCTTTTACTACCTTATGGATTTCTTCAATCATACGCGGCTTGGAGTCGCAGCTTTTGGAGTGGGAACAGCGCAAGGAGCCCTTGATAAGGCTGTAGCCCATGTGAAAAAAAGAAAACAATTTGGTGCTACTCTGGCTGCACTCGGAGTTGTACAGACAAAGATAGCAGAGATGGGAACCATGGTTGAGACAGCAAGGAGCCTGCTTTACCGAGCTGCTTTGAAGGCAGATAGAGGAGAGATAGATCCTGCCCTTGTGGCAATGTCAAAATGGTACGCATCCGAAGTGGCGGTTAAAGTGGCAGATGAAGCGATTCAGCTCCACGGTGGCAGTGGAATTCTCGTAGAGTACGATGTAGAACATTACTGGCGTGACGCCAAGGTTCTTGAAATATTTGAAGGCACGAAAGAGATCGAGAAGCTCCTTATTGGAAGAAGGCTTCTTGGTCTGCATTAAGGTTATATTCAAGTAGGCCAACTCTATGGATGGGCCATGGCATCCCCCTTCCCCTTTTCGCAAATTACCCGGCCCATCCATCCCTCTATTTTAACAGATAACTGCATCAATATGGATTACACTGTACAGATAACAGGACGACACGCAGTTGTTCAATAAGGGATCAACTATAATTTTTTCTGTAGCAAGCCCATAGAATATCGCATTAGAAAGCGTCACCTGTATCGAAATGATACATAATTCTGAAATTGTATATTTTTCTTCCTTATCCATTGTCTTGTTTTTATTAAGGTTTTATCATATTAGCCATGGTATATAAATTGCTTTACCAAAACTGAAAATATTGATAAAGTGTGACAGACTCACATAATGACATATAAAGGTTTCCATCAAAGAGGTACATTATGATAGCCCAAACCCAGACCAGGGTGTTGACCTGTATCCAATGTGGCAAATGTACTGGCAGTTGTCCTGAATCAGGGAGAACCCCGTTTAATGTCCGCATGCTTATGAGAAAAAAACAGTTTCAAAATGCGATAGAAGAATCGATACCCTGGTATTGTACTTCATGTGGTTCATGTACCATCAGGTGTCCCCGTGATGTAAAGCCTTCTGAAGTAATAATCGAAATGAGGGCAGCACTCGTGGAAAATGGATCAATTCCTGTGACAATACAAAAGGCATTGGAAAATACCTTTGTTCAGAAGAATCCCTGGGGTCGTTCGCGCGCAAAAAGGGGTGCCTGGTTCGAGAAAATGGATATAGAGATTCCCCATGTGAGCGAGACAGAAACGAAGAGATTATTGTTCGCCTGCTGTATACAGGCTTATGACCCGCGCTGTATGGTTATCCCGGTCAATGTAGCGACAATATTGAAGAAAGCCGGTATCGAGTTTGGAGTGCTTGGCGAGGAAGAGGCGTGCTGCGGAAATGAGATAAGAAGAATAGGTGAATCGGGCCTTTTTGAGGAACTTCAGGAGGAGAACAGGGCAACATTTGAGGAGTATGGAGTTAAAGAGATTATAGCGCTGTCACCCCACTGTATGAATGCACTCAAAAAAGAATATGGCGACCTTGGGATCAAGATATCCCATTATACTGAAGTGTTGGCACCGATGTTTACATACGGTACTGTGGTGCCAAAAGGTTCATATAATAAAAAAGTCATTTATCATGATCCATGTTTCCTGGGGAAACAGAATGGCATTTTTGATGAACCAAGAGACATACTCAAATCTGTTAATGGTTTGGAGCTCCTCGAATTTTCGAGGTCACGAGATAATTCTCTCTGCTGTGAAGGTGGGGGTGGAAGGATGTTCTTCGAGGTTGAAGCAACATATCAGAGAAATGCTGAAGTTCGTGTTCAAGACGCTGTTAACAGGGGTGCCGAGGAGATTGTAACGAGCTGTCCGTTTTGTGTTATGACTCTTGAGGACCCGGCCACCGAGAAAGGGATAAAAGTGAAAGAGCTTTCTGAGATATTGATGGAGGTGTTGTGAGATGAATATTATAGTCTTTACAAAAAGGGTGCCTGCTACACAGGAAGAAGAACTTAGAATTATCGGTGAAGGGAGCGCAGTCGATTTATCCAAAGTGCCTTTTAAGGTAAATGACTGGGACAACTACTCAGTTGAAGAAGCTGTGCGCATCGTAGAGAAGTCAGGAGGAGCGGTAACAGCGGTCTCTGTAGGTGATGCTGAATCAGATGAGGTCTTGAGAAGGGCCATAGCAATGGGAGCTAAAGATGGTTTTCTCGTCGAGAGTGGTGACATAGTCCACGATCCTAATGCCCGGGCAACATTAATACAGAATTTCCTGAAAAAAGAGAATGTCCCTTTTGATGCGATTTTTACGGGTGTACAATCAGAGGATGACCAGTTTGCTTCACTTGGTGGCATTCTTGCTGCCAAGATGAGGCTTCCCTTTGTTTCAATGGTCATCGGCATTGATTCCTTTGAAAAAGATCATGCAGTCGTAAGAAGAGAGCTTGAAGGAGGTCTCCAGGAGCGGGTAAAGGTTATGCTCCCGTGCGTGATGTCAATTCAGACAGGAATCAATGAGCCACGGTATGTTTCAATCATGGGTATTCGAAAGGCATCGAAAGTAGAGAGAAAAATCTTCAAATCAGCAGATTACCAGGAAAATGTTACAGCCAAAATTGAAGTGGCAAGATGGATATATCCGCCTAAGAAGGCCGGTGCCACAATCTTAAGCGGAGAACTGGAAAGTGCATGCAAAGAATTGATTGGAATTCTCAAGGAGAAGGGGGTGTACCAATGAGTTACGCACTCGTTGTTTCAGAAGTAAGGCGTGGCATATTCGAAGAGAGAAATTTAGATTCCATAGGGCTTTGCACTCATCTTGGAAAAGATGCAATCCTTATCATCCCAGAGGGTGAATATGGAATCAAAGAGCAATTGGTCAATAGTATAGTTAAGGTGAAAGTCGAAGAGGCAGTGTTCCTCAACCCTCTCAATATGGTTAACATTCTGGAAAAAGTTGTGGCTGACCGCGGAAAGCCTGATATGATTGTTTTTACGAACTCCTCTTCAGGAACAGAGCTTGCTTCTTACGCTGCAGGTTATTTTGATCTGCCCATTATCACTGATGTGAATAGTTGCGACAAGGATCAAGGTATTTTTTACAAGAGCTACTATTCAGACAAGATCTTTGGTGAATTTCGTCCAATCGGCAATGGGACTGCTATTGTTACAGTTAGGAGCGGAAGCTTTAAAGACTTTGCTGCTGACAAAGATGTTGCCCCTTCTGTCGGGACAATGGAAGATGTTGCAGTGAGTTCTGCGAGAACCTTCATGGAATTTGTGGAGGAAGAAAAATCTGATGTGGACATCACGAAGGCTGAGTTCCTGCTCTCTCTTGGCAGGGGAGTTGGCAACAAGGACGAAGTTTCTGATTACGAGGAGCTTGCCGGGATGCTCAAAGCAGTCATCGCTGGTTCAAGGCCTGTCATCGACAAACTTTGGCTACCCAAAGCAAGACAGGTTGGTACTTCAGGTAAAACGGTTAAACCGAAAGTGTATCTGGCTATGGGTGTCAGCGGGGCATTCCAGCATGTAGCTGGAATGAAGGATTCAGATTGTATTATTGCAGTAAATAAAGATGCCGAAGCGCCTATATTTCAATATGCCCACTACGGGATCATTGCTGATATGCACAAGGTGAGGGATAAGTTGAAAGATATACTGAAAGGATAAACGAGAATGGCAAATTCGAAATCCCAATTTCGAAGCACGAAACAAACTCGAATATTCCGATGCTCAAAGAGCATGCCATGTGGCCGTTCAATTGTTTTGAGCTTTTGTTATTGGGGCTTAGATATTATTTTTGGATTTACATATTAGAATTTAGGATTTTGAAGATAGATAACGGAGTGCAGGAGTCACGGTGGCAGAGAAAAATGTACTTGTCATAGGTGGAGGAATAGGAGGTATTACAGCAGCCCTCGAACTCGCATCGTGTGGGGTCAAGGTTACCATGCTTGAAGAAGGGCCCTCTATAGGTGGAAGGATGATACAACTAGACAAAACCTTCCCCACTCTTGACTGTGCAACCTGTGTCCTCTCACCTAAGATGGTGGAAGTGTCGCTTAATCAGAACATTGAGATTCTGTCATGGGCAAAACCCCTTGCGGTAAAGAAAAAAGGTACAGGTTTCCATGTTACCATCTTCAAAAAAACACGCTATATTGATACGAAAAAGTGTACAGCCTGCGGTTCCTGCTCTACAGGGTGCCCGGTGGTCATGAAGAGTGAATTCAACGTGGGTACAGGTCCAAGAAAGGCAGCATACATACCGTTTCCTCAGGCCATACCCAACAAGGCGACCATAGATAA
>MVQO01000227.1 GCA_002067585.1 Syntrophorhabdus sp. PtaB.Bin027
GTTCAATGGCTTCTTTTCGTGAGTTTCATCATAGATGTTCCGTGCTTCCTTCATATATTCATCCCGGTCCTTTGTTGAGAGATGGGTTGCTGCGTTTCACATTTTATGAGCCCAGCACTGCTGACGTGGCATTCACAGATAGGTGAGATCCACGGCATTAACAAGTCCCTGGTTGCCGTCGGTTATGACGAGAAGAAGGTTGGTTCCTGCAAGGCCTCTCATGAGGAGGTTCAAGAAAAATCCCACCCAGGCATGTTCACGCTCATGCCTGACCAGGGTAAAGTCAATGAGTTCCCCCTTGCCTTGTCTCGTAATGCCGTTGGCCGTCAGAATTGCCTTCTTCTTCGACCCGAACCGGTTCTGATCTTTAAGCTGATGCCGTCAAGGAAGAGATAGACATAGTGATCAGGGAGTGATCGGTTAGTGGAATGCCTTTACCTCGGAATCCACACTTTTTGCTATAGTTGAGATGGTCTGGGCGCTCACGGGATCTCCCAAGAAAGGAGAGATGGCTTCTGCACACCGTCGTGTGGAGACTCCGAAGACGAAGACCTTTTACAAGGCTTCATCTACTTCCGGCATTCTCTGCATAGAGCAGGGAACAACCTGGCTCGGGTAGCCTCCTGATCTCACCCGGGTCACTTTCAGTTCAAGACAGCTACCCTTAAGAAGGAGAAAACGCTTCCAGTAGCTATTGCGGATTAGTGAATAATAAATAGAATTGTAGAGGAGTAATAGGAAAAAGAGAAAAAAATAATAGGCAAAATTGAAGAGGCAAAAAGCATACAGGAAAAAAGAATGTCGAAAAATAGTACCACGAAGAGTCATGAATATCAAAAAAAATGAGCCAAAGACGATACTGAGATGAGAAGGATTCCCTATCGGAATGTCTCCAGAACTCTACTCAGAGCAAAATGGTATACATGGGGACAGGAATGTGAGAAACCAAATGGTCTATTGTTATACCGAGGAGCATGCATTGATGAACAAAGGCTTGGACAAGTTAGTGATATATGTTTTCGTGTTTATCAGTAACATTAACAGTGCAAAGTTATCTTTCGATACTGTAACCGGGTTACAGTCTGCTATCAATGTTGCCTGGACCACCACACTCTGGAGTGTAGCAGGTTATATTTTTAAACAGACATTTTTGCTTGCACGATGGACAT